>JAEUSX010000258.1 GCA_016788405.1 Flavobacteriales bacterium
TGAGCGGCGGCTGGTAGGCCATGCCTTCCACCTTGATCGCCGCGCGCGGGTCGAGCTCGTGGCCGTACTTGTAGCCCCAGTCCCACATGCGCCAGAGGGCCCACGCGCCGAAGAGCGAGAGGGTCACCAGGCCGGCCACCAGCAGGATCCTGCGGCCCCAGATGGCCGCCACCAGTCCGAGGACGGCGAGCACCACGAGCACCTTGGGCAGGTAGGTGAACTCGGCGAACATCTCATCCTCGATGTGCGCCATGCCGATGTAGTGGTTCAGGCCGTTGATCTTCTCCACATCGCCCGAGAAATGATCGGACCAGATCTGCATGAAGAGGCCTTCGGGGTATTGGGGGGCCTGCAGGTCGATGCGCCAGATGGGCACGTAGAGCAGGATGATGAGCGCCAAGGCCGAAAGCGCGATCATGATGCGGGAGATGGTCCTCATGGTCAGTTCGATCATGCGACGGCCCCGACGAGAGCCGGGGCCGTCGCAGGAGGTTCGCTCGGTTCAGTTCACGACCGCATTGTCATTCACCACGCGGCCCACGAGTTCCACATTGCTTCCCGCAGGCGACACGCGGATGTAGCCCTGCATCTCCTGGTGGAGCGCGGAGCAGAAATCGGTGCAGTACATGGGCCACACGCCCACTCGGTCCGGCACCCACTTCAGGGTCTGCGTCTCACCGGGCATGATCAGCAGCTCGGCGTTCGCGGCGCCCTTCACGGCGAAGCCGTGCGGCACGTCCCAGTCCTGCTCGAGGTTGGTGACGTGGAAGTACACCTCGTCGCCCATCTTCACGCCTTCGACGTTGTCCGGCGCGAAGTGCGAGCGGATGGTGGTCATCCAGATGTGCACCTCCTTGCCTTTGCGCTCCACCTTGGTCTCGCCTTCGCCCTTGGCCACGTAGGGGTGCTTGTTCTCGTCGATCTTGAAGAACTTCACCTCACGCGGCTTCACGAGGTCGGCGGGGATGGCCTGCGCATAGTGCGGCTCGCCCGTGGTGGGGAAGTCGAGGAGCAGCTCCATCTTGTCGCCGTCGATGCTGAAGAGCTGCGCGCTCTGCGTGAGCTCCGGTCCCGTGGGCAGGTAGCGGTCCTTGGTGATCTTGTTGTAGGCGATCACGTACTTGCCCCACGGCTGCTTGCTGTCGCCGCCCGGCACGCAGAGGTGGCCGATGCTGTAGTAGGTGGGCACGCGGTCCACCACTTCGAGCTTCTCCACGTTCCACTTCACGATCTCGCTGCTCACGAAGAAGCTGGTGTACGCGTTGCCGTTGGCGTCGAACTCGGTGTGCAGCGGCCCGAGGCCGGGCTTCTTCACCTCGCCGTGCAGCACGCTCTCGTACTTCAGCACGGGAAGGCCCGCGAAATCGCCCTCCAGATCATTCGCCGCGATGGCCTTCTGCATCTTCTCGAAGGAGAACACCGGGATCAGAGCCGCGAGCTTGCCGCTGCCCACGATGTACTTGCCGGTCGGGTCGACATCGCAACCGTGCGGGCTCTTGGGGCAGGGCATGAAGTAAACCAGGCCGGGGTGCTCCTTCGGATCCAGCTGCAGCACCTCTTCATGCACGGTGGATTCGCTCGAATGCGTCGATTCATTCCACCAGTTGCTGTAATGCCTGCCCGACACGCGCTTGCCCTTGCCTTCCTTGGCCAGCTGCTCGGCCATCTTCCAGTTCACGGCCATGATGAAGTCCTTGTCGCGCTGGCTGGCGTTCACCTCCAGCAGGCTGTAGGCCTGCTCGGTGTTGTAGCAGCTGAAGAAGAACCAGCCTTCGCTCGGCCCCTTGCCCGCATGGCTCAGGTCGAAGTTCACGCCCGGAGTGACGATCTGGAAGGCGATGTCCATCTTGCCCGTCTCGGGGTCCGGATGGATGAAGGAGACGGTGCCCTTGAAGTTCTCCTTATAGGTGTTTATGGGGACGTCGCGCTGCGCATCCGTGCCCATGGGCACGCTGAAGCGTGTGCCCGCCACCACGTACTCGCTGTTCCCGGTGGTGAAGGGCGAGCTGTGGTTGCCCGCGCTGTTCGGGATCTCGATGATGCTGGTGGTGCGGAAGGTGCCCAGGTCGACCAGGGCGATGCGCGGCGTGTTGTTGCCGTTGATGAAGCACCACTTGCCATCGGGCACGCCGTTGGCCTGCGAGAGCTCGGGGTGGTGGCTGTCGTCCCAGGGGATGAAGCCGCTGGTGGTCATGAGCATGCCCTTGCTCTCCTCGCTGTAGCCCCAGCCGGTCTCCGGATCCTGGCTGAACACGGGCACCTCACGCAGCAAACGGCCGCTGGGCAGTCCATAGATGGCCAATTGGCCGCTGAAGCCGCCGCTCACCATGTTGTAGAATTCATCGTGCGATCCGGGCTTCACGTACACCTTGCTGGCCGCGTCGCCCGTGGCGACGGACTTGGCCGCGCTCGGACGGCAGCCCTGCATGGCATTGAAGGCGAAGAGGAGTCCAGTGGCCGCTAAGAGCAGCCCGCCGATCGGAACAAGTCTGGTTCTCATGATTTTCGCGCCGCGTTCGGGCGCCGGTTTGGGTTTGGCGTCGTTTCCGTGTTGATCAAAGGGTGCGCATGAACTCAAGCACATCGCGTGCTTCCTCCTTGCTCAGGTTCTGGTTGGGCATCCGCACGAGGCATTGCTCAAGGAGCTTCTGTGCTTCCTCATCCTCGGCGAGCATCATGTCGATGTTCAGGATCATGTTCATGATCCACGCAGGCTCCCGCCGCGTGGTGATGCCCTTCCAGCCGGGACCCACCACCCGGTTCTCGCCCATGCTGTGGCAGGCTTGGCACTTCACATCGTACGTGGTCTTGCCCTTCTCGGCCATCGCCGGGTCGATGTCGCCCAAGGAGAGGTCGGCCGCCGTGATCATTCCGGCGGGCTTCGATTCATCCTGGCTCTCCGCGCCCGGCGCCTGGCTCTCAGTGCCAGGAGGGCCTGCGCTCGCTCCTTCATTGGCGCCGCCTCCGCAAGCATGCAGGATCAGGGCACTTGCGGCGAGCATTGCTGCGATTCGGATTCTCTTGGCCTTCATGGTGGTGTTGGGTCTTGGATTCGTGACAAATCTCAGCGGACCTTTTCGTCCGGTATATGACGTTTGTCAGCGAAACGCATGAGATGATGGACCGACCCTTCCCCCACGGTGATGAGCAAGGCAGGGCGCCTCGCCGATGGTTCCTGATCGCGCTGCTGTGCTTCGCCATCGCCGCGAGCATCGGTGCGCTGCTGCGATTGATCTATGTGGTGGAGATGCCTTGGCTGCTCTTCAAACCGTGGCTGCACGCGCACTCGCACGTGGCCATGCTGGGCTGGCTCTTCCCAGGCCTGCTCATCGCCTTGTGCGGGCAGGATGAGCGCGCGCTGCGGTCCGGATTCTGGAAGTGGATGACCGCATCCCAGATCTGCGTACTGGCCATGCTGGTGAGCTTCCCGATGCAGGGCTATGGCACCTTGAGCATCTCGTTCTCCGCGCTGCAAGTGCTCATCGGGTATGCCTTGGTCGCCATGGTGTGGAAGGCGACAACCCACTGGCCGGCGCACGGCAGCCGCCTCCTGGCGCGGTTGGCCCTCGTGTTCCAGGCGGTGAGCACCATCGGCATCTGGGCCATGGGGCCCATCATGGCCTCCAAGCTGGCCGGTTCAGAGTGGTACTACTGGAGCATCCAGTGGTTCCTGCATTTCCAGTTCAATGGCTGGTTCTGGTTCGCCGTCATGGCCATCGGCAGCCGTTGGGCCGAGCAGGTCGGCGTGGAGGTCCGGCTCGACGCGCTCACCATCACGCTCTGGGCCGTGAGCACGGTGCTCACGTTCGCGCTGGCCGTTGCCTGGTCGGAGCGCCATTGGCCCGTGTACGCGGTGAATTCCGCCGGCGTGCTGATGCAGTTCATCGCGGCATGGCGCACGCTCACCTTGCTGCGGAGAGCAGGGGTGCAGCTGCGGGCCAACACCACGCCCTGGATGCGCGGCCTCATCGGCGCGGCCTTGCTGGCCATGGCCTTCAAGGTGATGGCGCAAGCGGCGGTGGCCGTGCCTGCCGTGGCCGACATGGCCCTCACGCTGCGCAACTACGTCATCGGCTTCATCCACATGAACACCCTCGGCGCGGCCACGGCCATCCTGCTGGCCTTCGCGCTGATGCGCCGATGGCTGCACGAGCACGACCGGGCGGCGCGGTGGGCGCTTGTGCTCTTCGTGGCCGGCTTCATGCTCAGCGAACTGCTGCTCTTCGCCCAGGGAACGATGTTCTGGGCAGGGTGGGGGATGATGCCCGGTTATTACTGGACGCTCTTCGGTGCGAGCGTGCTCCTGCCCCTCTCGGCGTGGATGTTGATCGGAGCAGCCCTCACCACCTCGCGTCGCACGGCTTGAGCAGCACGGAGTCGCGCTTCATCCTGGCGGCGACGAGCGCAGCGGTTGACCTTCATCAGGCCGAGCGCATGCGACGAAGCCTAGGTTGCGCCATTCAACCTGCGACCCATGGCATTTGACCGATTGCTCTTCCCGTTCATGCTGCTCGCCGCGCCCTGCGCCGCTCAGAATCCCCTCGCCATCCCACCCGCGCTCGACCTGGACACCTTCGAGCTGGTGACTGATGAGCACGTGCACCAGTTCTATCCCGGCATCAATACGAGCACCTACGGCGCGAGCGCGGAGTACCTCGGGCCCACGCTGATCCTGCATCGCGGCGACACCGCGCGCATCCGCATCCACAATGAACTGGCGGAGATGACGAGCATGCACTGGCACGGCATGCACGTGCCCGGCGAGATGGATGGCGGTCCGCAGCGCATCATCGATCCCGGCGAATCGTGGATGGCCGAGTTCGAAGTGAAGAACCCTGCGGCCACCTACTGGTACCATCCGCACCCGCACGAGCTCACGGCCGAGCAGGCCAACTTCGGCATCGCCGGCTTCATCATCGTACAGGATGATGAAGAAGCGCAGCTCGCGCTGCCGCGCACCTACGGCGTGGACGACTTCCCCGTGGTGATCCAGGACCGGAAATTCCTCGCCAACGGCGATTTCGCCTTCTATCCCTTCGGCGATTCGGTGCTGGTGAACGGCACGCCGAACGCCTACCTCGAATTGCCCGCTCAAGTGGTGCGGTTGCGCCTGCTGAATGGATCCAACGCCCGCATTTACGCGCTTGGATTCGACAATGGTCAGGACATGCACGTGGTGACCAATGATGGGGGCCTGCTGCCAGCGCCAGCCGCGACGGATCGCCTCTGGCTGAGCAACGGCGAGCGCGCCGAAGTGCTGCTCGACCTCAACGGCATGGAGGGAGACAGCCTGCTGCTGATGAGCTATGGTTCCGAGTTGCCGCTCACCGTGCCCGGCTCGAACAACATGGTCTGGGAGAGCAGCCTTCTCAACGGCGTTGATTTCCCCGTGCTCCGCATCCGCGTGACGCCGCCCACGGCCCAGCCGGTGGCCGCGGTGCCCGCCTCCTTGCTCACGGTTCCCATGCCCGTGGAAGCCGAGAGCATCCGGACGCGCACCAAGACCATCACCGGCATGGGCATGGTGGGCATGGGCATGTTCATGATCAACGGGCTCATGTTCGACATGGATGTGATCAACGACACGATGCAGCTCGGCACGGTGGAGGTATGGAACATCGTGAACAACTCGAACATGGCGCATCCCATGCACATCCATGGCGTGTCGTTCACCGTG
>JAEUSX010000261.1 GCA_016788405.1 Flavobacteriales bacterium
ACCCGTTCGGGGAGGCCGCGGTTACACCGAAACGACAAAGGCCATCAACTCTGGGTCGGAATGCTTCGTCTCGCCGAATGGCGCAGCGCCTTAGAAGCGCACGACACGCGCGCGTGCGAGCGGCCGTTGCTTCGAGTCGAGCACGAGAATCGAATAGGTGCCCTGTGCAAGGCCCGCCAGATCCAGAACGGTCGCGAAGGCTTGTGTGCGGACCACGGAGCCGGTAACGTCGAGCAGGAGGATCGAGACGGCGCCAGGCACGTTTGAAAGTCGAACCGCTCCCATGGTGGGATTCGGATGGAGGCTCAACGCGGGCAATTCACTGTGCTCGAGTATTCCGATGTCATCACATGCGTCGCCCAGACCGTTGCTGTTCGCATCGGCTTGGTCAGGATTAGGCACCCAAGGACAGTTATCGCAGATCGTCCCGATTCCATCCTCATCGAAATCATCCTGCGCCGCATTAGACTGTCCGGGGCAGTTGTCGATGCAATCCGCCACGGCATCGCCATCGCCATCCGGATTGGGCACCACCCCCGTGCTCCCGCCCGCGCATTGCCCGCAATCATCGATGAATGCGGTGCCGTTGATCACGCCGGCGCAATCCACCTCCAGACCGATGCAATCGCAGCCCAGTGTCCAGGAATCGCTCACCGTGCCGGGGTCGCCATCATCGCACGGCGTGCCGGGCAGTGCCAGACCGCCGGCGATGCCGAGGCAGTCAAAGGCCTGACCGATGCACAGGCAGGTGCTGGTCCACTGGTCATTGCCGGTGTTCGCATTCCCGTCGTCGCAGGCGGTTCCCGGCAAAGCGCCTCCGCCCGGCACCCCCTGGCAGTCGAGGAGCATGCCCACACAGTCGCACGTGATCGTGAAAAGGTCGTTGGCGGTGTCGGGATCCCCGTCGTCGCATGGCGTTCCAGGCACGTTGGGTCCATCGATGATGCCGAGGCAGTCGGGGTAGAGGCCCACGCAATCGCAGCCGTCGCTCCATGTATCCTGCACCGAGACAGGATCGCCATCATCGCAAGGCGTTCCTGGCTGGGCTGGTCCTCCGGGCACCCCTTGGCAATCATAGAACAGCCCAGCGCAAGTGCAGTCCGGCTGCCAGGTATCGTTGCCGGTGAAGATGCTCCCATCGTTGCACGGCGTTCCCGGCAAGGCCCCGCCTCCGATCACGCCGAGGCAATCAATCAGGATGCCTGAGCAAGTGCAGTCGAGCTGCCATGCATCGCTGCCGGTGCCGGAGTCCCCATCGTCGCATGGCGATCCAGGAAGCGCCGCACCACCTGCTGTGCCTTGGCAATCGACCACCAGTCCAGCGCAGGTGCAATCCGCTCCCCACAGATCATCGCCGGTGAGCGGATCGCCGTCATCGCAAGGCGCACCGACGATCGCGGTGCCCCCTGGAATGCCTTGGCAATCGATTGGAAGACCGGCGCAGTTGCAGTCAGCGCCCCACGCATCCGCACCGGTCAGGGCATCACCATCATCGCATGGTGTGCCGGGCAACGCCGCGCCGCCGATCGCCCCGAGGCAATCGATCAACTCGCCAGCACATCCGCAGTCGATGCTCCAGACGTCGTTGCCTGTGCCTGGATCAAGGTCATCGCATGGAGATCCGGGCAGAGCGGGCCCGCCTGGCAAGCCCATGCAATCGAGCGCAAGACCCGCGCAGGTGCAGTCGCCCTGCCAGGCATCAGCCCCGGTCAGTGCGCTTCCATCGTCGCATGGCGCTCCGGGCAAGGCATTGCCGCCGGGCACGCCCTCGCAGTCGAGCAACAGGCCTGCGCAGGTGCAGTCGCCTTGCCACGCATCGCTGCCCGTTAGCGGATCGCCGTCATCGCAGATTGCCCCCGGAATCGCTGTCCCACCCGGAATGCCTTCGCAATCGTATGGCACGCCTATGCACTGGCACTGCACGCTCCAGGCATCGGCGCCAGTGCTCGCATCTCCATCATCGCAAGGTGTTCCGGGCAATGCCGTTCCGTCGATCACCCCTTCGCAATCGATTGACACCGGCTCACCAGCGCAAATGCAATCCGATCCATAGGCATCGTTGACCGTGAGCGCCATCCCATCGTCACAAGGGGATCCCGGGAGATCGCTCCCGCCCGGTACGCCAGCACAATCGATCATGAGGCCAGCGCAGGTGCAGTCGTTCTGCCAGGTGTCGTTGCCGGTCGTGCCGAGGCCATCGTCGCAGGGAGTTCCTGGAAGCGCATTGCCACCGGGGGTTCCTGCGCAATCAAACGGAAGTCCCGCGCACGTGCAGTCGCTCTGCCAGGCATCATTCCCTGTTTGCGCGTCGTTGTCATCGCAAGCCGAGCCTGGAAGCGCCGTGCCACCTGCCACGCCTTCGCAATCAGTCGGCGGCAGCGCATACGCCACGCACAAGCGCGCCGCACGCGCTGGATCCTGGTCCCAGCTCCAGCTGGAGCGGCGACCTGCGCCTTCCACGAATGCCACCACGCTGTTCCCGGTGGCCCATCCGGGACGATCGATCACGGCCTGAAGGATGCCGGCGAGGTTCGGCGTCCGTTGTGCAGCTCCGCTCTGATTCGCGGTCGGCCAAAGCGGAGGCGCCCAGGGCACGGCTCCGGTCTGCTGTCGCGATGAGAAATTGAATGGATTCCAGCCCAGTGCCGCGGCATTGTCCGCATCTTCGAAAGAGACCAGCAAGGAGCAGGGGTCTGCCCCGGAATTTCCTCGAGAAGTGAATTGCACGTGCGCGCTGACGATGGTGGCTCCTGGCGGCACGCTGACGCCGGTGAATCGCATGGCCACGAACTGATTGCCGCGCCAAGGATTGGGCTCGCCGTCGAAGACCAGGTCGAGCGCGCCGGTGTTGTTGTAGATGTTGCCGTTCGTGGCCTCCTCCCCGTCGGGATTCGGCGAACCGGTGAGCGCGAAGCATGCGCTCACGTCAATGCAATCGTCGTTGCCGCCGCAAATGCCGCAGTTGTCGACCACAGCACCGCCACCGGGAACGCCATTGCAGTCGATCAGTAGGCCCGCGCATTGACAGCTTGCGCTCCAAGCGTCATTCCCCGTTAATGGGTCACCGTCATCGCACGGTGATCCGGGCACCGCGGTGCCATTCGGCATTCCGAGGCAATCCACAGCCTGGCCGATGCACGCGCACGAGGCGGTCCATGCATCGTTGATGGTGCCCGCGTCATTGTCGTTGCATGCGGAACCAGGCAGCGCGCTACCTCCGGCCACGCCTTGGCAATCGATCACCTGGCCGATGCACTGGCATTGGGCGTTCCAAGCGTCATTTCCTGTGGCGGCGTTGTTGTCGTTGCAGGCGGTGCCCGGAAGCGCGCTTCCGCCCGCCACGCCCAAGCAATCCACCATTTGACCAGCGCATTGGCAATTGGCGCCTATCACATCATTGATCGTCGCGCCATTCCCGTCGTTGCACGCCGTGCCCGGTTCCGGGTTGCTGCATCCGCACTGGCCGGGGGCTGTCTTGTTGGCATCGTTCGGGCATCCATCCAAGGCGTTGCAGGTGCCATCGCCGTCCGTATCGCCGCTGCTCGTACCTGAGCATTGGCACGCGCCGCTCCACAGATCGTTGGTGGTGCAGGGATTCCCATCACTGCATGGCGTTCCGGGCAATGCAGTGCCCCCAACGATGCCAAGGCAATCGGTGACCTGCTGGTTCAACGTGACCTGGCCGAATGCCCCCAGGCTCAGGTTCCAATAGCTGCCGCTCGGCGAAATCTGAAGCTTCAGCGCGCGCACCATGTAGCGCACCGTTCCATTGAGCCCTGTGGTATTGTCCACGTAGCTCGTCCCCGCCACTGCCGTGGTCGTGCGCCGCTCCCATTCCTGCGTGGCATTGTTGAAGCGGTACACGTGGTAGCCTGCCAGCCCTGATTCCGCGGAAGCGGTCCAACTCACGGTGGTGCTGATGCCCGAGGCCGAGTTGGCCATGACATTCGACGGCGGCGCAACGATGTGCATCCGCAACGAGGGGTCGCCGAGCAAAGAGATGTGCACACGTCCAGGCTGCGGGTTGGCCGGCTCGTAATGGCCGTTGCCATTGTTCTGGGTGGTGACCGTCGCGTAGCCGATGGTCTCGCCCATGCCCATGTGGTGGAAGTACCAGTTGGGATAACCCGCCCAGAAATTGGCGAGCGTGGTGCCCGATGCCATGGAAGCGCGCATCAGGTTGTCGGTGAAGTCCCAGTCGCCGAAATAGCTCCCGAAGAGTATGGTGAAGATGGCCTGCGGGCTGCTGCTGGCGAATTGGTCCGTGCTGCTCACGCCATTGGCGTTGGTCCACCAGCCGCCGCCGCACCCATAGCTCCAGAGGTGGCTGCCGCTGGCCAGCGCGGTGTGGTAGTCGCCGGCTACCACGTTGTTCGGATGCACCAACGGAGCGAAGCCCCGCCAGCCATTCTGAGAAAAGGCATCGCCGTAGCCGGTGAAGTTGTCATCGATCACCGCGCGCTCCACCGAGGTGAGCTGCTTCACTTTCCACTGGTGCAGGCGGTTGAGGTAGTTCGCCGTGAGCGTGGTCTCGCTTTGGCTGAAAGAAGGCAGGTCGTAGAAATCGACGCGTCCAACGGCGAGCTCAACCGCAGTCGGTATGGTGGTCTGGTCGAACTTGCCATCGCCCGGCACATTGTAGTTGCGCGTCCACGCCGCAGAGGTGCTATTCACGGTGTTGTCGGTCCAGGAACCGTTCATCTCACCGTAATACACATCGGCCACCCAGGCTCCGTAATGCTCACCGTGCCCATCGGGGGCCAGGTTCCCACTCATGGGGATAGGCACGTGCCCGAGGCAGAAGACCGCCTTCATCCTGGTCGGGTCGGCATTGTAAGCGGAACTCACCAACGCTTTAATGGTCGTGACCGGGGCCGTGCGGCTCACATCGTGCCTGATCACCGTCCAGCCATCGCCTTCGAAGTCCTGGATCAACTGCGTGATCTGCGCGGACAGGGAAGTGGTAAAAGTGTTGTCCACCAGCAGCACCAGCTTACCACGTGCTTCGACCATAGCCAGTTCTATGCCCGCGTTCACGTAGCCGTAGCCGTTCCCGAGGTTCGCCGTGGTGCGGATGATCTTGTACTCGTAGCTGGTATTCACCGAAACAGCATTGTCCACGTACTGAAGGGCCGTGCCACCGAGCGTCGCGATGGAAGCGCCCCAGGACGTACCGCCCTTGAGCTTCCGGTAAATGGTGTATCCCGTCACATTGGAGTGGTCCAGCCAATCGAGCGTGATGCGTGGCGGGGTGGCCTGCACCGTGGCCCAGAGGCGCACGGAGCGGTCATGACCGACGGTTTGCGCCTGCCCGAGGACAGCGCTGCACAGGAGCAGCAGGGCAAGTACCGGGCGGAGACGGGTCATGCTTCCGAAAAAGGCCGCCGAAGATAGACGGATGGACCCGCAGGCTCGGGCACACAGAGCGAGCTTGCATCTGTATCCTGGCGCTTCATCCACCGCCGTGCCTCAACAACTCCATCACCTTCGCAGAAGACCCGCTCCACGCGCGGCTACCTTCGGCCCGAGGCCGGATTCGCCAGCAACCTGCCTGCAGGAATTGCCGTTCCAAGGATTCTTGCACTGCGGGTCATAACGCCCCGCCCTTCGAATCATTCAACAGAGCCACCTGATGAGCATGCCCGCAGGCACTTTGAACAGCGACAACCTATTCGACCTCCTCCAGCCATCATTCAAAGCGCACGGCGCCGAAACAGCCCTCGTCTTTGATGGCGGCGCCATCACATACGACGATCTGGATCTGCGAAGCTCAGTGGTCGCCGCTCTCCTTCAGCATGAAAAAGCAGGTCCTGCCGCGACCGTGGGTATCTGCCTGGAGCGTTCTTCCGAACTGGTCATCTGCGTGCTCGGCATCGTTAGGGCCGGTGCTGCCTACGTGCCCATCGATCCCGCCTACCC
>JAEUSX010000099.1 GCA_016788405.1 Flavobacteriales bacterium
CGCAGCTTCCAGGCGTACACCCCATCCGGCGCGCTGGCAGCATCCCATCCACCCTCAGGCGAAGCACCGCTGAATACCGCCTGGCCCCAGCGGTTGAAGATGAGCAGCTCGAATTCCCGTGGGTCCTGGACCGTGGTCACCGCGAAGAAGCGGTCGTTGAAGCCATCGCCATTCGGCGTGATCGCGTTCGGCACCCACAGGCCGAACGGCGATTCGATGCACACCTGCGACTCGAAACTGCTGCTGCATCCTACATCATTCAAGGCCGAGAGCCGCACCGTATAGCAGGCCACGCTGTCGTACGCGAACGTGGGCCGAGGCGCGCTGCTGCTGCTATCGCCGACGCCGAAGGACCACACCAATGAATCAGCGCCGATGCTCTGGTCGAAGAACGAGATCAAGGGCTCCTCGATCGTGCTCACAGCCGGCGAAACGGTGAAATCCGCTACCGGTGATGGGAGCGCATCGACCGCGGCGAGCAGGGTCCAGGATCCGCTGCATCCGTCAGCGCTCGTGGCGGTGAGGGTCACATCAAAGGTGCCGCCCTGCATGAAGCAATGGCGCACTTCATCAAGCCCGGTGGTGGTGGTTCCGTCGCCGAAGTCCCAGACGAGTTCATCGCTGGGGTTGTCCGCTGTGAAGGAGGCGCAATGCGGCGAGCAGCCGAGCGTGTCGAACACGGTGAACGTGGGTGTGGCCACGCTGCCGATGGATACGACGACCTCATCCGGCGCGCTGACGCATCCGTTCGCATCCGTCGCCGTGACCGTGAACGCGGCTGTGCTGCTCGGAGAGACGGCGGGCCCTTGCGGCGACCAGTCGAACGTGAAGCCGGGTGTGCCGCCGGTGGCCGATGCGGTCAACGTGATCGAATCCCCCAGGCACAAGGCCGCATCATCTTGAGCGGTGACCACGATCGCATCGGGCTCGTCAACCGTGACCGTCACGCTCGTGGCGCAATTGGCGGCATCAGTCACGGTGCAGGTGTAGGTGCCGGCCGAAAGCCCATTCGCGGAGGAACCGGTACCGCCATTGGGCGTCCAAGAGAAGGAGTATGCCGGCGTGCCTCCATTCACCAGCACCGCAGCGGTGCCGTCCGAGAAGCCGAAGCACGTCACCGGCGTTGATGAGATGGAAGCGCTCGGGGATGATGCAGGCGGCTCCAATGCGAAGAGCTGACCGATCGGGCAAGCACCGGTCGCGTTCGCGACAAAGGCATACGTGCCTGCGCTCAGGTCGCTCACGGCGCTCGTGGTGTATCCCCCGGGATTCCATAAATAGCTGATAGCGCCTGCAGCACCGCTGACGATGGCTTCCGCGCTGCCGTCATTGCCAGCGCAGGTGGGATTGGAAGTGATGATCTGCAGATCGAGTACCGTCACGCTGAACGGCACCACCTGGGGCGCCCGGCAGGAATAGGACAGTGTGAGCGTGACGTTGTATGTGCCCGGCGCGCTGAAGACATGCTCCGGAGTCTGCTGCACGCTCGTATTCGCGGCACCGCTGGCCGGATCCCCGAAGTCCCAGGCCCATGAATCGGCGCAGGTCTGCATGCCGGTGATCGAAAGCGTATCACCGAAGCACGTCCATTGCACGGGGTTGGGCTCCGAAGGCGCCTCCCCGATGAACACATCATCCACGGCGACGCCATCATAGCCATTGCACGTGGTTCCGGCCCCGAAGGCGAAACGGAACTTCACGCTCGGCTCACCACCGAGCCAGGCCAGGCAATGCGATGAGGTGAGCCAGGCCCCGCTCCCCTGGCCGCCCAGGCAGGAACCTTGCGTAGCGCCCACTCTCCCGGACCAGCCCTCGCTCGGAGAGGCTAGGTCGAGGTTGTTGATGCTGGCTGAATTGAACCAGTTCTGCGTGTAGCAGTCCGGCTGATCCGCAACCGATCCCACGTTGCTCCAGGAAGCTCCTTGGTCCAGCGAGTACTGGAAGCCCAATCCATCGTACGTGCGCTCGCATTCCCAGAAGAGCTTGAACGAGATGTAGGGGATGGGCAAAGCGCTGAAATCGAAGCAAGGGCTCTCGAGCCAGCTCTGCTCTCCCGGGCTGTAGGAACTGGTGGTCAGCCCGCCCACGATCCAGCACTTCGTGCCGCCAGCCGCGCCTGTGATCACCGGTTTCGATGGCGTGCCCCAGGCCCAGTCATTGCCCGCGCCGCCGCTGCTCCAGGCCGCGCTGGCCTCGAAGCCCTCCTGGTAGGGGAATGCCGCTATGGTGATGGGGCATTGGGCGCGTGAATCACGGCAGAACACGGCAGCCGCGACGCCGAACAGGTATGAGAAGCGCCTCATCGAGGTGCAAAGGACGGGCATTCGGGCCCTGTGGTGGCCTGTTCGCGATACGGATCAGCGGATCACCGCCACTCGTTGCGTCGCGATGACATCGCGGGCATCGACCAGCTTGCAGGCATAGGTGCCTGGCGCGAGATCGCCGATGACAAGCTCGTTACGGCCTTGCTGCGCACTGACGCGCTTGACCAAGGCGCCCATGACGTCATGCAGTTCAAAGAATCGGGCTCCCTGCGCTCTCGGCGCATCCACGTTCACCACCAAATTCTCGGAGGCCGGGATGGGGAAGATGCTCAGCCCCAGGTGAGCAGTTGCTTGCCCTGCGCCACCGATCAAGTCAGTGGCGACGATGCGCACATCATCGATGTAGATGCCGTCGTATTCCCGGCTGTCGTTGCTCGAAAGGCGGAACCGCAACCAGAACGGCCCGCCCGTGTGGTCGGAGAGGTCGATCTCCTCCCGGCGCCAGTCGGGGCTCTGCGCATCGAACACGGGTTCGCCGAGGCCCTGGTTCGCGTACCCCGGCCGGGCGATACGTCCGCATAAGGGAGTCCAGATCAACCCATCGCCGGAGCCGAGCACCTGCACCATGTCATTGCGCGATTCGATCTCCCATGAGGCGTTGAAGAGGAGCCGGGGCGCAACGGTCAGGCTCAGGTCGATGGGCTGCGCGGTGGTGATCTCCGTGGTCGCGAAGGATGGGTAATCGCCAAGCGGTGAATCGGTGATGCACGCAGGAGCGCTCGTGAAGCGCGAAGCCGTGGTGCCCCAGCCATTCGTGGTCCAAGCCGTCAGTGAGGAGCAGTCGTCCGCGAAGAGCACGACTTCGGTTCCCACGGCTTTGCGAACCGTGGTGCGCCAGGTGAACGCGCCATTGCTCAGGGCGATCGCGTATTCCACGGGATCGCCTTGCTGGACGCCTGGCCCCAGTGTGATCGGAATGGAGTCGAGGCGCGCCTCGAGGTCAGCGAGGTCCGTGAATACGAAGGGCGGCCCGGTGCTTTCGATGTTGAGCAGGGGCTCGATGGACACCGTGATCGCTCCCGGTTCCAGGCCGAGCCGCTTGACGCGGAACGCGGCATGCGCATTCGCCGGAGG
>JAEUSX010000131.1 GCA_016788405.1 Flavobacteriales bacterium
CGCGCCCTCAGCCTCGAGCTGCAGGCCTTCGAGCCGGTGACCGCGCACCGCGAGATGGCGAGCCGTTGGAGCGTGGTCAGCGAGCGCCTCGCCCGTGATGCACGATACCCGCCGCTCTTCGCCGCCGCCTTCGGCGATGCGCGCATCGACAGTCTCCGCATCGCCTTCGCCCTCGCGCAGTTCGAACGCACTTTGGTCTCGCTCGATTCGCGCTTCGACCGCTATTTCTACCTGAAGCGGACCGACGCGCTCAATGCGCAAGAGAAACGCGGCAAGGACCTCTTCTTCACCCGCGCGCATTGCGTCGATTGCCACGAGCCGCCGCTCTTCAAAGGGCATCACGTGGTGAACATCGGGCTGGACAGCGTGCCAGTCGATCCCGGCATGGGCGGCCGCACAGGCGTGCCTTGGCACCTCGGCCGCTTCAAGACTCCCACCTTGCGCAACATCGCCGTCACGGCGCCCTACATGCACGACGGGCGCTTCGCGACGTTGGAAGAAGTCGTTGATTTCTATGCGGATGATGTGCGCACGGCTTCGCCCACACTCGATGAGCATATGCTGCCCTGGCGAAGAGGCGAAGTGCGCCTCTCGCAGCAGGACCGCGCCGACCTGGTCGCCTTCCTGCGCGCGCTCACGGATTCGGCATTCCTTGCGAACCCTCGTTTCGGGCCTCCTTGAACAGCTTCTTCTTCATCACTTTCGCATCGCGATGCGCGCCCCGGCCCTTCTTGTCATCCTGTGCCTGCTCCTGCTGAGCGCATGCCGGAAGGACCCGGCTCTGCCGATCGAGGAAGTCCAGACCGGCACCACGCCGTTGGCGCTGGAGATCCCTCTCTGGGCACTGAACCAGCCACTGCCGCTCAACCTGCCCGCCGACAACCCGCTCACCGTGGAAGGCGTGGCCTTGGGGCGCAAGCTGTTCTACGAGAAGGCGCTCTCCGACAACTACAGCATGAGCTGCGGCAGCTGCCACCAGCAGCAATTCGCTTTCACCGACCCAAGGCGGTTCTCGCTCGGCACCGATGGCTCTGAAGGACGGCGCAACAGCATGAGCGTGCAGAACATGCTGTGGGACCACTTCTTCTTCCGGGATGGACGGGCGGGCAGCCTGGAGCAACAAGCGCTCGGCCCGGTGGTGAACCACGTGGAGCTGCGCAACACCTGGCCCGTGGTGGAAGCGCGCTTGCGCCGCCTGCCGGATTACCCGCAGCTCTTCGCGCGCGTCTTCGGATCGCCGGGCATCGACAGCATTCGCGTAGTGAAAGCGATCGCGCAATTCGAGCGCACGCTGCTCAGCTTCGATTCGCCTTTCGACCGGTACTTCTATCAGGGTGACGCGAACGCGATGACCGATGCCGAGGTGCGGGGCATGGACCTGTTCTTCGGCGAGGCGCAGTGCGACCTCTGCCACCTGGCGCCCTTCTTCCAGGACCACGATTTCCGCAACATCGGCCTGGCACCGGGGCCGGATCAAGGGCTTGCGGAACTCACCGGGCAGACGCAGGACCGGGGCCGCTTCAAGGTGACCAGTTTGCGCAACATCGCGCTCACCGCGCCCTACATGCACGATGGTCGCTTCGCCACACTGGAGGAAGTGATCGACTTCTATGCCGATAGCGTGAACGTGAACGATCCCAACCTGGACAACCACATGTGGCCATGGACCGGCGGACAGATCGACCTGAGCGCGGAAGAGCGCGCTGATCTGAAAGCCTTCATGGAGGCGCTCACCGACCAGCGCTTCGTCACGGATCCCGCTTTCAGCGACCCGAACTGAGCACGGCTCGCAGCGGTTCGGCATCTTAGCGGCCCTCGTGGCCCCAATCGCATGCATCACCTCCGCCGTCTCGTCCTGATCTGCGTTGCCACTGCCGCGTGCAGTGCATCCGCCCAGCAAGCAACACTCACCCTGAAGGACGCCGTGCTGAAGGCCGGCACCGACCTGGCACCAGAACGCCTGCGCGGCCTGCAATGGATCGAGGGCGCCCCCCGGTACAGCTACGTGAAAGGAGAGCAGCTCATGCGCGGCGATCTCGGCAAGACCACGGACCGTGTGCTGGTGGAGCTGGGCGCGCTGAATGCGCAGTTGCCCGACAGCGCCAAACTGAAGGCCTGGCCGATGATCGCGTGGAAGGACGCGAACAACTTCCGATTCGTGCACAACCAGCAGCTGCTCGGCTTTGACATCTCGAAGCAGGAACTGCGGCCGGTCACACGCATCGGAGCGGGCGCCGGACATGAAGAAGTGGAGCCGCTGAGCGGATCGGTAGCCTTCGTGGTCGAAGACAATGTGCTGGTGATGCGCCCCGGCATCGGCAAGAACAAGCCAACGCCCGTGACCACGGACGGCGGCAACGGAATCGTGAACGGACAGAGCGTGCATCGCAACGAGTACGGCGTGGAGAAGGGCCTCTTCTGGGGGCCGAAGGGCGGCCGGCTCGCGTTCTACCGGATGGATGAGAGCATGGTGACCAACTACATGCTGGAGGACATCGGCACCAAGCCCAGCACCTTCGAGCCCATCCGCTACCCGATGGCCGGACAGGCGAGCCACCAGGTCACCATCGGCGTGCATGACATGTCCAGCGGCAGCACGGTATTCCTGAAGACGGGCGAACCGAAGGACCAGTACCTCAC
>JAEUSX010000068.1 GCA_016788405.1 Flavobacteriales bacterium
CTCGGATGGGACACGAATCGGCATTCTGCCGCCCCGGATGGCCCGGACTATATTTGGCCGCTTTCACGCGAATCGAGTGGTCCGGCCAGCGCCTGGGCGGCTCCAACCCTTCGATGGCCACGCACAAGTCCCAGCAGCGCAGCAGCATCGTTGATGCCAAGGACCTGCGCTATTTCATACGGATCGCCTCGAAGAACTGGTACTTCCTGGCTGTGGCCGTGGGGGTGGCGGCTGTGCTGGCGTACCTCTATAGCCTGAAGCTGCCCGATATCCATGGGGCGCGCACCCAGATCCTGCTCAAGGACAGGGAGGTCTACGACTACCAGAGCCAGGTGTACAAGAGCATCGGCTACGTCGGGGTGTACAGCGATATCGTGAATCAGAAGCGCGTGCTCACCAGTTTCGATCTGGTGAATCGCACGCTGGACAAGCTTGATTTCGACGTGTCCTATTACATCGTTGGCCGCTACCGGACCACCCAGCACTACGGCAACATGCCCTTCAAGGTGAGCATGCAGGTGCTCAACAAGAAGCTGTACGACCGGGCCATCGACCTGCGGATACTCGACCTCCAGCGATACGAGATCAGCTACGACCGAGATGGGGAGGTGCGCAAGAAGGAACTGCGCTTCAATACGGATGAGCATGACGTGGATTTCAACATCCGCGTGGACCGCTCGCCGTTCATGACGGCCAAGAACCTGCAGAACCTCGCCGAGACGGACTATCAATTCATCCGTCACGAGCGTGCCCGGCAGGTGAATCAGCGCATCCAGTCCATCCAGATCGAGAACCAGGACTTCACCACGATCCTGGAGATCACCACCGAGGACGAGGTGCCCGAGCGGGCGAAGCTCTTCCTGGATTCACTCTCGGCCGAGTACATCCGGTACACCCTGCGCAGCGAGTTCGAGATCAACGACAACACGATCAACTACATCGACAAGCAGCTGGCCGAGGTGACCGTGGTGCTGGAGCAGCATGAGCAGGAACTGCTGAGCTATCAGGAGGAGAAGGATGTGATCGACCTTACCCGCGAAGAGGGCCTCTACTTCAGCGAGATGGTGACCTACGACCGGTTGCGCCGTCAGTTCGAATTGGAGCTTCAGGCCCTGGATGCGCTGGAGAAGTACGTGCTGAGCAGCGAGGATGAGCTGCTGCTCCCGCCAGCGACCTATGTGATCGAGGACATGTTCCTGAGGAACATGCTGGAGAGCCTGTACCAGTCGCAGATGCAGCGGAACGTGATGCTCTCATCGGGCACCACGAGCAACATGGCCGTGCAGGAATTGGACAGCACCTTGCAGCGCAACCGGGGGGCCCTGCTCACTTACATCAAGAACGCCCGCGAGGCCAAAATGAGCCGCAAGTCGGACGTGGACGCCCAGGTCGGCGACTTCGAGCGGCTGCTGCGCCGCCTGCCGCGCAGCCACCGCGACATCCTGAACATCGAGCGGCGCCTGCACGTGAACGAGAAGCTCTACAACTTCCTGCTGGAGAAACGCGCCAGCACCATCATCGCCAAGGCGGGCATCGTGCCTCAGACCAAGGTGATCGAAAGCGCCCGCAGCCTCGGCGTGGTGCGCCCCGACAAGACGAAGATCCTCTACACCTTCCTCTTGGGCGGCGTGGTGGTGGCGCTGATCGTGGTGTTCGTGCGCGTGATGTTCTATGACCGCATCGAGAATGCCGAGCAGCTCAAGGAGCTCACGGCGCTGCCCGTCTACGGGGAGATCATCGCCAGCGAGAAGGCCGAGCTCAATTATGTGGTGGTGGATAGCGATCCGAAGGCCGCCATCACGGAGAGCTTCCGCACCGTGCGCACGAATCTGGAATACATCCCGGGCCGCACTGACGGCGGCAAGGTGGTGCTGGTGACCAGCTACCGCCCCAATGAGGGCAAGACCTTCTGCTCCGTGAACCTGAGCGCCATCCTGGCCAAGGCCGGGAAGAAGGTGCTGCTGCTCGAGCTCGACCTGCACAAGCCCAAGGTGGCCACGGGCCTAGGCATGAGCAGCTCCACCGGTCTGAGCAACGTGCTCATCGGCAAATTGAATTGGCGCGATGCGGTGATGCCCACGCAATTCGAGAACTTCTCCGTCATCCTCAGCGGTCCCACCCCGCCCAACGCGTCGGAGCTGGTGCTGAGCAAGCACCTGGAGCAGCTCTTCATTGAGGCGCGCAGCGATTTCGACTACATCCTGGTGGATACCCCGCCCGTGGGCCTCATCACCGACGCGCTGCTCATGATGCGTTATGCCGATGCGACGCTCTTCGTGGTGAACACGCAATTCGCCAGCAAGGACCACGTGAACAATGCGCTCGATGTGCTGCAGGCCAACGTGACGCCCAACATGGGATTCATCCTGAACGGCGTGCGGATGAAGAAGAGCAAGTACTACTACAACACCAACTACGGCTACGGCTACCGGTACGCCTACGGTTATGGCAGCGGCTACGGGTACGGCTACGGATACGGCTACGGCCGCAAGCGCGCCAAGGACGCTGATGGGAAGAAGAATCAGTCGGAATGACCCGCGACGCCACGCCTGAAGCCAGCGCGCAATGGGATGTGAGCGTGAGCGCCGACCGGCCGTGGTGGCAGCTCGGTCTCGGTGAGGTCTGGCGTTACCGCGACCTGCTCCTGCTGCTGGTGCGGCGCGATCTGATCGCCGTGTACAAGCAGACGGTCCTGGGCCCGGCCTGGCAGGTGCTTCAGCCTCTGCTCACGTCCATCATGTTCGCCGTGGTCTTCGGGCTCATGGCCCGCATGTCGCTGCCGGGCATCCCGCCTTTGCTCTTCTACATGAGCGCGCTGGTGCCCTGGGGCCTGTTCAATGGCGTGGTCACCCGCATCTCGCAGACCCTGGTGTGGAATTCGGCGCTGATGACCAAGGTGTACTTCCCGCGCCTGGTGCCACCGCTGGCCACCTTGCTGAGCACGGGCTTCAGCTTCGTGATCCAGATCTCGGCTTTCTTCCTTTTCGCCATCGGTTACGCCCTGGCCGGGCGCTTCACTTGGAACATGGGCATCGAAGCGCTGGCTGTCCCCGTGCTGCTCCTGGTGCTGCTCGCCCTGGCGTTCGGCCTCGGGCTGCTGGTCGCCTCGCTCTCCGTCAGGTACCGCGACCTCTCGTTCCTCATCGGCTTCGTGCTTCAACTGCTCATGTACATGAGCCCGGTGATCTTCCCGCTCTCCCGGGTGGATGAAGGCTCAGGCTTGCGCGCCTTGCTCGAAGCCAATCCCATGACGCCGATCCTCGAGGGCTTCCGCGCCGCCTTGTTCGGCTTGCCGATGGATTGGGGCACGGTGCTCTACTCGGTCGCATGGGCGGCGGTTGCCCTGGTGGGCGGTCTCTTCCTTTTCCAACGCGTGCAGCGCTCCTTCGCGGACGTGATCTGAGTCATGGAGCCGGTGGTCATACAAGCCCTGGATGTCAGCAAGTGCTATCGCTTGGGCGTCATCGGGCGCGATGCCCTGATGAATGACGCCGCTGCGGCCTGGCAGCGGATCCGCGGACGGTCGGGGAAGCCCGCGCTTCCGGATCCGCACGGGAAGGAGCAGCGCGTGGGCGACTGGTTCTGGAGCCTGCGCGGCGTCTCCTTCGATGTGCGGCAGGGCGATGTGCTGGGCATCCTGGGCCGCAACGGCGCGGGCAAGAGCACCCTGCTGAAGCTGCTATCGCGGATCTCGGTCCCCACATCCGGGAACATCCGGATGCGCGGCCGCGTGAGCAGTTTGCTCGAAGTGGGCACCGGCTTCCATCCGGAGCTCAGCGGCCGGGAGAACATCTACTTGAACGGGGCCATCCTGGGCATGCGCAAGACGGAGATCGACCGAAAGCTCGATGAGATCATCGCGTTCAGCGGCATCGAGCACCACCTGGACTCGCCGATCAAGCGGTACAGCAGCGGCATGAAAGTGCGCCTCGGCTTCAGCGTGGCGGCCCATCTTGATCCGGAGATCCTCATCGTGGATGAAGTGCTGGCGGTGGGCGATGCCGAATTCCAGAAGAAGTGCCTGGGAAGCATGCGTGAGGTGGCCGATGGCGGCCGCACCATCCTCTTCGTGAGCCACAACGTGGTGAGCGTTCAGAGCCTTTGCTCAAGGGTTATCTGGCTGGAGAGCGGGCTGGTGAGGAGGGAAGGGGATACCGAGGAGCTGGTGCGCGATTACCTGAACACCTACACCCACCAGCACAGCGAGCAGAGCTGGCCGGATGGCGAAGGACCCGGCACCGAGGAGATCCGCCTGGTGTCCGTGCGCGCCGTGAGCGCCGACCCCAGCGGCGCCTTCACCACCGAGGCGACGGTTCGAGTCGAGCTGGAGTTCGATAACACCGGCATCCGCGACGCCGATCTGGATGTGCGCCTGCAAGTCCGCACCGGCAACGATGCCATCGCCTTCAGCAGCGATCTCTCGGCCGCCTTGCCGGCCACGCTCTGGAACATGGGGCGCTGCAAGGTGAGCTGCGAGATCCCGGGGCATCTGCTCAATTCCAACACCTACCGCTTCCATGTCTTCACGTTCCGGCAGGGGCGCGTGCTCTTCAAGGCGGAGGATGTGTTGAGCTTCGACGTGCACGAAGGCGCGCGTTCCGGCTCCACCTTCCGCAAGATGCCCGGTGCGGTGAGGCCCATGCTCACTTGGCAGCGGTGATGGCAGCCATGCTCGGCAAAGCACTGTTGATGATCACACGGCCCTTGCAGCCGCTGATGCCGCGCATGACGCCGAAGCTGATCATCATCGGTGCGCAGAAAGCCGGTACCACCACGCTCTTCGACCTGCTGAGCCAGCATCCGAACGTGATACCGCCTGCCGTGAAGGAGATCGACTTCTTCAGCAGCGATGAGCGGTACGGAACCGGCCTCGATTCGTATTGGAAGGGCTTCCCGCATCGGCCCGTTGCGCCGGGCAGGCACATCACGCTCGAGGCGTCCCCGAGCTACCTCATGTCACCCGTGGCCGCTGAACGCATCGCACGGCATCTGCCCCAGGCCCTTTGCCTCGCTGTGCTCCGCGATCCGGTCGCCCGGGCCTATTCAGCGCGGAACATGTACCGCGATTTCAAGGACGACCCTGATTTCGCGTATCTCTATGATCCGCGTTCATTCGAGGAAGCCGTGTCCGATGAATTGGCGGGAAAGGAAGAGCGGCGTGGACGCAAATACCTTGATCGGAGCAAGTATGCGCCGCAATTGGAGCGCTATGTGACGCATGTCGGCCATGAGCGCCTGCTCGTCAAAGGCTTTGGCCAACTAAAGGACGACCCCCATGGTCTGGTGAACCACGTGCTGGAGCGACTCGGATTGGAGCCTTTCCAGAAAGCGCATCCCGCCTTTGGCACACGGAGCAACGCCCGTAGCTATGCATCGCCCATCTCGTCCGAACTGAAGGCCCGTTTGCATCAACTCTTTGATGACGACCTGCGGCGTGTGGAGGAATTGTTCGGCAGGGTGGAAGGGCTGCGTGATCGCCTATAAGGCCGGTGCAGTAACATTGATTCGCATATGACAACCACGACAGGGCTCCGCTCCCTCGAACGGAGATTCATCTTCGTGATCGGTAGTCCTCGCAGCGGAACGTCCTGGCTGCATCGGATGATCGCGGCGCACTCCTCGGTCGCTTCAATCGAAGGAGAGCTGACGGTGTTCAGCCGGTATGTGGCACCGCTGGTGAAGGGATACGAAAGCGAGCGCGGCCATTTGGAACGGAACGAATGGCACCAGGGACTCCCGCTGCTCTTCACTCCAGCCGAGTTCGATGAAAGCGTCCGGAACCTGATCGGTCATGTCTACGATCGACTGATGGGGCGAAGACCCGAAGCCACCCATCTGTTGGACAAGCATCCAGGCTACTCTCATCACCTGGACTTGATCGAACGTTTCGTTCCGCGAGCACGATTCGTCCACATCGTTCGGGATGGTCGTGAAGTGGCCGTGAGCATGATCAGCGCCAAGCGCCGCCTGGGGTTCGGGGCCGGGGAAGTGGAGGGTGCGGCCCGTGAATGGCACGCATGCACAACGAAAGCGCGTGCATTCGGTGAACGGATCGGCGCCCGATACCTTGAAGTCAGGTACGAGGACCTGCAGCGGGATACATCAGGTATGCTGGCATCCGTATTCAAGCATTGTGAACTGGCCTGCGAGGCGCAAGAAGTGGATCGCATTGCAGAAGAATTCCACATCAGCAGGACCCAGGTGAGCAGGGGCGACACATCGCTGAACGACCTGCGACATGTTCCCGATGCCATCTGGCGCGTGAACCTAACAACGAGACAGCGTTACGTGTTCGATCGGGTCGCTGGCGATCTGCTCTGCGACCTCGGTTATGCCCGAAGGGGCTGGTGGATCCTTGGTGCGATGGAGCCGCCCGCCATGCTTTTGTATCCACTTTGGCTGAAGTTGCGCCGGACGTTGCGCGCATTGAGCGGGATCTGGTCACACCCGGCCATTCCGCGCGCGAAATAGGAAGGCGCTACCTACGCTGCCGAGAGCCGCTCGATCAATTGCCGGCTCTCCTCAGCACGACGGGCATCCACAGGACGGTCACTGATCTTGAATGACATTGGGCCCTCGTAGGTGCTGGAGGAGCCGAGCCGCGATGCCAGCTTTTGGTGGAGTTCGCTTGGGGCCGCGCAGAAATGGTCGTATGGCACCTTGATCACGTCCTTGTCTGGAAGCCCTGTTAGTCCACGTTGCACCGCCCGGTTCGTGTACCACACTTGCGAGACCACTTGTTCCCATGGCGCGGCTGCACGGATCGATTCGTATTCCGCAGGTTTGTAAGAATACCAGGCCGCTTCATCGCCGAAGTAGTCCACGCGTGCTTTCAGGATCGAGGCCGCGTGGGCGTTCAGTTCGCGTTGGACGAACAGGAAAACACTATCCGGGAAGAGCTTGCGGAGCAAGGGGATGTGCCAGTTCATCTCCATGGCCTTCAGCATGACGGGTCTCTGGAAGACGAGCTCCATCGATGCCACATCGCTTTGAAGGCCTGTGAGCCGGTCGGCATCTGGCACGGTCACCAGATCGCTCTGAAGGGCTCCAAACGTGAAATAGTTCCGCCATAAGTACCCGAAATCGTGCGGTGCATTCGCGCCAAGAGTTCTTCCCAGTTCCGAGCGGAAGTCGCTGCGGTCCGGTTTGGTCGGGAAGACCTCGCCCTTGTGGTCCAGATCGTAGAGGATGCGGTGGATCAGGGCACCCACGTAAGGATCCTTGTAGAACCGCGAGAGCAGGTTCGTCGGGTAGGCGACGAGACCGGTCGAGGCCAGCCATTGCATCAACAACGTGGAACCGCCACGGGCGCATCCCACAACGAACACCACCGGTTTGCTCGGCAAGAGGGGGCGGGGTAGCAAGTGTCGCGAACGGTCCAAATGATCATTGAGCGTGCGCAATGCGGCTTCCAGTTCGGGATCGCGTGCATGTCTTGGAGCGCGTTGCGCGGACTCCCAGCGGTTCAGAGCATTCGGGTCAGCTGCCATGCGCGTTCACTGGTTTCTTCGGGTGAATAGCGTTGGTCGATGGGAAAGGCGACGAGGCGCTGGGTCCGCGACACATCCTCCGGGAATCGATCGTTCCCTGCACGCACCAGCACATCAGGCCAGTAACGCGCCGCGAAGATCCCTGCTTCGTGGATCGGCTTCAGATCCACTGGGTCGGACATGAGCAGAGGGTAGCACAATGGCCCTTCGCTGCCTGGATCATCCAAGCGCAAATGATTGTACGATCTGAGGATGGCATGCGCTGCGGTGAAGTTCTCCTTGCGCTTCTCCCTGGCATCTTCATGGTCCAACCGATGGAGCATGGCCTGGGTAAGGGCGGATGCCCCGACCAGCGCTGTGCTCATCCGTTCCTCGTGGAGTCGGTTGGCATTGCGCACCAGTTCCCCCGACCCCATGGTGCGAAGGATCAGGTGGTCTCCGTTCACCGCTTCGTTCGCAGGTAGGTCCACTTGTGTTCCGTCCTTCGTGAAGAGGAATGCGCCATCAGGAACACCCCTGAACTTCCGGGCGGAGTTGAAACCGTAATGCCCGGCTGGAGGTGGCCCGCTGAAGTATGAGTGCGTGGAATCAATCAGCGCTCGAGGACCGAGCCGGATTGCCAGCTCCCGAAGCGCACTACCGCGCACACCGAAGTAATCAATGAGGATGAGCAGTTCACCTTCGACAGGTTCGCTGATCCCAACGGGCATCAACTGGTCGTCGATGCGGTAATACTCCACCTCAACGCCGCCCTCACGGAGCGGATCCAGAAGACTCTCGCAGGTGTAGAACGGGACCTTCACACGCTGCGGCCGCTCCTTGTCCAGGATGAAAGCGACGCAAGCGCGCCCGCTGGACAGCATGGAGGCGTTCGGGTAAGGCCGGGGCCGCCACTCACGAAGCGGCTCAAGCCCCATGAACCCACCATACCCCAGAGCATTACCCGCGTCCAACGCCATTTCTGATCAGAAATGATTTATTGGCAACGAAGATCGCAATTATCGCAGCGGGCATGCGGGTTCCGTTGGATATGGGGCGGCTACATTAGCCGCCCGATCATTGTGCCTTGGGTGTGCCGAGGCGATGCCATGCCTCCCCAAATCCCTGTAACGCGCACTTTCCTTCCTCCGCTCGCCGAGTACACCGAATTGCTCGAAGGCATCTGGGAACGTGGTTACGTGACGAACAACGGACCCTTGTTAGTGGAATTGGAGAAGGACCTCGTGCCCTACCACGGTATGAAGCACGTGCTCTTTGCCGGTAACGGGACGATCACGCTCCAGTTGGCTTTGCGAGCCTTGGATATCACCGGCGAGGTCATTACCACGCCGTTCTCGTACGTGGCCACGACCACCACCTTGTTGTGGGAGCGATGCGCTCCGGTCTTCGTGGACATTGAGTCCGATGGCTTCAATATTGACGCGGGCAAGATCGAAGCCGCTATCACGCCGCGTACGCAAGCCATTCTCGCCACGCATGTCTATGGCCTTCCGTGCGATGTGGAGAAGATCCAGAACATCGCGAAGAAGCATGGCCTCAAGGTGATCTACGATGCAGCGCATGCGTTCGGTACGGAATACAAGGGTCGCCCGTTGTTATCCTATGGTGATATCAGTTCATGCAGCTTCCACGCAACTAAGATCTTCCATACGGTAGAGGGAGGTTCGCTGGCATGCAACGATGATGGGTTGTATCGGGCTTTGTTCCTTATGCGTTCGTTCGGTCACATCAAGGACGATCATTTCCTTGCTGGCATCAATGCGAAGAACAGTGAGTTTCATGCAGCAATGGGCAAGTTGGTGCTGCGCTATTTCCCAACCATCTTGGAACGAAGGAAGCAGCAGTGGACGCGCTATGCCCAAGGGCTGAAGGGAATGCGCATCGCTCAGGTGCCGGCCGAAACGAGATACAATCACGCGTACTTCCCATTGGTACTCGGCTCCGAGTCACAACTCATGGCCGTCATGGCGGGGCTTGCCGAGATTGACGTTTTGCCTAGGCGCTATTTCTATCCCTCGCTTTCTGCGCTGCCCTACCTCACGTTCAACGGCACATGTCCCATTGCCGAGGATTTGGCTCCAAGGGTCATGTGCCTGCCGCTGTACCATGACCTTACGGAGTCGGATATCGACCGGATCATCGCTCGGGTGCAGTCCGTGGTTTGACGACGGCCTAGGTCTCCGAGAGCGTGTAGGACATCAACATCTCCCGAATTCGTTCCGGCGTGTTGAACATCATGACATCGATGATCGAAAGGCCCGGTATGAATCCCGGTGTGCGCTGGTCGTACACTGGAAGGTCTTGTTGATGGAAAAGCAATTTCACGCCTGATGCTTTGAAGCGGGCCGGGTCGAAGAACTCCCTTCCCCCCGGAGGATTGACGTACTCCGCCGCGCCAAGCTCAACGCACGTGAACAGCGACCACTCCATGGGATGCGCTGGCGCTGGATGTCGGAGATGCATCTGGGAATAGACCTCAGCGCGGAAGGGGATATCGAGATAAGCGCAGGTCTTCTCAATCGAATTCGTCAGGAAAGGAACGAGTTCTTCCGTCCCTGACGCGAAGCAGTCGCGCAGCAGCTCAGTAATGGTCGCATAGTGTGGTGCGCGCAACAGCTTGTAGGCGTCCAATTGCCGTAGGAATAGATCGAACCTGGCCGGTTCCGGGGCAAGGCGCATGTCCTTGATCAGTGTTGTGCGCTCGTGAGGAGCCAGCGTGAGCCCGACATATTTCTCCCCGCCTCCGGCTTTCAGGACCCTGTTGCGGTTCATCCAACCCTTACGGATGTACTGCACGGGGTCGAAGACGATCCAGCGATCCGTGCAGGAAATCAGCCCGAAATAGCCGAGGTAGGGGAAGAAATAGGGCTGCATGATTCCCAGGCGTTTCCCAACGTAGGCCGTTCGCTCAACCGTTTCGGATGTGCTTGGCTCGGTGTGGCGATCGGTCATGGTCATGGAACGGCGGCATCGGCCGGGGTCAAAGGTCGCTATGCACCGCCATCCCAGGCTAGTCTGGCCCAGCCCGGGAGTAACTACGTTCTTTGCGGACGAAAGGCGCATGCTCGCCGGTGGTGCCCAGCATTGGACAAAGCGGGTGATCAACCGGCGGCATGAAGCACGTGACCCATCCGTTCATGTTCAAAGACCGACGCACGATCATCCTGCACATTGGTTGGCCGAAAACCGGAACGACGACCCTGCAAAAGCACGTGCTGAACAAACTGACGGGTTTCCGTTACCTCGGCAAGACTCCATTCGTGGGTGGTAAGAACAAGCTGACGTTCGACCTGGTCTACTTTCTCGCCTACGCTAGTCACGAGCGGGCGGAAATTGGGGCCATGGAACTGTACAGTGCGCTAACCAAACTCGAGGTCGAACTCTTTGGCAATGTGGAAACGTCCGTACCGGTGGTCCTTTCCGAAGAGGGGGTCCTCAGCAGCTTACTGAAACCCTCGGACCATCAGCATCACGGTTTCTCCACCGCTTCCTTGGAACAGATCATCTCGTGGCTCCTCCAACTGGAGAAAGCTTGGAACGCATCCTTCCACATCCTCGTGACCGAGCGCGACCCGGTGGAGGTCCTCCACGCGTACTACGCCCAGATGTTCCACGTCTTCCGGCGCCTAAGGGGGCTGGATACCTTCAAAGGCTATGTGGACACGGGCGTCAAAGATTCGTTGGGTCGTGATCTTGGGTTCCGGTACCTAAGGCCCGATGCTGTCAACCGCGTATTGCAGCAGCGTTTGGGTGCGGGCAAGGTGTTCACTATCGCCATGGACATGCTCTTCACGCCAGGCTGGGCCCACTTGTCGAGATGGTATCCTGCGTTCCCGGACCTCGAGATCGGCAATATTGCCGTGGAGAACAAGCGCAGTGTCTCCAAGGATGTGAAGACCACGCACCTGCGGCCAATTTGGATGGAGAAGGAACGCTTCAGACTTCGGCCTTTTCTGCGAACAGTGCGCGACATTTACAAGGAGCGGTATGCCGATCACAAGGACTTGGAAGTTCCGGTTGTGCTCGAGGGGAGCGAAAGGTCCAAGCTTCAGGAGTATCTGCGGGCCGACAGAGCGCCAGGTGATGGCAAGTAGATCATGATTGGTACACAGCGGGACCCATGAGCGTTATGGCATCTCGAACGGAGACCGGTGGCGCGCCTTTGCTCGCTGCTCCATTGGTATCCATCTCCGTCACCACCTACCAGCACGCGCCCTTCCTCGCGCGCTGCCTCGATGGCATCCTCATGCAGGAATGCCCCTTCACCTACGAGGTGCTGCTCGGCGAGGACGATAGCGACGATGGCACGCGCGCCATCGCCGAGCGCTACGCCGCCGCGCATCCGGACCGCATCCGCCTCTTCCTGCACCGTCGTGACCAGATGATCCGCATCGATGGCCGCCCAACGGGAAGGCACAACTTCCTCAACAACCTGCGCCACGCCACCGGACGCTACTTCTGCCACATCGACGGCGACGACGCCTGGACCGATGCGCAGCGATTGCGGATCATGGTGGAGAAGATGGAGACGGAGCCTGATCTGGGCCTGGCCTTCCACAATGCCATGAACGTGTGGGACGATGGTCGCCAGGAGCCTTACATGGACCCCGCGACCGCCAAGCCGCGCTTCACGTTGCCGGAGCTCGCCGCGAAGAACTTCATCCCCACCAGCGGCGTGATCTGGCGCTGGAACGGGCTGCGCGATCTTCCCGAAGCATTCCGCACGGCCCCCTTCGGCGACTGGGGCTTGAACATCCACTTCGCCCTGCAAGGCGGCATCGGCTATGTGGACCGCATGATGAGCGTGCGCCATGTGCACGAAGGCGGCGTGATGAGCGTGATGGGCGGGCTCCGCACGTGCCGGGGCATCGCACTGGCCTATGAAGTGATGCACGGGCAGGCCGGCGATCGGATCGGCGGTGCTGCCCTGGATCGGTGGGCGCTGCAGATCACGAATGGCTTCGAGACCTCGATCAGCAGGAACGAGCGCGAGATGGCCTCGTGGTTCCTGAAGCATGCGGCCAAGGTGCCGGGCGGCCGCATTCCCGTGCGCCTTCGCCTGCGCTGGTGGCTGCTGCTGCACGCTCCCCGGCTGATCCGGCTGTACGCGCGGTCCCGTTCCTGAGCGCTGGGCCATCTTTGGCGGCCATGCGCATCGCCCTCGCCACGCCCACGCAGCACGACGCGTGCGAGACCTTCATCGCCAACCACATCGAGCGGCTGGACAGCGTGGAGCTCGTGCTCACCGGCGGCTCGTTGCCCGGTTTCGATCGGGCAGGACGGCCGTTCCTCGCCGCCACTCCCTTCGCGATGCTGATCGATCGCGCGCGATCCTCGCTGCTTGGGCAGGATTGGCGAACGCGACTCCGCAAGGACATCACCCTGCGGCTGCGGCGCGAGCGGATCCAGGTCGTGCTGGCCGAGTACGGCACTACCGCCAGTGAGATGCTCCCGTGCTGCCAGGCCGCCGGCGTTCCGCTCGTAGCCTATTTCCTGGGCTTCGATGCCTATCGGCATGACATGCTGGAGCGCT
>JAEUSX010000052.1 GCA_016788405.1 Flavobacteriales bacterium
GAAGGCGGCCACAACACCAAGGTCTTCACGCACAACTTCATCGAGGAGGGCATCCTGCGGCGCGTGGTCGATGAGATGGGCGGCACCAGCGCGCGCATCGCCGTGATCACCAGCGCGAGCAGCATCCCGGAGGAAGTGGCCGAGAATTACATCGGCGCCTTCGGCAAATTGGGCGTGAAGGACCTCGACATCCTCGATATCCGCGATCGCAGCCAGGTGAAGCCGGAGATGATCAAGCGCCTGGCCAAGTGCGACGGCGTGATGATGAGCGGCGGCAACCAGCTGCGGCTGACGACCATTTTCGGAGGCACGGCCTTCCTCCAATTGATGAAGCGCCGCTACGAGCAGGAGGATCGCTTCGTGATCGCGGGCACCAGCGCCGGCGCCATGTGCATGAGCAGCACCATGATCTACCAGGGCCACAGCGCCAGCGGCCTCATCAAGGGCGGCGTGAAGCTCACCACCGGCGCCTCGCTCATCCAGGATGTCATCATCGACAGCCATTTCGTGGAGCGCGGGCGATTCAGCCGTCTCACGCAGGCCGTTGCGGCCAATCCGGCCGCCATCGGCATCGGCCTCGGCGAGGACACCGGCGTGGTGATCACCGGCGCCGACATGCTCGAGACCATCGGCAGCGGACAGGTGATGATCTTCGATGGGCACGAGATCACCTACAGCGACTACGCCGATGTGGAGGAGGGCGAGCCCTTCAGCATCGAAGGCATGAAGGTGCACATCATCAGCAAGGGCCATAGCTACAGCGTGCAGCAGCGCATGTTCACGGCGGTGCGGGTGCCGGTGAAGGGGTGAAGGGAGGGATTTGGGACCATGATCAATCGGACATCCGCCCCTTGCGCGCCGCTCGGTGCTTCGATGCGCAAGCGCGCAATCCTGCTTCCTCTCCTCGCTGTGCTCCTCTCCGGCTGCCATGTCGGACGTTTCTTCGTCTGGAACTTCGCTGATATCCGTGACCACAGGAAGTTCCCATCGCGGCCATTGCCCGCTGCGGCCGAGCCCTTCCAGTACGCCGTGGCCGCGCAGGAGAAGAGCCCGAGGTTCAAAGAGGAGCAGGGGAGGGATATCCCTTTCGACCAATGGCTGAAGGACCATCGCACCGTGGCCTTCCTCGTCATCCAGCGCGACACGATCAAGTACGAGCGCTACTTCAAACGCTACGATGCGGCGCGCGTCCATCCGTCCTTCTCCATGGCCAAGAGCGTGGTCAGCATGCTCATCGGCACTGCCATCGCAGACGGCTACATCCGCGACGTGCAGCAGCCGATCACCGACTTCATCCCAGAGCTGAAGGAGAACGGCTTCGACAAGGTCAGCATCGAGCACGTGCTGCAGATGACCAGCGGCATCGATTTCACCGAGAGCTACGTGAACCCCTTCGGCACCGTGGCCAAGTTCTACTATGGCCGTGACCTCACGAAGCACACCCTGAAGCTGAAGCTGAAGCGCGAGCCCGGCACGAAGTGGGAGTATGTGAGCGGCGACACGCAGCTGCTTGGCCTGTTGCTCACTCGTGCCCTGCATATGAAGGGCGATCAGCGCACGCTCACCCAGTACCTCAGCGACCGGCTGTGGACCCCACTGGGCATGGAATACGCCAGCTCATGGAGCACCGATCGCAAGAAGGATGGCATCGAAAAAGCCTTCTGCTGCATCAATGCGCCGGCGCGCGACTTCGCGAAGCTGGGCTCGCTCTACCTGAAGATGGGGCAGTGGCGTGGCGAGCAGCTCGTGCCGCGCGATTGGGTGGAGGCGAGCACGAAGGCAAGCGAGGAGAATGGCGGCGTGGGCTTCTACCGCTACCAATGGTGGCTGCCGAGCGCCGAGGGCGACTTCCATGCGGAGGGCATCCTGGGTCAATATGTCTACGTGGACCCGAAGCGCGAGCTGGTGATGGTGCGGCTGGGCAGCGGCTACGCCGGACAGAGCTGGGAGCACTTGTTCCGCAGCCTGGCTGCGAGCTACGGCGCGCCGTGATGGCCGCGGTACTTTCGCGCATGCACGAGCCAATCATCCGCCGCTTCCGCACCGTGGCCATCGCCGAAGGCGTGAGCTTCATCCTGCTGCTGTTCATTGCCATGCCCTTGAAGCACTTCTTCGGAATGCCGATGGCCGTGAAGGTGGTGGGCTGGGCCCATGGCGTGCTCTTCATCGCGTACTGGATCGCCGCCCTCCCGCTCTTCACCAAATTGAAGTGGGATGCCGAGCGCATCGTCGGCCTGGGCCTGGCGAGCGTGCTGCCCTTCGGCACCTTCGTGCTGGAGCGCAAGTGGCTGCGCTGAGCGCGGCTACCTTCGGCGTCCCGCTGGTGCGGGATGCGACTCATGCCCTTCGCTTCAGGAAGTGATGCACTCGCGCGTTTCGTGAACGTGCTGCTGGCCCTGGTCCTGAGCATCACGGTGCTCTACTTCGGCCGCGACCTCTTCATCCTGCTGGTCGTCTCCGGGCTGTTCGCCTTCCTGCTGCTGCCCTTCGCGCGCCGCATGGAGCGCTGGATGCCCCGTTGGGCCGGAGCCCTCGTCGCCACGCTGGCGCTGGTGGTGGTCGTGCTCGGGCTCTTCTTCTTCCTCGGTTACCAGCTCACGCGCTTCGGCTCCGACTTCCCCGCGCTGCAGGAGCGGTTCGCGAGCAAGGGCGAGGCCTTCTTCGACTGGGTGGAGGGCCGGACCAACCTGGACCGCCGCGAGCAGATCCAATGGTTCAATGCGCACCTCAGCGACGTGGCGAACCTCGGCGGGCAGGCGGCCCTGCGGCTCTTCTCGGGAACGGGCACCGCCCTCGCGAGCATCGTGCCCATCCCGTTCTTCGTCTTCCTGCTGCTCCTGCTGAAGGACCGCTTCCGCGTCTTCTTCACGCGGCTCGGCACCACGCGCGAAGGAGCGGTGCTCGATGTGATGGTGCGCATCAGCGTGCTCTCGCGCAAGTACCTGCGCGGCGTGGTCAATGTGGGCGTGGTCTTCGGCGCGCTCTGCTCCATCGGCTTCGGCCTCATCGGCCTGAAGTACGCGGTGCTGCTGGGCTTCGTGCTGGCCTTGCTGAACGTGGTGCCTTACATCGGCGCGCTGGTGGGCAGCGTGCTCCCGGTCTTCGTGGCGCTGGTCACCAACGACTCGCCCTGGCACGCCGCAGCGGCGCTCGGCGTGGTGCTCATCGTGCAGTTCCTCGACAACAACCTCATCACGCCGAAGGTGGTGGGCAGCAGCGTGAGCATCAATCCGCTGGCCAGCATGCTGGCGCTGATCGGATTCGGCGCGTTATGGGGCGTGGCAGGCATGCTGCTCGCCATCCCGATCACGGGCATGCTCAAGGTGGTGTGCGATAGCGTGCCTTCCTTGAAGCCGTGGGGCTATCTGCTCGGCGAGGAGATCGAGACGCCGGAGGAGAAGCGCTTCCACATCCGCTTCAAGCGGCCGCCATCGGAGACCAAACCGTGACGGCCACGGACACGATCGACTTCGGCCGCAGCGACGCGTCGCTCACCGGAAGATCGCCGTATGGAAAACACCGTCGGTCCCCACCTGTCCACGGTACATGCCCGTGCAATTGAAGTCGAGGACGATGTCCCCGTTGCGGTCCACGGCGATGAGGCCGCCGTCGCCGTCAAGGGGCGGCAGCTTCTCATGCACCACCACGCGCACGGCTTCCTGAAGTGAAAGTCCCTTGTAGGCCATGAGGGCATGCACATCGTGCGCGGCCACGGCGCGGATGAAGCTCTCGCCATGCCCGGTGCAGCTCACGGCGCAGGTGGCATCGTTGGCGTAGGTGCCCGCACCGATGATGGGGCTGTCGCCGATGCGCTGCCACTTCTTGTTCGTCATGCCGCCGGTGCTGGTGGCGGCGGCGATGTGGCCGTGCGCATCCAGGGCCACTGCGCCCACGGTGCCGAACTTCTTCTCCTTGTCGCTGTGGTCGAGCGTGTACACATCCGTGCCCACGGTCTCCTTCCATTGGTCGTAGCGGAACTGATCGAAGAAGTACTGGTCGTCCTCCAGCTCGATCTTCTGCTTGTGCGCGAACTCGAAGGCGCCCATGCCGCTGATGAGCACGTGGCTGCTCTTCTCCATCACGCGACGCGCCAGGCTGATCGGGTTCTTCACGTTCTGCACGCCCGCCACGGCGCCCGCCCGCAGATCGCTCCCGTTCATCAGGCTCGCATCCATCTCATGCTGGCCATCGGCATTGAAGACCGATCCTTTCCCGGCGTTGAAATGCGGCGAATCCTCCAGCGCGCGCACCGCGGCTTCCACGGCATCGAGCGCGGTGCCGCCTTCCTTCAGCACGGCATGGCCGCGCTTCAAAGCGAGTTCCAGCGCATCGCGATAGGCCTTCTCGCGCGCGGGCGTCATCAGTTCGCGGGCGATGGTTCCCGCGCCGCCGTGAACGGCAAGGGCGATGGTGCTCATGGGGTGATGATCGATTCAGAAGTGCGGTGAAAGTAGGGGACCGCCAATCCCACGGCCGTGCCCACCAAAGCGCCTACGAACACATCGGTGAGGAAATGCTTGCCGGCGCGCATGCGCAGGTAGCCCATGCAGACCGGTGCAGCCACCGCGCCGGCCCAGACCGCGCCCTTCATCTCCGGCGATGCATCTGAACGCTGCACGAGCGCGGCCAAACTGAATCCAACGGCGGCAGTGTTCGCAGCATGGCCGCTCCAGAAGCTCACGAAATCCTCACGCGGGTAGTGCATGCTGGCGGGCACGTCGGGGTTGAAGCGATAGGGGCGGGGCCTGCGCACGAGTTCCTTGGCCATGCTGGTGAGCCCCGAGGTGAGCAGGAAGCTCTCGGCGGTGATGGCCGCTGCGTCGAATGGGCGTTCATCCCCTTGCAGCACGAATCCGCCGGCGAACGAGGCCGTGACCGTACCCACGAAGAGCACGTTGCTGGCCCGATGCGCGCGCGGGTGCCATTGCCGTGTGCTCCAGCGGTCGATGCCGGGGACGCGTTCAGGCGCGATCATCGGCGCCGGTCTGCGCGCATTGCTGCGGCGCAGCACGAGCCCGATGCCGCTGGTGCCGAGCCCGGCGCCCGTGAACGCGAGCTCCCGCCCCATCACCAGGTCGTGGGCGGTCTGCGCCGTGCAGGTGGCTGGCAGCAGCGCAAAGAGCAAGGCCCGGAAGAAGCTCCCGGGCCTTGCGCGCGATGCAAGCCGCATCGTCATCGGGTCAGAATGTGATCAGCACGCCGTCGGCGAGGAACATCAGGTTGTGCTCCGGCTCGGTGATCTTGGCGATCTCCTCCTTGCTCTTGCCCGCGTCCTCCGCGTAGTGGCGCAGGGTGGCCACATCGACCGTTTCCTTCGAGGCATAGCCCTGCATCACGGCGCGCTTGCCCTCGAGTCCCTTGGTGGGCACGAAGAAGCCATAGTCCTTGAAGCGCACCATCATGTCGTTGCCGTCGGGCAGCTTCACCGTCATCCAGCAGCCCTTCTTGGTGCAGCTGGTGATGATCTCGCATTCGACTTTCACGGCCATGCTGTCGGTCTGGCTCATGGCCTTCACGAAGGTCTTCGCGTCCATCGCGCCATCGGCGGTGATGGCGGCGCCGTAGCTCTTCACGTTGTCCTGGGCGGTGGCGGGCGTGGAAGCGGTGCTGCAAGCCAGCATCAGAAAGGAAGCGGCGAATGCGGTGAACAGGTTCTTCATAGGGTGTCGTTGGGGCAACGAAGATCGGCGTTTGACTGGTGCGCATTCCATGACGGACGGCAGGCGGCGTTAAATGCTCTGAATGGGTGCCGCCGCTTTAGCTTTGACGAGCCATGAACCTGACGGACCGCATCACAATCGAGCCCGGAAAGATGGGCGGACGCCCGTGCATTCGCGGCATGCGCATCACGGTGGGCACGATCACCGGCCTGCTCGCGGCGAAAAAGACGCGCGAGGAGATTTTAGCGCTCTACCCGTATCTGGAGGACGAGGATATCACAGCCGCCTTGGAGTTCGTGACCTTGCTGGCCAGCGATCAAGAGCACTCCATCCGCAGGGCATGACCTTGGTGGTGGATGTGTGCATGCCGCCCCTCCTGGCCAAGCGATTGAAGGAGGCGGGACATGATGCCGTTCATTGGTCGGAGATCGGTGATCCGCAAGCATCGGATTCCGTGATATTGGGCCGATCCAGAGCCCAAGGATTCGTGATCATCATCCATGATCTTGATTTCGGCGATTTACTGGCGGCCTCCGGCGCGAGCGGACCTAGCGTGATCATCGTCCGCGAGCAGAGCACGGATCCAGATGACATACTATCGTTCCTCATGCGCACCCTGGAGCAATTCGAAGAGGAGATTGCGAAAGGCTGTCTCATCTCAGTGAACAGCGCCTTTGCACGAACACGTCCTTTACCCATCCGATGAACTCATGAAAGCGCTCTCATTCACGTTCGCAATGGCTGTGGTGCCCATGGCGCTCTCCGCTCAGGCCCCCACCATTCCCGTCGCCGACAACCTGTTCGCGGAGGGCATCCCGCCATTGCCCGCGAGCCTAATCAGCGAGGTGCGCGCCTACACCGAATCACGTGGAGCCGGACTGGCGGCCTGGCATCCGCTGCGCAAGGAGATGCTCATCAACACGCGCTTCGCGAACACCAGCCAGTTGCACCGGGTGAAGTTCCCCGGCGGTGCGCGCACGCAGATCACGTTCTATGAGGATGCCGTTGGCGGTGCCAACTACGAGCCGAACGAAGGCCGCTACTTCCTCTTCAACAAGGACGCTGGCGGCAACGAGTTCAGCCAGATCTACCGGATGGACGCCGACGGCAAGGCCACCCTGCTCACCGATGGGAAACGCTCGCAGAACGGAGGAGGGGCGTGGAGCCGCGACGGCAGGCGCATCGCTTACAGCAGCACCATGCGCAACGGCAAGGACCGCGACATCCGGGTGATGGACCCTTTGGACCCCGCGACGGACCGGGTGGTGGCGGAGAACGCCGGAGGGGGATGGGGCGTGAGCGACTGGAGCGCCGATGACAAGCAGCTGCTCATCGGTGAAGGGATCTCGGTGAACGAGAGCCGCATCTACCTGCTCGACATCGCCACGGGCACGAAGACGCGGCTTCTCCCGGCGAAGGATGAACGGACGGCCTATCGGGCCATCGCATGGAACGCCGATGGGACGGGCATCTTCCTCAC
>JAEUSX010000130.1 GCA_016788405.1 Flavobacteriales bacterium
ATCGGCGTGCAGTCTTGGCGCGGCTACTGGGACCAGGGCCTCGTCCAGGCCGTTTCGAGCGGGTCTCCGCTCTTCGACCAGAACAGGCGCTTCGTGGGCCACATGTACGACGGCTCCCAAGTGTGCACCACGGCCACCAGCATTCCCACGGATTGCGCCAAGTTCAGCCCCATGTGGGACGGCCCGACCGCCGCTGAGCGCATGCGCGATTGGCTGAATCCGGCGAACAACCTCACGGTGCTCGATGGCGCCTACAACACGGTGCCGACCGTGCAACTGCGGCCCCGAGCATACCTCGAAGGTCCCTACAGCACTGGCTCGGGACAGATGAATGCCGCATTGCGAGCCGGCGGGTTGATCCCCCTGGCAGAGCCGTATGCCGCCCTGGGCTATGCGCATGCAGGCGGGGGCGGCGGCGAGACCACGAGCAGCGCCGTGCTGAGCATCACCGGGGCCAACGCCATCGTGGATTGGGTGGTGGTGGAATTGCGAAGCGCAGGGAACAGCGCTCAAGTCGTCGCCACGCGGAGCGCGCTGCTGCAGGCCGATGGTGATGTGGTCTCCGCGGCGGATGGCACTGCGCCGGTGGCGCTCACGGCTGCTGCTGGGAGCTACTTCGTCGCGCTGCGCCATCGGAATCATCTGGGCATCATGACCAGTGCCGCCGTCGCGCTCTCGAGCGCCTCGACCAACCTCGATCTCAGCAACGGCAGCGTGGCGTTGTTCGGCGGCGCAGCGGCCACCACGGCCATCGGCGGCCGCAACCTGCTCTGGGCCGGCGATGTGAACCGCAGCGGCGTGCTCGTGTACACTGGGGCCGACAATGATCGCGATCCGATCCTCTCTCGCGTCGGAGGCACCAATCCGAATGCCACCGTCACAGGTTACTATGGCGAGGACGTGAATATGGATGGCGTGGTGAGCTACACCGGCGGCGGCAACGACCGTGACCCCATCCTGGTGAACATCGGAGGGGCAGTGCCCACCGCGACGCGCGCGGCGCAGCTGCCCTGACCGATCATTCCTCGATGATCTGGTTGCGCGCCATGCGCAGGTTCAGCATCTCGACCAGCACGCTGAAGCCCATGGCGAAGTAGATGTAGTTCTTGTTGAAGTGCTCGCCCATGCCTTCGGCGAGCAGCGCCACGCCGATCATCACCAGGAAGGCGAGCGCCAGCACCTTCACGGTGGCGTGCTTCTCCACGAACCCGCTGATGGCGCCTGCGGCCAGCATCATCACGCCCACGGCGATGATCACGGCGAGCACCATGATGATGATCTCGTTGCTCATGCCCACCGCCGTGATCACCGAATCGAGGGAGAAGACGATGTCGATGAGGATGATCTGGAACACCACGGATGCCAGGCCCTTCGCGCGCTTGCGGGCCTTTTCCTTGCCCTTGCGCCCGGTCACTTTCTCGTGGATCTCCGCAGTGGCCTTGTAAATGAGGAACAGGCCGCCTGCGAGGAGCACCACGTCGCGCCCGCTGAATGAATGCCCCATCACCGTTGCGAACGGCTCATCAAGGCCCATCACCCAGCTCAACGAGAGCAGCAGCAGGATCCGCGTGATCATGGCGAGGGCCAGGCCCATCTGCCGGGCCTTGCGCTGATCGGCCTTCTGCGAGAGGCTGTTGCTGATGATTGAAATGAAGATGATGTTGTCGATGCCCAGCACGATCTCGAGCGCCGTGAGGGTGAGCAGGGCGATGAGGCCGTGCGAGGTGAGGAGAACGGAAGGGTCGAGGTTTTCGAGCTGCAGCATCTGGGGTCTGGGCCTATGGACGCGGACTAACGCGCGCGAAGATGATGATCTCGTTCCGGTTCACCGGATTCAACCAATGGACCACGCGGTCGATGAAGCCAGGCTCGGCCCGGCCAAGGATCCGAACCGGGCCGTACTGGCGCTCGAAACGGGACACACGCTCGGCAAGTCCATCCTCGCCGATGAAGAGCACGTGGTGGTCCCGTCCGGACACGCCGTGCTTGAGCAGGAGTTCGCGGATGTCCGTCCCCGCTTCATCAGGACCCAGCGGGAACACGCCCATGTCCCATTGGCCGAGGTAGAAGAGCGGTGGCATGGCAGGCGCCTCCTCACTGTCCTGCACGATGAGGCCGCCCAAGGGCCGCTCGCTCCGCAAGGCGATCATCGCCTCCACACGGCTCCGCTTGCTGTAGGTGGTGCTGACAATGGGCAATAGCAGCAGATTCAAGCCCCAGACGAAAAGCAGTGAGCCGCGCCAGAGGCCCGATCGCGCCTGCCACCAACCCGACGCGCCGCGCCATTGCTCCCAGGAGGCATAACCGAGCACGAACAGCAGCGGCACGATGGGAAGGATGAAGCGCTCCTGCTTGTTGGGGAAATAGGAGTGCACCGCGATGAACAGAAGCACGGGCAGCCAGATCACCAAAGGCTTGGGCCTGCGCACGAATCCGAAGATCACGGCAAGGCTCAGCGGCGGTATCAGCAGGCCGGTGATCAGCAACAGGTAGTTGTACCATGGAAGCACGCCATAGGTGGTGGTGTTCGCCAGGTTGTACAGCACGTATTGGGTCACTTCGGCCCATGGCCGGCCCCAGAGGAAGAGATCGATGAGCCCTTGCACGACGAGCAGTGGCAGCAGGACCCCGGCGCCATAGGCGAAGGCTTGCTTCCATCGCTGCATCAGCAGGTACGCCAGTCCCGGTCCGGCGGCGAAGAAGATGGTCTGGAAACGCACGTTCATGGCCATGCCGATCCAAAGGCCGGCGATCATGGCGGGGCGCCATCCTTCCTGCTGTTCGGACTTCAGCAGCTTCAGGCACCCGAGCATCAGGAAGGGGATGCACGCCACTTCCACCAGGTTGCGCACGCTGAGGAAGGGCATAAAGCAGAAGAGCGCGAGGAAGAGCCCGGCGCGCCAGGCGATGACCGGGCCCGCGAGGCGCTCGGCCATGCGGAAGCCGACCCGCACGGTGATCAGGCTCCAGATCGCGTGCATCAGGCGCACGATGACCATGAGCGCGCGCGGGTCGCTCAATCCGAAAGCCTTCAGGAATGCGAAGAGCAGGTAATGCAGGCCCACATAGAAGAAGCTGTGCCCGGTCGGGGTGGGAGAGCCGCCCTGGTTCCACGGGAGCCAATGGTTGTAGTCGAAGCCATCGGCCCAGCTCCCCGCCGCCTCAATCACCAGGAAATGATCATCATGCGCGAAATAGCCAGGGCTGAAGAAGGCTGCGAGAAGGCGCGGAAGCAGGGCCACCAGCGTCAGCCAGCGCATCGCACGGGTCGGGGGCGAATCCCAGAATCGCTCTATGGCTCGGCGCACAGCGGCGAAGATCGCATCGGCGCGCGAGGCGCGGGCCCGATCTTCGCCCCCGATCCAACATGCGCATCGGCATCGTCTGTTATCCCACGTTCGGCGGAAGCGGCGTGGTGGCCACTGAGCTGGGCATGGCCCTGGCGCACAAGGGCCATACCATCCATTTCATCACCTATGACCAGCCCGTGCGGATGCGCGCGCATCCCAACGTGTTCTACCACGAGGTGCGCGTGAGCGATTATCCGCTCTTCGATTACCAGCCATACGAGCTGGTGCTCACGAGCAAGCTGGTCGATGTGGCCAAATTCGCCGGCCTCGACCTGCTCCATGTGCACTACGCCATACCGCACGCGTCCGCAGCGTGGATGGCCCAGCAGATCCTGGCAGCGCAAGGCATCGCGCTGCCTTTCATCACCACCTTGCACGGCACGGACATCACCCTGGTGGGGCGCGACCCCAGCTTCGAGCCGGTCATCACCTTCAGCATGGAACGCAGCGATGCGGTGACCGCGGTGAGCGAGAGCCTGAAGCGCGACACCTACACGCACTTCCCCCTGAGGCGTGGGATCGAGGTGATCCCCAATTTCATCTGCCTTCAGCAGTACATCGGGCGAGCCGATGAATCGCTGCGTCGGCGCTACGCGCCCAACGGGGAGAAGCTGCTGGTGCATGTCTCGAACTTCAGGCCCGTGAAGCGGGTGGATGATGTGCTGGCCATGTTCGAGCTGGTCTCCGCGCGAATGCCCGCGCGCCTCCTGCTCATCGGCGATGGACCGGAGCGGCAGCGGCTGGAGAGCCAATGCCGGCAGGCCAGCACGTGCGAAAGCGTGCAGTTCCTGGGTAAAATGACCCAGCCCGAGGAGGTGGTGGCCAGCTGCGACCTCTTCGTGCTCACCAGCGAGACCGAGAGCTTCGGCCTTGCCGCCTTGGAGGCCATGGCCTGCGGCGTGCCCGTGGTGTGCACCGATGGCGGTGGCCTGCCGGAAGTGGTGGAGCACGGCGTGAGCGGCTTGCTGAATCACGTGGGTGATGTGAGGGCGCTGGCCGAGGCGGCGATGGCCATCCTGGGTGACGAGTCGGTGCATGCGCGCTACCGCGCCGGAGCATCCTTGCAGGCCCGTCGATTCGATCTGGAGCAGGTGCTGCCACGATATGAATCGCTGTACCAGCAGGTGCGCGCTCAAGTGAACGCGTGATGGAATTCATCAGCGAGCGGGTGAGCATCGAACGGAGCGACGGCCGCTTGAGCGTGGTGATCAGCGCCCGGCTCTCGAGGCGGAAGCGATTCACCCTCTTGGCATGGGTGAGCGCCTGGCTGATCTGCGGCGCACTGATCATGTACGAACGGAGCAAGGTCCCTGCAGGCGATCCCCTTCGCCAGTACTTGCTGGCCTTCCTGGCGTTCTGGCTCTACTTCATGCTGCAGACCGGCCGCGCGGCGCTCTGGCGCTTGAAGGGCTTCGAACTCTGGCGCGTGAAGGATGGGCGCCTCACCATCAAGGACAGCATTCTCGGATTCGGCCGGGCCACCGAGTACTTCGCGGAGAACATCAAGGGCCTGGGCCTGCTCAACATCGATCGCGGCTC
>JAEUSX010000153.1 GCA_016788405.1 Flavobacteriales bacterium
CGGCCGCAGATCAACTGCAGCGTGTGCAGCACCGGCGACATCCACATCAATGGCATGGAAGGGCCGTACACCATGGTGCTGATCGATGGCATGCCCATCGTGAGCGGATTGAGCACGGTGTACGGATTGAGCGGCATACCGACCGCCCTGATCGAGCGCTTGGAGGTGGTCAAGGGTCCCGGCAGCTCGCTCTACGGCAGCGAGGCCATGGGCGGCATCATCAATGTGATCACGAAGGACCCGGTGCTCGCCCCGCGCATCGCCCTCGATGCCATGACCACGGGCTGGCAGGAGCACAGCCTCGATGCTGGCGCCCGCATCGTGAAGGGCAGGATCGCCGGCCTTTTCGGAATGAATGGCTACTGGTACGATGCGCCGCGCGATGACAACCATGACGGATTCACGGACATGACCATCCAGAAACGAGCATCCCTTTTCAGCAAATGGAATGTGCGGCGGCCCGATCGAAGAGCGGCCAGCCTCGCCGGGCGCTATGTGCAGGAGGACCGCTGGGGCGGGCAGATGGGATGGTCGCCCGACTTCGCGGGAAGCGACAGCATCTACGGGGAGACGATCGCCACCAGGCGTTGGGAGTTGATCGGCCAGTACCAGATGCCCATGACGGAGCGCGTCACGGCACAGCTGAGCTGGAACCGCCACGAGCAGAGGAGCTGGTACGGAACCACGCCATTCAATGCCGATCAGCAAGTGCTCTTCGCGCAACTGCTCTGGAGCCACCGCTTCGCCATGCGCCATCAAGTGCTCGTCGGCGCTGCGTACCGACATGCCGTGTACACCGATGACACGCCCGTCGCGCTGACAACGGAGAATGGCTCCGCCACGCATCGGCGACCGCTTCCAGGGCTATTCGCGCAAGACGAATGGTCGGTGACGGAGACGCACACGGTGCTCGGCGGCTATCGCATCGACAGCGACCGGGACCACGGCCTGGTGCATTCGCCGAGATTGGCGTGGAAGTACGCCCCGAACGGCAGACTGGCCATCCGCTCCAGCTTCGGCACCGGCTACCGTGTGGTGAACCTCTTCACCGAAGAGCATGCGGCGCTCACGGGCGCACGTTCGGTCGTGGTCGCCGAGGACTTGTTGCCAGAGCGTTCGTGGAACGCGACCCTGAATGCGGTGCGTCGCTGGCCTGGTGAACGGCGCGCCCTCACCCTCGATGCTTCCGCCTTCCTCACGCGCTTCAGCAACCGCATCCTGCCCGACTACGACAGCGACCCCGACCGGATCGTGTACCGCAACTTGCAAGGACACGGCATTGTGCGCGGGTTGAGCGCGAACCTGGAGGCCAGGATCGGCGAGCGTTGGCGCGGCATGGCAGCGGCGACCTGGCTGAAGGCATTCATCACGGAGCAGGGCCGGAGCACCGAGCAGATGCTCACGCCAGGCTGGTCGGGGACATTCGCGGTCGGGTACGAGCAGAAGAAGGTCGGCGCCATCGACCTGACGGGCCAGTGGTACGGCCCGATGCGCCTGCCCGTGCAGCCGAACGACTTCCGGGCGGAACGGTCGCCGTGGCACGCACTGCTGAACGTGCAGTACCGTCGCTCCTTGTTGGATCGACTGGAGTTCTGCTGCGGCGTGAAGAACCTCCTCGGGTTCGTGCCCCGTGATCCCATCATGCGCCCGTTCGACCCTTTCGATCGACAAGCGGCCGATCCGGCATCGAATCCCAATGGCTACACCTTCGATACCACCTATATGTACGCGCCCATGCAGGGCAGGAGATGGTTCTTCGGGCTGCGGTTCACCTTGAGCTGACCGGTCGCGGAATTCGGAGCATTGAAGCTGTTGGCGTGTCGCGCGGAGCGGTCGGACCTCGAACGGCGATCTGTAATTTCACCGCATGTTCCTGAAGCGACTGCTGTACTACCTCAACCCGCTCACGCTTTTCGGCAAGTCGAGCTCCGATCTGAGCCTGCGGTTCATGCACGGCATCAATCGCATCAGCATCCTGCTCTTCCTGGCATGCATCGCCGTGATGGTGCTGCGCGCGTTGTTGAGATAGGGCAATGAACGAGGTTGACTTCATTCGCCTCGACCGGCAGGGCCGGCTGGATGCGGTGCGTGCGCATGGCGAGTACCTCGGGTCGCGCGCGCATGGCGGCCACCGTGTCCATCTCTACCGGATGGACGGGTTCTTCTGCGAGCTGTGGATGCGCTTGGGCTGGCAGGAGGTGGAGTGGATCGAAGTCGCGCGGAACCAGGAGATCCTCACGGAATATGTGAAGCTGGACCTTCGCGGACTCTAAAGGCCGTTCCAGATCCGCCAGCTCGCCTCAGCCTGCGCGCGCAGCATCTGCGATCCGTTGGCGATGGCAGCGCCTCGTCGCTGGCCTTCGCTCAGGAAGGCGGTCCTCTCCGGGTTGTATACGAGGTCGATGAGCACATGCTTCGGCCCGATGGCTTCATAGGGAATGGGTGGCAGCGAAGCCGTATCCGGGTGCATGCCCAGCGGGGTGGTGTTGATGATGAGCGTGCAGACATCCACCACGATGGGCTCCACCAGATCGTAGGTCATGTCACCGCGCTCACGGCTGCGGCTCACCACGCGGAACTTGATGCCGAGTTCCTTCAGCACGAAGGCAACGGCCCGGCTCGCGCCGCCGCTGCCGAGCACCAGCGCGCGGGGTTTCCGGCCTTGCAGCAACGGCATCAGCGTCTGCCGGAATCCTTCGACATCGGTGTTGAAGCCGATGAGCTTCCCGCCTTCCACGCGGATCGTGTTCACGGCGCCCACGGCTGCCGCGAGCCGGTCCACCGCATCGAGCAGGGGCAGCACCGTCTGCTTGAAGGGGATGGTCACGTTCAATCCGCGCAGGCCGGATGTCTCGCTCACTAATGCGCGCAATTCGTCGATGCTGTCCAGCTCGAAGAGGTCGTAGCGGTGATCAACGAGCCCTTCACGCTCGAACTTCTCCGTGAAATAGCGCTGGCTGAACGAGTGGGAGAGGGGCTTGCCGATGAGGCCGTAACGGATCACGGGCTGGGGAACGCTCAGGCCTTGCGGCTATTGCGATGCCGCACGAACTCGATCAGCATCGGCAGCACGCTGATGAAGACGATGGCGAGGATCACCGTCTCGTAGTTCTTCTGCACGAACGGGTGCTGGCCGAAGAGGAAGCCGGCGAGCAGCAGCAGCCCGATCCAGAGCGCGCCGCCGAAGATGTCGAAGGGAAGGAACTTGCGCTTGTAGTCCATGGCGCCGATGCCCGCCACGAAGGGCGTGATGGTGCGAACGATGGGCACGAAGCGCGCGATGATGATGGTCTTCACGCCGTACTTCTCGAAGTAGGCGTGCGTCTTGTCCAGGTGCTTCTGCTGCACCAGGTCGCGGCCGAAGGTGCGCCACTTCACCACGCGAGGCCCGAAGAAGCGGCCCACCCAATAGTTGACGTTGTCGCCCAGCACCGCGGCGGCGAAGAGCAGGAAGAAGAGCGTGGCCAGATCGAGCGAGGCATTGGCGCCAGCGGCGAGCGATCCTGCCACGAAGAGCAGTGAATCGCCCGGCAGGAAGGGCATCACCACGAATCCCGTCTCGATGAAGATGATGGCGAAGAGCAGCGCGTACACCCAGGTGCCGTGCTCGGCGATGAAGGCCGGGAGCGTGACGTTGAGGTGGGTGATGAAGTACCAGAATTCCTGGATCAGTTCCATGCGTTCGGCATTCGGTCAATCGCAGTTCAAAGGCTCCACTTCCGCGCTCCAGGCGAGTATGCCGCCCTTCAGGCTCATCAGTCCGGAGAATCCGTAGCGCGATTCCAAGGCCTGGATCACGGCGGCTGAACGATTGCCGCTCTTGCAATGCAGGATCACGGGCACATCGCGCCGGATCTCGGAAATGCGGTCGATCACTTCGCCCATGGGGATCAGAACGCCTCCGATGCTGCAGGCCTCCGCTTCATAAGGCTCGCGCACGTCGATGACCTGATGGGCCGCACCGCTCTCGCGGAGCTTCCTCAGTTCGGCGCAGGTGATCTCAGTCATGCGTGTTCAGGCCGCGGGCCGCAAGGATACGGCACCCGATCGGCGCGGTGCTCATTGCTTCTTGAAGTCGAGCTTGTGAAAGTGGAAATCGGGGCTGTGCAATTCGATCCTGAAGCCCGTGACCTTGTGGTCGGCATCGAAGCTGAAGGTGATGTAACCCGGCTCAAGGAAGGGATCGGCGTGCTGCCATTGGAAGGTGTCGTAGTGCCAATGGCTCAATGAACCGGTGAAGAGCTCGGGCGCAGGCTTCAGCGAGAGGCTGAGCTTGCCATCCTTCTCGGTGATCACCGCATCGCCGTAGATCTTGTCGGTGAAGGTGCCGGCGTACATCGCCGTTTGGAGCGAGGGCTTGGTCTTCAGCACGCGCGCGGCAGTGCGGCTGGCCACACGCTTGGCCTCGCGCTCCTGACGCTTGGCCAGTCGCGGCAGCATGTCGGCCACCGGATCGGCCTTGCCATCGCCGAGGTAGAGGTCGAGGATCTCTGCCGTGATCGCGAAGACGCTGTACGATTCTCCGTTGCCCAGGCAGATCACGGCCAGGTCCTTGTCGGGCACCACCGCATGGTTCAGGATGAAGCCCGGCATGCCGCCGCTGTGCGTGATCACCGTTTCTCCATGGTTGGACTCCAGGAACCAGCCGAGCGCCGCCCCATCGCGACGGCCGCCCATGGGGAGGTGCATCTGCGTGATCCTGCCGAATGACGCGGCAGAGAGAAAGGGCTTGCCGTTCACCTTGCCTTCATCGGCCCACATGGCGTCCCATTTCGCGAGGTCGTTCACCGTGCTGATCACGCCGCAGGCCCCGTCGGCGCCGCGCAGCGCTTGGTAGGGCATGCTCTTCTGCGGTGATTTCGGATCCTGCCCCTTGCGCACGTGCGGCAGCGCCACATCGTTCATCGCTGCCAGATCCGAGGTCTCCACGCGGCTGCGATCCATGCCCAGCGGTGCGAAGATGCGCGCGGTGATGAACTGGTCCCAGCTCATGCCGCTCACGTTCTCCACAACGCGCGCCGCAGCGATGAACATGAGGTTGCTGTAACCGAACTCCGTGCGGAATCCGTGCGCGAACGGCTCGTGGGCGTGGCGGGCGAGGATATCGTCCTGCGTGTACGAGGTGCCGTACCAGAGCAGGTCTCCATCGAAGGTGTCCCAGCCACTGCGGTGGCAGAGCAGGTCGGCCACGGTCATCTGCTCGGTCACGAACGCATCCGGTGTCTTGAATGCCGGCAGGTGCTTGCGCACGGGGTCATCGAAGCTCAGCTTGCCCTCATCCGCCAACAGGCCGATGGCGCATGCCGTGAAGGCCTTGCTGATGCTGGCGCAATAGAACAGGCTGTTGGGCGTCACCTGCTCAGGCTTGTCGACATCGAGCTTGCCATAGCCTTTGGCGAAGACCAATTGACCGTCCTTCACGATGCCGACCGCGAGGCCGGGCTGGTCGAAGCTGATGAGCGCATCAGCGATATAGGCATCGAGGGTCTTGAGGTCGGGCTGCTGAGCGAGGACTGAGAACGGCAGCAACGCGGTGGTGAGGAGTGCATGGCGAATCATGCAGCAAGTGTAGCCAAGGTCAACTAGCGAAAGGAGAGGGCGGGGGGGGCGCGTCATTCGTCACGCGTCCGTTTCCGGTCATCGGCCCGCCTCATCGAACTGGTCCACCGGGCTTTTCCATGCTGCCAGCAGTTGTTCCAGGGCGGCGTAGCGCTTGATCACGAGCACAGCGAGGATGGCGAGGGGGAGGCTCAGCGCTGCATCGACCATGGAGATCACAGCGCTGTTGGCGAGCTCATCGATCGTGTTGGCATCGCCGCTCACGCGGAAGACCACCTGGCCCATGATGTTCGAGGCCACCCAGAAAACCCACCACACCGTAATGTGGTCCTGGCTTCGCGCGCGGACCGGATCGGGTGCCATCGGCGCCACAAGCTCGGCGGTGCGCCCATGCAGCTCCATCATCATCCGGTAGGGCTTGAAGAGGTTCATGATCGGGATGAACCAGTAGCCTGCGGCCATGCCCTCGCTCTCATTCAGCGGCTTCACTCGCATTCCAAGATTGAAGTACGCGCGACGGAACCACTGGATGAAGGTGACCGCCGAGATGATGAAGGCAGCTGTACGCAGTAGCCCGATCACCAACTGGCGCGCATCATTGGCTTCAGCGACCTCTTCAGAGATGGCAGTGCCGGCCTGCCAACTGCTCAAGAGATCGTGTTCCATGTACGAAGAGACGAGGATGGCCACATCGAAGGCCATGACGACCCAGATCAGCGCGATCGCGGTGCGTGCGCGTTGCGCATTGGGTCTGAGTGGGTCCATGTCAGGGGGTGAGCATCCGGATGGCTTCCTGCCTCGTAGGCGTTGTGAGGCGCACGAGCAGCATGCGGCCTTGAAGCGAAGAGAGGTCCACATGCCAGGAGGCGCGTGGCGCGGAGCACGACGGACTCGAAGCGATCAACGCCCCATCCGCGGCGAAGAGATCGAAGGTCAACGGCTGGGATGCCTCATTGGCATCGAAGACCAGAAGGCCATGGCCACCGGGGGCGGGAATCGCAGAGAAGGTGCTGCGCGGCGTTTGAGCGCCCGACACCGAGACATCGAATTCGCAGACCAATGGATCGATCACGTTCGGTGCGCCCGGCGTAGTGCACATGCGGTGGAAGTCGGCGCTGTTGTCCTGGGTGTCCGTGCCGTCAGGGAATCGGCCAAGGCTCACGCCGACAGCAAGGTTGGTGTCCTCGTTGGTCGTGCCGGTGCCTTCCACCTCGCCCGGTAGCGTGCCCGCGTAGCTCAGCATGTCCATCACCAGCGGAGTCGGATTCTCGGTCCACACCAACGCGATGGCGTCCATGGGACCGTTCTGGATCAGGTTCGTGGCGGGGGTCACAACGGCGTTGCAATTCGCGGTGCTGGCGTTGGCGCAGATCACGAAGAATGAGCCTGCTGCGAGCACGGGCCAAGCCCCGCCGCTCAGGCTCGCGTATTCGACCGCGTTGCCCGATGCGCCGTTGTGCATCACGACGTTCAGATTCGAGAGGTCGAGCGGGGAAGGGCCGGTGTTCAGGATCTCGATGTACTCGGCATTGTCGGTGCCCGGCTGATCATAGTCCACCTCATTGATCACGAGCTGCGCGCCGACGTTCGTTGCAAGCACGCAAGAAGTGGTGAGAAGCGCGAAACGGGTCGAGTGCTTCATCGGTTGGCTGATCGGGACTTCTTGGCCTTCTTGGCCGCAACGGCCTTTTTCGCGCCTTTCGTGGCCTTCAGCGCTTTGCTCGGAAGGCGGTCGATATGCTCCAGGCTGAGCTTCACCCAGCGGTCCAGCGAGCGCTTGTCGCCCACTGCGGCGGGATCCACGAAGAGGAATCCTTTCATGTTGCCGTGCCCATAGGTCATCGGCTTGGCGCCAGGCCATTCCAGGATTTCCTCGTGCCTTGAAGGGTCGAAGCGCGCCATGAGGTCGCCCTTGTTGGTGATCCCAAGGCTCATGTGCCCCTTCACCATGAAGGCCACGCCGCCGAACATCCGCTTCGCTTCGGCCTTGGTGCCTGCGCCGGTCAGTGCGTCGGCGATGCGCTGCTCCAGCAGCTTGCTCTCAGACATGATCAATGCTTGATGAAGCGAGCGCGCTGAGTGGTCTCGCCGATGCGCGCCTGAAGCACGTAGCTCCCTGCCGCAAGGCCGCTCACATCCACCTGGCCGCCGTTGCTGAAGGTGCTCAACGCCAATTGGCCGGTGGCGTCGATCAGCTCGATCCGTGCGTTCATCATCGAAGAAGGCAGCACGATGAAACTGGTCGCCGGGTTCGGCATCACATGGAATGCTCCGTCGCTCAGTTCCGTCACCTGGGTGAAGGTGCCTTCCACGATGCTGTGCACGGTGTTGATGGCCGGGTCGGGGATCACATCAACCGTTCCGCTCGGCCAGTGGATCGCCACCTGCTCAACGGCGTTGTCCGTGCCGAGGCCGAAATGCGCGCCGATGAAGCTCATGAAGCTGAACCCGTCCCCGCTCCGGATGTCGCGGATCTGAGTGCCCAGCGCGCTCGTGACCACCACGCGCGCGCCGATGGCGTCCCGGTTGCTGATGGTGCCTTTGGGATTGATGCGGATCCAGTTGTTGCCGTTGCCGTTGTTGCGCTGGTAGCCCGAGCTGTTGAGCACATCGAGGAAGCCGTCGTTGTTCATGTCGCCGATGGCGCTGTTGTAGATCGGGATGGGGCTCGGCGAGAAGGTGCCGTTGCCGTTGTTCAAGTGCAGCCCGTTGCCGCCGAGGATGTCGAGCCAGCCATCGTTGTTGAAATCGTGCGTGGTCCACTCGATGCTCGATCCGCCGGCGAGGTCCATGCCGCTGCCCGTGATGACGTTCGTGAACACGCCGGATCCGTTGTTGCGCAACAGCTTATGCACGCCGCTGAAGTCGCTTTCCCCCACCAGGGCGTCCATGTCGCCATCGTTGTCGAAATCGCCCCAGGCGCTGCTCCAGCTCTGGTGGCCGTCAGCCAGCCCTTGCGATGGCGCGATGTTGCTGAACACGCCGCTGCCGTTGTTGAGCATGAGCAGGTCGGTCGGGTCGCAGCCGCACTTCGCCACGAAGAGGTCCATGTCGCCATCGTTGTCGGCATCGGTGAAGATGCTTCCGTAGTTGCCGCAGGTGGTTCCATACCCGCCTTGCGTATGCACCAGCGCGCCGGATCCGTTGTTGATGAACGCCACGTTCGCGTCCACATCGTGGCAGCTGAAGGCGTCCAGGTGGCCGTCGTTATTGATGTCCACGAAGTTGGTGCGCTGGCAGAAGATGTAGTTCGGCGGGCTCCACTCGGTGTATGCGGTGCCGCTCGCGTTGGCGGTCATGAAGGTGGCGCCGCTCCCGCCACCGTAGAGCAGGTCGCGGTAGCCATTGCTGTCCCAATCGCCGATCGCGAAGCTCCAGGAGGCGGTGTTGTCCGCGTTGGTGGTGGGGAAGGTGACCACGTTGAAGGTGCCCGCGCCCTGATAAGCCACTTTGAAGCTGCTCGATCCGGGCATCACCGCATCGTCCTTGCCGTCATCGTTCATATCCACCGCGCCCTGGATTCCGGTGGCGCCCGGTATGCTGATGTTCGTGAAGGTGATCTGCGCGGCGGTGCTCAACGGAAGCAGCGCGAGCACAAAGCGTAGGAGGTGGCTCATGTCCTTGGGGTTTGGTGGGAAATATACCGGACTGCTGATTCGGGGCTCAGCCTTTCCGACCATCAAGACTGAATTGCCACAGTTCAGGTTGCCAATGCCCAGATACCCAACCTTCGACGGCATCCGATCGTGCGGCCGCACCGTTTCCATCATCGTTGCCGGGGACGAACAAGCCCCGGGTGACCGGGGCTCGCTTGGGGGTTTTGTGCGGTGATCAGCCTCGTTTGAACCACTTGCTGAATCCCGAGCGTTTCTGCTCTTCCGGTTTCTTCGGTGACGGCTTCAGGTTCTCGTCGTCGAAGAGCTCCTTGGTGAGCTGGGCGTAATCGGGCTTGGCAGCGCTGTGCTGCTCCTGGGGACGCTGCTGCGGGCGGCTTTGCTGAGGGGCTTGCTCCCGACGTGCTTGATTACCGCGACCGTGCTGCTCGTTGCGGTTGCCATGCTGAGGACGGCGGTCATCGCGGTTGCGTTGCTGCCCTTGGCCTTGTGCCGGCTGCGGACGATCATCACTGCGTCGCTCTTGGCGTTGGCGGTCCTGTCCATTCCGCTGGCCCGTTCGCGGACCCCGGTCTTCAGGCTGACGGGTATTCGCATCGCGCTGTTGCCCATCACGCTGGGGGCGCGCGCTGTGCTGGCGGGGCTGGCTGCTGCGCTGGCCATGGTTGCGACCCGGGCCTCGCGGCTGGCGCGGTTCGCGCGCTTCGGGCTCGGCGCGCTTGGGGCCGCCGACCATCTCGAAGCTATGGCCTTTCTCCACGGGCACCTCGCGGCGAATGAGCTTCTGGATGTCGCGCAGGTACTCCTTCTCCTCGTGGTCGCAGAAGCTGATGGCCTTGCCCGCGGCGCCGGCACGGCCCGTGCGGCCGATGCGGTGAACATAGGTCTCCGGCACATTCGGCAGGTCGAAGTTGATCACATGCGTAAGGCCGTCGATGTCGATGCCGCGCGCTGCGATGTCGGTGGCCACCAGCGCCCGCAGCTTGCCTTCCTTGAAGCCCTTGAGCGCATTCTGCCGCGCGCTCTGGCTCTTGTTGCCATGGATGGCCTCGGCGGCGAAGCCCGCTTGCGTGAGCACCTTGGCCACCTTGTTGGCGCCGTGCTTGGTGCGGGTGAAGACCAGCGCCTCACGGATGGCCGGACCTTCCAGCAGGCTCAAGAGCAGCTTGTTCTTGTCCGTGCGGTCCACGAAGAAGATGCGCTGGTCGATGGTATCGGCGGTGCTGCTCACCGGAGCCACTTCCACCTTCACCGGATTGGAGAGGATGCTGTTGGCCAGCTTGGCGATCTCCGGCGGCATGGTGGCGCTGAAGAAGAGCGTCTGGCGCTTGGCGGGGAGCTTGGCGATCACCTTCTTCACATCATGGATGAAGCCCATGTCGAGCATGCGGTCGGCCTCATCCAGCACGAAGACCTCCAAGTGCTTCAGGTCCACGTAGCCCTGGCCCATGAGGTCGAGCAATCGACCGGGGGTGGCCACCACGATGTCCACACCGCGCTGCAAGGCATCGGTCTGGGGCTTCTGGCCCACGCCTCCGAAGATCACGGTGTGCTTCTGATGCAGGTGGCGGCCATAGGCGGCGAAGCTCTCGCCGATCTGGATGGCCAGTTCACGGGTCGGAGTGAGGATGAGGCACTTGATGGCGCGTTTGCCAGTCTGAGGCCGTGCGCTCAGTTCCTGTAGGATTGGAATGGCGAAAGCGGCTGTCTTACCGGTGCCAGTCTGCGCGCAGCCCAGCAGGTCACGCCCTTGCACCAGGTGCGGTATGGCTTGCTGCTGAATAGGAGTGGGGTGGGTGTAGCCTTCCTCGTGGAGGGCTTTCAGGATGGGCTCGATGAGCCCCAGTTCGTTGAACGTGGTACGTTCCATAGGTATGCGCCATAGCCTCGGCGCCAGGGTGTTATGGTGCTACAGGCCATTGTCCCTGAGCACACCTTTTCAAGTGTTGTCGGTTCGCCCCGTCAATCGGGTCCGGCGTTCAATGCTCCGCTGGGAGATGGCGCCTGGACAGGTCATCCGCGACGAGGCCGCGGGGAAAAGCTGGGCGCTTGGGGCGCGCATCGGTCCTTCCGATGCGGGGGCGAATGTACATGCCCTGAAGCCGAGGTGGTTCAATCCGTCATTTCTTGAGTTGCGGACCAGGGCTCATCGAACATGAAATGCGCATCATCGAAACCATTCATGAATTGGTCGCGTTCCAGCGCCCGCCCCAAACTCAACGGGCACGAACTACCATGGAACGCACATCGCTTTCCTCGCAACGCGAAACAGGCATCCGGCGCGAGCAGTACATCAATCGCCTGCTCAGTTGGAGCTTCCTGCTGGCGCTCTTCTGCCTTGCAGGGGTGGCCTTCTCACAGGTCTCTGTTCCGTACACGGCTAACGGCACCTTCGTCCCACCCGCTGGCGTGACCTCGGTCACGGTTGAATGCTGGGGTGGCGGCGGTCGCGGAGGCACACGCACCACTGATGGCATCGGCGGCGGCGGCGGCGGCGGCGCATACGCACGCAGCACGCTTACCGTAGTGCCCGGTAATTCGTACACAGTCACGGTCGGCGCAGGCAGTACCACCACTGCGGCTGGCGGTGATTCATGGTTCAGCACGGCCGGCACCATCCTGGCCAAAGGCGGCCTGTCCGCTGGCGACAACAGTGCGACGGGTGTGGCGGGTGGAACCGCAGCAGCGAGCATCGGCACCACCAAATTCTCCGGTGGAACGGGCGGTACAGGTTCTGGCAACAATGCCGGCGGCGGGGGCTCGAGCGCGGGCACGGCTGCGGCAGGTGCCAATGGCGCCGCTCCCGCAGGGGGCAATGCTCCGGCTGGTGGCGGCGATGGCGGTAACGGAACCACCAATCAGGACACCAACGGCAACGATGGCAGTTTCCCGGGCGGTGGTGGTGGTGGGGCTCGTCGGAACACGGGCACCCGCACCGGTGGTGATGGCGGCAACGGCTACGTGGTTGTCACGTACGATTACACCTTGGGCACGTGCATGAACGCGCTCACCGCGAATGCGATCGCCGACAATGGCTGCGGCAGCAATGAGTTCGTTCTGCGATTCAATGTTTCTGGTCAGCCTACCACTTTGGGCACGGCCGCCGGCAATGCACGTTTGAACAGCTTGAGCCTCATCCTGAGCCATTCCTACAATGCGGACCTCGAGATCAGGCTCACCTCTCCTGGTGGCACCACGCGTAACATCATCCTGGATCGCTTCGGGAACGGGGATAACCTGGGCAATCCGGCAAGCTGTCCCGGCTCCGCGCTGGTATTCCAGGATGGAGGCACGGCATTGAGCAACACGAACACGAGCAATGTGACGGGCACCTATGCTCCGGAGCAGACGCTCGCCGGCTTCACCGGGAACCCCAACGGCACTTGGACGCTCACCATCTGCGATGATGCCAACATAGACGTGGGCAACCTGCGCTACTTCAACATGGATTTCTGCACGGTGCCCACCACGGCCAATGCCGGCAGCGCCCAGACCACGTGCACCACGGGATCGGTCACCCTTGCTGCCAACGCGCCTTCCTTCGGTACCGGCGCATGGAGCGTGGTGAGCGGCCCCAGCACGAGCCTGGCCCAGTTCAGCAACACGGCTTCGAACACGAGCACCTTCTCTCCAGCCGGCGGCACCGGCAGCTACGTGCTGCGCTGGACGATCAGCAGCGGCAGCTGCGCGGCGAGCACCAGCAATGTGACCATCACGGTCGGGGCAGCTCCGAGCGCTTCGAATGCGGGCAGCGACCAGACCATCTGCACCACGACGCCCAGCGTGTCGCTGGCGGCCAATGCGCCCGCCACCGGAACCGGCGCGTGGAGCGTGGTCAGCGGCCCGAACACGAACAATTCGCAATTCAGCAGCATCACCAACCGGCTGGCCACCTTCACGCCTGCGGGCGGCGCTGGCAGCTACGTGCTGCGTTGGACGATCACGAATTCGGGTTGCGCAACCACCTCGGATGTGACGATCACCGTGAACCCGGTGCCAACGGCTGCGAACGCCGGCAGCAACCAGACCATCTGCAGCACGGGCTCGGCCACCCTCGCGGCCAACAACCCGAGCATCGGCACCGGTGCTTGGAGCGTGGTGAGCGGCCCCAGCACGAGCACATCGCAATTCAGCAGCACGGCTGCGAACAACGCCACCTTCACGCCGGCCGGCGGCGCGGGCAGCTACGTGCTGCGCTGGACCATCAGCAATAACCCATGCACCGCCAGCCAGAGCAACGTGACCATCACGGTGAATGCGCCGCCGACCACCGCGAACGCAGGTTCAGCGCAATCGGTCTGCACCTCTGTCGGGACCGTGTCCATGGCCGCGAACGCACCGAGCATCGGCACCGGTTCCTGGAGCCAGGTGAGCGGTCCGGTCACTGCCTCCATCGTGTCCGCCTCTTCACCAACGACGACCATCAATGGGCTCACCACGGCGGGCACCTTCGTGTTCCGCTGGACCATCAGCAACAGCCCATGCCCCGCGAGCACCAGTGATGTGAACGTGGTGGCCGTGGGCGTGCCCACCAGCGCCAACGCCGGTCCCCCGCAGAATGCCTGCACCAACCCCGGCACCGCGACCATGGCGGCCAACGACCCCATCGTGGGCACCGGCACCTGGACCCAGCTGAGCGGTCCTGTCAGCGCGACCATCGTCAGCCCGAATGCCCACAACACCGGGATCACGGGAATGACCAGCCCAGGCAACTACGTGTTCCGCTGGACGATCAGCAACAGTCCTTGCACGAGCAGCCAGAGCAGCGTGACCATCAGCGTGGGCGCAGCGCCGACCACGGCCGATGCTGGTGTTGACCAGACCGTGTGCGTATCGCCAGGCACGACCGTGATGGCGGCGAACACCCCGGGCGCAGGAACCGGGAACTGGTCGCAGATCAGTGGCCCCTTGTCCGCTTCGATCGCCGACGCCAGCGACCCGCTCACCGGTGTCAGCGGCTTGAGCGCGGCGGGTACATACGTATTCCGGTGGACCATCAGCAGCACCGGCTGCTCGGACAGCACGGACGACATGGACATCGTGGTCTCGGCATCGCCTTCTACAGCCGACGCAGGCAATGATCAGGTGATCTGCGCCACTGCCGGTGCGGCGACCATGGCCGGCAACACGCCTGCGACCGGGACCGGTGCCTGGTCTCAGGTCGCCGGGCCGGTGAGCGCCACGATCAACAACGCGGCCTCGCCATCCACGCCGATCACCGGCATGACCACGGCCGGCACGTACACCTTCCGCTGGACCATCAGCAATGGCTCGTGCGCCGTCTCGACCGATGATGTGGACATCATCTCCGGCGGCTGCACGTATTACAGCCAGGCCACGGGCGATGTGACGGACGATATCTGGAGCCTCCAGCCAGTCGGCACTCCGGGCTTCGCGTCCTTCAATTCGGGGATCAGCATGGTGGTGCAGAGCGGCCATGTGGTCACGAACACAGCAGTGACGGCTGTCCGCAACGTGACGGTGGACGCCGGTGGTGAACTCGTGCTGGGCAACAGCACATCGCTCCAGGTCAACGGCAACGCCACCTTCAACGGCACGCTCACCGCCGATATCAGCAGCGAGTTGGAGATGGCAGGCAGCACGGCCAGCACGCTTTCCGTGAGCGGCAGCCCCATCTTCTACAACTTGACGGCGAACAACGCAGCGGGCATCACCGTGGGCGGCACCGGCACGGTGCAGATCCGCGGAACCTTGTTGCTGCAGGACGGCAACTTCGATTGCACTGGCCATCCGGTGACGCTTCGCAGCACAGCCACCTACACGGGCCGTCTCGGGCCTGTGGCAGCCACGGCGACCTATACCGGAAACATGCGCATCGAGCGCTACATCCCGGCCGGCGCGACCAACTGGCGCCTGATCGGCAGCCCCATCCAGAACCGCAAGGTGGTGCACCTGCAGGACGACTTCTATACCGCCGGCTATCCGGGGTCGCAATACCCCAACTTCTTCGATCCGCCCACCAGCGGCATCTTCTGGCCCAGCATCCGGTGGTACGATGAGACCAATACGGGTTCTGGCCAGAACGACGGCATGCTCGGCGTCAGCAGCCACAACCAGAACCTCTCCACAGGACAAGGCTTCGCAGCCTGGTGCGGAACGGGGCTCACCACCACCACCGCCTTCAAGATGGACCTGGAGAATCAGCCTCCTGTCATCGCTAGCACCCCCATCGGCCTGCCCATGAGCTACACCAACACGGGCAATGCGGCCGTGGACGGTTGGAACCTGGTGAGCAACCCTTTGCCCAGCCCCATCGCTTTCGACCAGATCGTGCGCGGTGCCGATGTGGCGGACTACGTCACCTACTTCGATCCGACCACCGGCAACATGGCCAGCTACGACATCAGCTCGGGCATCAGTCAGAACGGCGGCACAAACGTCATCCAGAGCATGCAGGGCTTCTTCCTGAAGGCCACGGGTGCGGATGCCACCGCCACAGTGGATGAAAGCGCCAAAGTGGCCAGCAACAGCGGTGGCTTCTTCGGTGGCACCGAGGAAGGTCCAGCGGCCTTGCGCCTGCATCTGGCCAGCACCATCAACTCGTTCAGCGATGAGACGGTGGTGGTCTTCAGCGAGGGCTCGCCCACAGTCGACGGCGATGATGTGCCGAAGTACGTCTTCGCGCACCCGCAGGCGCCGCAGATCGCGAGCATGGGACCTGCGGGTGAGCTCATGGCCATGAATGCCTTCGGCCCGTACACCACGGACATCACCATCCCCGTGATGGTGGACGTGGCGGTGACAGGCACGTACACGGTGAGCGTGACAGGAATCGAGACCCTTGGCCTGAGCTGCCTGCGGATCGAGGACCTGCTCACCAATGCGGTGACCGTGCTCGCTGAAGGCGCCACCTACTCGTTCGACGTGGAAGCCAGCGCCGACGCCAGCGAGCCTCGCTTGCTGATCCACGCCAGCGCTCCGATCGCGATCAACGTCACCATGCCCGCTTGCCATGGCGATGCCAATGGTGGTGCCGAGGTGATGCTAACCAGCAGCAACGCCGATGTGACCTGGTTGAATGATCAGGGCGATGTGATCGGGACGACCGCGGATGCGACCGGTGCGGTGAGCTTGAATGGCCTTGCCGCTGGCGACTACCAGATCAATGTGGACGGCTATCTCGGCTGCGGTCTCATGGCCGCCAGCTTCCAGATCGGCCAGCCCGAGGTGCTCATCCTCGATGGCAGCGCCACGGATGCCACCTGCCCGAACTCGGCCGATGGCGAAGTGATGCTCACCGTGAGCGGCGGCACTGCCCCCTATGCTTATGCCTGGAGCAATGGTTCCTCGGACGAGAGCCTGAGCGCCGGCCCTGGTGACTACACCGTGCAAGTGACCGATGCCAACGGCTGCCAAGTGGACAGCGAGACGTGGAGCATAGGCTCCGGTGTCGGCCCCACCGCTGCGGCCAGTGCGGATGCCTTCACGGTGATGGTCGGCGTGCCAGTGGCCTTCATCAACAACAGCGTCGGCGCCACGAGCCAGACCTGGGATTTCGGCGATGGAAGCACGAGCACGGAGGCCGCGCCCAGCTACGCCTATGCCGCCCCCGGCACCTACACGGTGATCCTTACCGTGGACGATGGCAGCTGCACCAGCACGACCACCCTGGAGATCACCGTTGAACTGAGCACCGGCTTGGCGCAGGCCTCGGAGCAACTCTCGATGCGCGCTTGGCTGAATGGCGACCACCTTGTGGTGGAGCACCAGTTCGGTGACAAGTACCCTGTGCAATTGGAACTGCTCAACGAAGCAGGACAGGTGCACCAGCAGATGCGTGTGGCCGGCCCTGCAGGTCGAATGACCGTGCCTGCCGATGACCTGGCGAGCGGCATCTGGTACGTGCGCGTGAGCAACGCCGAGGTGATAAAGACCCTGCCGGTGGTCATCGTGCGCTAACAGAACGAACCGAAAGGCGAGGCCCCCTTCCACGTGGAAGGGGGCCTCGTTCGTTTCCGGGGTGGCCCGCCAGCATCACGCCGAAGGATTCGGCCTTGTGGGAGTACCTGGCATTGGAAAACGGAAACGTGCTGAGTCGGGGGAATTTCACCCGCAACTGGTGCTGGCTCCGCCAATCCGATTACCCGAGGGTTTCCAAGGGAGTTGATATGCTGACAATGGACTGTTAGTCGAATGTCCGACGGTGGTTACATTGCCCGGCCTTTCCCTGGCTCCCCGGCCCAGTAACACTGCCCCAACCAAACCCTTCCTCTCATGAGCAGGTCTGTACTCTTTTTCTTCAAGGCGATCGTGGCGATCGCTGGGTTGCTCTGCCTGAACAGCGGTTCCCAGGCGCAGACCTTGGTACCCCTCTCGGGCAACAACTCGGTGGCGTGCGGCACGAACACCACGCTTTATGACCATGCCGGTGCCGCAACCAACTATTCGAACAATGCCAACGGCTACACCGTGCTGGACAACTCGGGCACGGGGGTCATCACCCTGTCTGGCACTTACTCGACCGAATCGGGATATGACTATGTGCGGATCTATTCCGGATCGGGGACCGGTGGAACGTTGTTGTACACCTATTCAGGCACTGGCAGCATCACCACGTTCTCCTCGAGCGCCGGGCAGGTGCTCACGGTCCAGTTCACTTCGGATGTATCGATCACGCAAGCAGGCTTCGCCATCAC
>JAEUSX010000218.1 GCA_016788405.1 Flavobacteriales bacterium
ACGGGGATGGCGAAGGCCTGCTCACGGTACTTGCCGAAGCCGTCGCGGTCCAGTTCGCGCACGTCGCTCTCGTAGCGGTAGTCCCGTGCGATCTCCACGGCGCTGCCCGCATTGGGCGCGTTCTCGGCGATGTCGCGGATGGTGCCATCGCTCCAGTAGTGGTACATGCGTCCCTGCGCGTCGTAGAGGTCGGTCTTGCTCAGGAACTCCACGCTCTCGAAGCCCACGCTGAGATAAGGCTCCACCACGCGCTCGCGCCGCACCAGCGGCTGGAAGTTGTAGCGCAGTTGCACGCCGCCCAAGGTGATGCGCGATTCGAAGTTCTGGTTGCGCGCGTAGTCGCGCTCGTTCACGCCCACCCGCCCGTGGATGGCGTAGAGGTCGGCATCGAGCCAGCGGGTGAGGGGCACGGAGGCGCGCACCTCATAGCCCAGGCGCGTCACCAGCGGATCGCCCCCCGCGTGCTGGTTGCCCACATCGCCGAAGAAGGAGAGCATGCCCGCGCCGAAGCCGATGGTGGGCTTCAGGAGGCCGGTGGGCTCAGCGGGAGCGGCGGCTGCCGTGGAGGGTGGCGGCGCCCCCACGCCAACTGGAGCGGTAGGGGGCGTTGCCGTGGTGGAATCGGTCTGGCCTAGTGCAAGAGCGGGAAGCAGAAAGGCGAGCGCCAGGGCGCCGTACGCGGACTTCATGATCTGCTGCGTGCGGCGCATTCCCACCGGATTATTGCACCCAGCGCTGGTTGCTGATGGCGAGCGCTTCTTGCACGGTGATGCGGTCGCCGTTGTTGTACGCGGTCACGAACGGACCTGGGAAGTTGTGCCCCGCCTGCACGTAGCCCACGCGCTGGTCGCGCGCTTCCTGATAGGCGCCATAGCTGCCGGTCACGTACTTGATCCAACCTTGATGGCGCTCGATCTGGAAGTCGCCGGTGTAGCTGTGGCGCGCGCGGAAGTAGGACTTGCCGACCTCGCGGTGCGCGGCTGTGATCTGTACTTTGTACGTGATGCCCTTCTCCGGGGCGGGCACGCGGCCCTTGGGCTGCTGCGCCACCACCGCTTCCTCCTTCTGAGCGCGGGTCGTCTCGGCGGCCTGCGCCCGAGCCTTGGCCTCAGCGGCCTCGCGGGCCTTGCGCTCCTCCTCCTCCTTCAGCTTGAGGGCGAGCGAGGGATCCTCAGTGGTCTGCTGGCCGGCGCCACTGGGGTCCTGAGCGATCGTCTCCAGCGCGCGCGCGCCCACGAAGAACTTGCTGCTGCCCAGCACGGCTTTCTGCGTCTCATCGTTCAGCAGGTAGCCGAATTCGCCGTCGATGGTGTACTCACCGTCGGGGCGCTCGTTCGCGCGCAGCTTGTACACCACCTTCACCTCGTTCGTGGCAGGCAGGTTGAGCCACACGAACTTCACGATGCGGTCCTGCGTGGTGAAGATGGCCTCGGCGCTGTTCTTCTCCAGCGCGGTGAAGCCTTGCGGCACCACCTCCTGCAATTTGCCGAAGCCGCGGATGCTGCCCTTGTTCACCACCACTTCCACGACCATCTCCTTCTCCGTGATGGGTGTGATGGTGCGCGTGCCGCTCACGCCGCCCGCGCCCTGCATGGGGGCCACGCCGCTCGCGTTATCGACCACGGCCACCGGGATGGTCCCGGCCGGTGCGGCGCCGGCTGCGCTCACCAAGTCGTTGGCGGTCGGGTCCTCCGTCGCGACCTCGGTGGCGGCCGGCGTGGCGGGCACATCGGCGACAGCGCCCGGAGCGCCCAGGTCGATGGTGGCGGATGGCAGCTCCTGCACCTTGCGCTCGTTGCCCTCGATGTAGCTGAAACGCCCGCCGATGCGCTGCACGCCTGAGACCGCGGCCGAGGCCGAGAGGGTATATGTCACCTTGAAGGTGGGAGAGGTCGGCAGGGACATCCAGATGAACTTGGCCTTGCCATCGGCGAAGGTGAACGAGGCGCCTTTGGTCTCGATGGCCGTGGCCGTCAAGCCTTCCGGAAGGTCGATCTGCAGCTTCGCGAAGCCGGTGAGGTCGCTCTTGTCGATGTTGACGGTGACCTTGGCCTCGCTGCCCGGCACCATGGTGGCCGGCAGGGTCTGGGTGATGGAGAGCGGTCCTCCGATGAATGCTTCGATGAGCAATACGCCGATCACATTGATCAGCAAGGCGATTTGGTTCAGCATGCGCTTGTTGCGCCGCGCGAGCATCGCGCTGGCTCGCCACCAAAAGTACCCGGGGCCATTCCAGCGCTCGGTCGTGCGCGCGCCGCAACTTCCAACAGCAGGGTGTTGAACAGCCTTCGCCGCGGGTCCGCGCAATACCGCCCGCCTATCTTCGTTGCCCACCCGCATGCGCGCATCCTTCCTCTTCCTCGCTCTCGTGATCGGCCTCGCATCGCATGCCCAACTGGGCGGGCAGCAGGTGTTCCGCGTCCTTGATATCCCGGCCTCGGCGAGGGCCTCTTCATTGGGAGGCAATTACATCGCCGTGAAGGACAACGACATCAACCTGGGCCTCTTCAATCCGGCGCTGCTCAACGCCGAGATGGGCCGGCAGGTGTCACTGAGCTACCTGCCTTACTTCGAAGGGATTAATGTGGGCTACGTGAGTTACGCGCAGCACTTCGACAGCTTGCGCACCACGTTCTCCGGGATGCTTCAGTACGTGGACTACGGCTCTTTCGACCGCACCGATGAGACCGGAACGGAGCTGGGGCAGTTCCGGGCCGGCGAGTACGCTTTCCAGATCGGTGCTGGGCGCGCCATCGACAGCTTGTTCAGCATCGGCGCCAACGTCAAAGTGGTCACCAGCAATCTCGATACGTACACCAGCACGGGCTTCGCGCTCGACTTGGGCGGCACCTACCACAAGCCTTCCAAGGGACTGACGATCTCCGCGCTCGTGCGTGGCGTAGGCTACCAGACGAGCGCGTTCACCGCCGAGCGCGAGGACATGCCCTTCCAGGTGATGGCGGGCATCACGTACAAGTTCAAGCATGCGCCGTTCCGCCTGGGCCTGATGCTGGAGAATCTCCAGCGCTGGGACCTGACTTACCCGGATGACGAGCGCGACGCGCAGATCGACCCGACCACCGGTGAAGTGGTGGTGAAGAAGACCACCAACGCGCAGAAGGCCCTGCTGCATGCGGTGCCGAGCGCGGAGATCATGCTCAGCAAGAACTTCATGATACGGCTGGGCTACAACTTCCGCACGCGCTACGAGATGGTGCTGGCCAACCGGCCGGGCGCCGTGGGCCTGAGCTTCGGTCTCGGGCTTCGGGTGAGCAAGGTCCACATAAGCTACGGCTTCAGCCAGCTGCACCTCGCAGGCATCCGCAACACCATCACGCTGGCGGTGCGCTTCAGCGATTTCAAGAAGAAGGAAGCCAGCGCGCCGGTCACGCCGCATGCCCCGGCGCCGTAGCACGGAGCCCGCGTACTTTGCCGCCGTGAACGCGATCACCATCGCCATCGACGGGTACTCCTCCTGCGGCAAGAGCACCCTGGCCAAGCAGCTCGCGGCGCATCTCGGATACACCTACATCGATAGCGGCGCCATGTACCGCGCGGTGGCGCTCTTCGTCATGGAGAATGGCCTTGCGCCGGGCGGAACACTGGATCGCGCGGGCTTGCTGCGCGCGCTGGATGGCATCGACATACGGTTCCAGCACGACCCGATGACCGGGCACAGCGCCACCTGGCTGAACGGCCGCAACGTGGAGCAGGAGATCCGGGGCATGGCCGTGAGCCAGCACGTCACCTTGGTGAGCCCGGTGCCGGAAGTGCGCGCGAAGCTGGTCCGGTTACAGCAGGAGCTCGGCGCGGGCAAAGGCGTGGTGATGGATGGCCGGGACATCGGCACAGTGGTCTTCCCCGATGCGGAGGTGAAGCTCTTCATGACCGCGCGGCCCGAGGTGCGCGCCGAGCGTCGATACCAGGAGCTGCTGCAGAAGGGCATTGATGCGGACCGTGAGAGCGTGATCGCCAACATCGCGCAGCGCGACCTTGACGACACCACGCGCGCGGCCGACCCATTGCGCAAGGCCGATGATGCCATCGTCATCGACAACAGCGACATCAGCGCGGAGGAGCAGTTCAGGCGCGCGCTGGAAGCCGTCGCCGACGTGCTGGCCCGCGTGGGACATGAATGATCGATGATGCGCTCCTTCTTCGTTCTTGCCTTGCTCGCCGCGCACACCGCGCACGCGCAGCCCGCATCGCTCGATGAGGATGCGGCCCGCGATGCCGTGCATCGCATCGTTCGCCACAGCGGCTTGCAGCCCAACTTCGTGGTGCGCGCCAGCACGGATACGCGGACGGCGATCGCCTACGTGAAGGACCGCCAGCGCGTGATCGCGTACAACCCGGCGTTCATGGCGGCGGTGCTCGACAGCACGCGGACGGATTGGAGCGCGGTGAGCGTCCTGGCGCACGAGGTGGCCCATCACCTGCTGGGCCACACCATCGACCCCTCCTCCTTGCGGCCCGGTGATGAGCTGGCCTGCGACCGCTATTCCGGCTTCGTCCTCTTCGGCATGGGAGCCGCGCTAGAGCAATGCCTGGCGGCGCAGAGCGCCATCGGCTCGCCGCACGGCACGCGCAGCCATCCGCCCAAGCACGCGCGGCTGGAGGCCATCCGCCAGGGCTGGGAGGACGCCCGCCGCCTGCGCGGAGGCCTGCCGCCGGAGCCCACGAACGACCCGGATGCGCTGCGGTACATGATCACCTTCGTGAACGACGAGAACATCTACTACGCCGACAGCGCAGGGCATGTGGTGTGGTTCGATGCGGGCGCGTGCCCGATCAACTTGGGCGAGCTGCGCGAGGAGGGCAAGGACGGCTACGCCCTGCAATGGATGGAGGAGTCGTTCTTCGTGGATGGCAAGCTGGCCATCTGGCGGCGCAGCGCGCACGGCATGCCGCTGCAAGTAGGGCGGATGCAGGCCTACGCGCGATGATCAGCCATTGAAGCGCAGCGCTGCACGCAGCGCAGCGGGCAGTGGCGGGATCCTTCGCCGCTCGAACAGGAAACTGCTCAGGTCGGCGAGCTCCTGGAAGATGTGGTGGCTGCCCAGCGCTCCGGCGAGGTACTGCTTGCCGGTGCTGCCGCCGGTGCCCACGCGCAGGCCGATGGTGCGATGCACCATGCTCATGTGGCGGTAGCGCCAGGTGGCCAGCGCCTCATCGATGTCGAGCAGGCGCTCCAGCAGGCGGAAGGGCATCTGCAGGATCGGCTCGTCACGGTACAGCATGATGAAGACCGCGCTACGGGCCGCGGCAGGGGAGAGGCGGCGTCCGTCGCCGGTCTCGAAGAGCTTCTCCCACAGGGCCACGTTGCCTTCTTCGCCCTGCACCAGCGATGCGGTGTACAGCGATTTCAGCTGCGCGAAGAAGTCGCCTTGCCCGGACCAGTAGCGATCCTGCAGGAACGGCATGCGCGCGAGCCAGTCGTTCACCATGTCGATGAAGGTGGGCTGCCCTTCGAGCGCTTCGATCTGCGCCTTGTGCTCGGGCTTCAGCTGGCTGGTGTAGTACTGCTTGCCGAAGCGCTGCTCCATGCGCAGGCCCAGCTTCGCCTCCAGGATCTTGAACTGCATGCTCTGGAAGCCGCTCGCCGGCCGCAGCATGTCGCGGAAGTCGAGGAAATCGAGCGGCGTCATCGTCTCGAGGATGTCGATCTTCTTCACGAGCACTTGCAGGATGGTATGCACGCGGCCCAAGCGGTGCACGGCCACGCTGAGCTCGCCGGCGTTGTCATCCAC
>JAEUSX010000076.1 GCA_016788405.1 Flavobacteriales bacterium
GGCGAGCAACCGCGCGCACTGGCCGTAAGCCCCGATGGGAGCACGGTTTATTGCGCCTTCTTCGAGAGCGGCAACCGTACCACCTCCATCAGCGGAAATGATTTCTTCTCCACCGAGCACGTGCCTGGCAAGATCGGCATCTGCTCTACGCAGGGGGGGTGCACTCTGATCCCGAACGATGTCAAGCGACCGACCGGGCCATACGGTGGCGTGGTCCCTGTGCCGAATTCCGGAACGGGATTCAATCCGCCGCTCAACCTGAGCAATCCGCCGTCCACGGAAACCAACACGATGATCGTGCGCAAGAACGCGGCCGGCCAATGGATGGACGACAACAACCATGACTGGACGAACATCGTGAGCGGAGGCGCTGGCGTTCGCCAAGCCGGCTGGGACATGCCGGACCGCGATGTGGCCATGATCGCGACCAGCACGAATGCCGTCACTTACAAGAGCACGTTGGGCAATATCCTCATGGCCATGAGCGTGCGGCCCGGCACTGGCGAAGTGTTCGTGGTGGGCACCGATGCCACCAACGAGATCCGCTTCGAGCCGAACCTGAAAGGGAAGTTCCTCCGCGTGAACGTTTCGCGCTTCGCACCACCCTCGGGCTCCGTGACGATCACGGACATGAATCCACAGATCAATTACAGCACGCACACCTCACCTCCAGCGGTGCGCAAACAGGCTTTGGGCGACCCGCGCGGCATCGCCTGGCGCTCGGATGGCACCAAGGCGTATGTCACCGGCATGGGCTCCAACAACGTGATCATGATCAATGCCACGGGTGGCCGCACCGTTCCGGACCCCATTACCGTGGGCGACGGCCCAACGGGCATCGTGATCGATGAGGCGCGCCAGCGCGCGTACGTCATCAACAAATTCGGCGGCAGCATCTCCACCATCGACCTGTCCACGGACAAGGAAGTGAGCCGCACCGCCTTCTTCGACCCCACGCCGCAGGTGATCAAGACGGGCCGGAAGCATCTGTACAACACGCACACCGGCAGCGGCCACGGTCACATCAGCTGCGGCAGCTGCCATGTGGATGCGCGTTGGGACCGGTTGGGCTGGGACCTTGGCGACCCCTCTGGAGAGATGGCGCTCGTGGATGGCAAGAGCTTCCATCCGTTGAAGGGCGTGAAGACCACGCAATTCCTCATCGACATCATCGGCCGTGGTCGCGGCAACCTGCACTGGCGCGGAGACAAGGATGGCTTCGCCGATTTCGCAGGCGCGTTCCAGAACCTGCAAGGCGCTGATGCGCCGCTGGATGTGGTGAGCATGCAGGAGTTCAGCGATTTCCTCGCGGCGTGCTGGTACGTGCCGAACCCCTATCGCGTGTACAAGCCCAATTCGCAATCATCAACGACGCGGATCAATCCGAACCGCGTGCGCGGCACCGGCGTCTCCTTCCAAAGTGTTCCTCCGGCCGTGAATCTCTTCGTCGCCGTCAATGTGAATTGCGTGCCTTGCCACAATGCTCAAACGGGGCGCGGGGATCTCGCAGGTAACGGACAGGTGGCTGGGAATGCGCCGGGTGCAGGGGGCTCCACGACCAACACGCAGGGCTTCACCATGAACCGGAATATGGCTGGCGACCTGCGCAGCGCTTACCGTAAAACGGGCTTTTTCTACAACACCAATGAATGCACCAGTGGCTTCGGGCTCTTATCCGAAGGCGTGATGGAGACCTGGTACAATGGGGCCGGCGTTGCGAACTACATGGGCGATTACGAGCCCGAGATCCTCAGCTGGTCAGGGGGAATCGACAATGACAACTGCTCGCAGTGCTTCAACACCACCAATTTCCCTTTCTCCGCCTCTGCCGTGAATGATGTGCTCCCCGCGGTGGGCATGCGCCATACCATCAACGGATCGATCGGCTCCACCACCACGCTCAACGTACTGAAGGATCTCGCCGATACCCGTGCAACAGAGTACGCCATGGTGGTGAAGGGCATCTGGGGCGGCGTGCCGCGCGGCTTCTACTACATGGGCAGCAACAACTACCAGCCCGACCAGAACGGTGCCGCTGCGGTCACGCACACTGCGATGGTCGCGGCCGCGCAAGCAGGCGGCGCGCCGCTCACATGGACCCTCGTGCACCCCACCACCAAGATCCGGCATGGCGTGGACCGCGACCTGGATGGCATCTACGACTTCACCGATGGGGACAGCGAACTCGCCTTGAGCCTGGTGCTGGAAGGCGCTTGGAACGGCACGGTGATGCGCGCCGATCTGAAGGCCGCTGGGGTGCTGCCCATGAGCGATCCGTACGGAATGGGCGCCACCATGAGTCAGGCCCTGCTGGATCGCACCGGCAGCAATGCGCCGGTGGATTGGGTGATGGTGCAGTTGCGCGATGGCGCGAACCATGTGAACGTCGTGGACGAACGGGCCGCATTGGTGCTGGCGAACGGCAAAGTGGTGATGCCCAACGGCGAAGAGCCGCTTTGGTTCCCGAATGCGCCGCGCGGCCAGTACAAAGTGGCGGCATGGCACCGCAACCACCTCGCCGCAATGACAAGCACGGCCTCGCAGTACGGTACCGGCCCGGTGAGCATCAACCTGAGCGATCCCGCCTTGGCCACCTACGGCACCAACGCGCGCACCATCCTGGGCAGCATCGCCGCGCTCTGGGCCGGCGATGTGAGCGGCGATGGCATTCTCAGCTACACGAATGCAGGCAATGACAGGGATCCCATCCTCGTGCGCGTGGGCGGAAGCGTGCCCACCGCCACCACCAATGGCTACTACCCCGAGGATGTGAACCTGGATGGCGTGGTGCGCTATACCAACGCTGGCAACGACCGCGACCCGATCCTAGTGAACATTGGCGGCGCAGTACCCACGAATACGCGGACGGAGCAATTGCCGTGAGGGCGGCTGTGCCAGGCGCAACAGGGTCCTGCGCGAATTACGCGGCTGACTTCGAGGAAGCGTTGCGACTACCTTGCGCGTCCTTGTTCAGCATGCGCTCACAACTGCTCCCTCTTTGCCTGCTCCTGGTCTCGCCCATGTACGGGCAGGACAGCGGTCTCCGATGCCTCAATAACCACCCGGTCGAGCTCGACCGGCACTTGAGCGAAGCGCCGCAGGCGTTGGATCGAGCGCTCACAGCGAAGGCTGCGCTTGATGCCCGTACGGCCAGCTTCCAGCGCGGTGGCGGGGGACCGTACATCATCCCGGTGGTCTTCCACATCATCCACAACAACGGACCGGAGAACATCAGCGATGCGCAGGTGGAGGACGCCGTGCGGATCCTCAACGAGGACTTCAACAAGCTGAACCCCGATTGGACGCAAGTGGCACCTGCCTTCATCGACATCGTGGCGGATGTGGGCATCGAATTCCGCCTCGCGCAGCGCGACCCCGAAGGGAATTGCACCAACGGCATCACGCGCACGGTGAGCAACCTGACCGAGGTCGGGGATTTCGACATGACCCAGGTGATCCAATGGCCGCGCGAGCGCTACATGAACATCTGGGTCTGCCGCTACGCCAATGGCGCCGCCGGCTACACCTATTACCCCATGTGGCTCGATGGATGGCCCGAAGCCGATGGCATCGTCGTCCAGTACAACTACGTCGGCAGCATCGGGGCGGGATCCCCCTTCCGTTCTCGCGTGCTCAGCCATGAGACGGGCCATTGGCTCAACCTCATGCATTGCTGGGGCGACAGCAACGAGCCGGGCGACGATGCCAACTGCGCCATGGACGATGGCGTTGACGACACGCCCAACACCCGCGGATGGACCAGTTGCCTAGTGACTGGCGCGAGTTGCGGGAACGTGCAGGACAATGTTCAGAACTACATGGAGTACGCCTATTGCTCACGCATGTTCACCACCGGTCAAGCCGACCGCATGCTGGCAGCGCTCACATCGCCCATCGCGCAGCGCGAAGAGCTCTGGCAACCGGGCAACCTGGCCTTCACCGGCGTGGATGGTACGGGCACAGTCTGCGAGGCGCGGTTCAGCGTGGATCGCCGATCGCTCTGCGCAGGGGGCAGCGTGACCTTCGAGGACCAGAGTTACAACGGCGTGGTGTCACGCTCTTGGAGCTTTCCGGGCGGTACGCCCGATGCCAGCACGGATGCGTCGCCGGTGATCGCATACGCTGAGCCTGGCATCTATCCGGTGACGCTCATGGTGAGCGATGCGGCTGGCGGAAGCCTTGGGACCACGGCGCAAGGCTACATCCGCGTGCTGGCCTCGCCTGGCCAGTCGTTGCCGGTCATGGAAGGCTTCGAGTCGGTCACTGCGCTGCCCAACCCGGATTGGGAAGTGGTGGATGAAGGGGAGGACGGCGGCTTCGAGGTGACGACGAGCACGGCCTACTCCGGTTCCAAGAGCGCGCGGATGCCCAACACCATCTTCGACGCTGGCAGCACAGATGAGCTGATCTCCGGCACGTATGATCTGAGCGGCGCTTCCAGCGCCCTGGTGAGCTTCCGCTACGCGTACGCCAAGCGCTACATCGCCGATGACGATGCCCTGTACGTATGGGTGAGCGGTGACTGCGGCGATAGCTGGGCGCTGCGCAAGGTGCTCCGCGCCAATACGGGCCTGCTCACGGCCGGGGTGGTGCAAGGATTATTCGTGCCGTCGAATCCCGATCAATGGGGGTATGCGCAGATCACCAACATCGGCCCGAGCCTGTGCACGCCGAGCTTCCGGATGCGCTTCGAGTTCGTCAGCGATGGCGGGAACGACCTCTATCTGGACGACATCAACATCGCATCCGGGTCGGTTGGCCTGAGCGAGGCGGAGAATGATGGGAACGGCTTCGCGGTACGCTTGGATCCCGTGTCCGGCTCAGTCGAGGCCGTGCTCGACCTCCGTGACCCCGATACGGTGACGATCGAGGTGGTGGATGCGCTTGGGCGGTTCGTCCACCGGACGGCTCCACTGCGCCTTCAGCCTGGTTCGCATCGATTCGCACTGCCTTTGAATGACTTAGCCCCCGGCGGTTACGTGGCGAAAGCGCGGGGCGGGATCCAGAGAGATGCCGTGCGTTTCGTGAAGCCCTGAGTTGCTTGGTCGGGGCCGAGTCGGGTTCTGCCGGGCGAAGGCTGTACTTGGTCGCGATGGAGGCTCGTCGCCCCGAGGCGTGCTGCCCCTCAGGATCCCGAGATGCCCTGAGCCCTTACAGCCGTGTGACCGTCGCGGGATCCGCAATCGGATATTTTCGGGCGCCCAAAACCAGCCCCTCCATGCGTTTCGGTATAGCACTCATCTTCTCTTCGTTGCTCGTTGCTCATGAAGCGACCGCTCAGGTACGTCCATGCGGAGCCAATGAATTGGATCGGCAACTGGCCTTGGTGGCTGATCCCGATTTGGAGCGGGCCATGATCGCGCAGGCCGATGCCGAATTGGAGGCCTTCACGGCGGCATGGGCGGCAAATGCGACCGGTGCGGAGCGTGTGGACTACACCATCCCCTTGGTCTTCCACATCATCCACAACAACGGCGAGGAGAACATCAGCAATGAGCAGATCGAGGATGCGGTGCGGATCCTGAACGAGGACTTCAACCGCCTGAACCCCGATTGGGACGACGTGAATCAGGCTTTCCTGCCGCTCGTGGCCAATGTGGGCATCAGCTTCAAGCTGGCCAAGCGCGACCCTCAAGGCAATTGCACCAACGGAATCACGCGCACGGTCAGCGCGCTCACCAATGACGGTACCCAGACCATGAAGGACCTGATCCAGTGGCCGCGCAACAAGTACCTCAACATCTGGGTGGCTGCGAGCGCCGATGGCGCCGCAGGCTACACGTACCGCCCTGGCTCGGTGAACAACCAGCCTTCGTGGGACGGCATCGTGATCCTTCATGACTACACCGGCTCCATCGGCACCGGAAGCGTGAGCCGCAGCCGCGCGCTCACCCATGAGGTGGGTCATTGGATCAACCTGGCCCACACCTGGGGCAACACCAATGAGCCGGCCGTCGCTGACAATTGCGATTCGGATGACGGCGTGAGCGATACGCCGAACACCATCGGCTGGACGTACTGCGCGCTGAATGGCGCGAGCTGCGGCAATGACGTGGATAACGTGGAGAACTACATGGAGTACAGCTATTGCTCCAAGATGTTCACCGAAGGGCAGAAGACGCGCATGATCGCCGCGCTCAACAGCAACACGGCTCAGCGCAACCAGCTCATCACAACGAGCAACCTTGCCGCCACCGGGGTGAATGACCTCCCCACGCTCTGCCAGGCCTCCTTCGGCAGCAGCGCGCGCCAGATCTGCGCGGGCACGCCTGTTGACTTCACCGACCTGAGCTACGACGGCGTGACCAGCTGGCAGTGGACCTTCACCGGCGGCACGCCTGCGACTGCTGAGGATGCGCAGCCCACCGTGGTGTACACCGAACCGGGCACCTACGCGGTGAGCCTGACGGTCTCTGATGGCACCAACAGCTTGAGCACCACCTCCAACGCGTACATCACCGTGCTCCCCAATCCGGGCACGGCACCGCCGGTGGTCGAGGGCTTCGAGAGCATCGCCGCGCTCAATGGTCCGGAGTGGTACACGGTGAATTCGAACAATGACAACACGTTCCAGGTGACGAGCAGCGCCGCATTCTCCGGCGCCAAGAGCATGCGCCTGCTCAACGCGATGTCGGCCGCCGGCAATACCGATGAGCTGCTCTCACGCACCTTCGACATGACCGATGCGCAGGACATCGCCATCAGCTTCCGTTGGGCCTATGCCCGTCGCACGGCATCGGACGACGACGCGTTGAGCCTGCACATCAGCAACGATTGCGGGGAGACCTGGATGCTCCGGAAGATCATGCGCGGAAGCACCACCTTGCCCACTGCGCCTAACACGTCCGGCAACTTCGTCCCGAATAGCGCCACGCAATGGGGCTACACCGAGGTGACCAACATCAGCGCCACCAGCCACATCCCGAACTTCCGCTTCAAGTTCGTCTTCGAGGCGGATGGCGGCAACAACCTGTACATCGACGACATCAACATCAACGGGATGCCGGTGGGCGTTGATGAGATCCAAGCCCCGGCATCCAGCCTTGTGCTCATGCCGAATCCTGCAACCGGCCAGGTGCGCTTGATCACCACGCTCAGTCGTTCGGCCGAAGTGCGCATGTCGATCATGGATGCTACGGGCAGAATGATCATCTCTCAGGACCTCGGTTCGCGCCCCGCAGGAGAGATCATGATCCCTGTCGACGTCGGTGCGCTGGCTCCAGGCAGTTATCTGGCCAGGCTCGAGGCGGATGGTGCCGCCTCTGTGGCGCGACTGGTCATCGAATAGCAAGGAGCGGGCCTCCTCTTCCGCGCGGGGCAGCCTTCGTGTAGTTTCGCGCGTCCACTTGCACAGCCTATGCACATGAACAGGATACTCGCCTTCTCCGCCCTCCTTGCCCTTGGGGCCGCGCATGCCCAGGAGGGCGGTTTCACCTGCCGCACCAACGAGCCCGTCCTGCTCGAGCAGTTGCACGGCAACGACCCAGCGCTGATCGCTGCCATGGATGCCGCCAGGAGCGAGCTGGGAACATGGACCGAAGGCTTCAGCGAAGGGTCGCGCAGCACGTACACGGTGCCCGTGGTGTTCCACATCATCCACCAGTACGGCAGCGAGAACATCAGCGACGACCAGGTCTTCGACGCCATGCGCGTGCTCAACGAGGACTTCAACAAGCAGAATGCAGACTGGGACAACGTTCAAGCGGAGTTCCTGCCGCTGGTGGCGAACATCGACATCGAATTCAAGCTGGCGCGGAAGGACCCCAACGGCAATTGCACCAAGGGCATCACGCGCACCGTGAGCGCCCTCACCGATGTGGGCGACCAGAGCATGAAGAACCTGATCCAGTGGCCGCGGAACAAGTACCTGAATGTTTGGGTGTGCGCCTACGCTGATGGAGCAGCGGGCTATACGCTCACTCCAGGCTCCGCGGCGGTGTTCGCGGCGGCCGATGGCATCGTGATGCAGCACACCTATGTCGGCGCCATCGGCACCGGAAGCGTGAGCCGCAGCCGGGCGCTCACCCACGAAGTGGGCCATTGGATCAACCTGGAGCATACCTGGGGCGGCACCAACACGCCAGGCGTTGCGAGCAACTGCGGCACCGACGACGGCGTGAGTGACACCCCGAACACGGTGGGCTGGACCATCTGCAGCCTCAATGGGGCCACCTGCGGCAGCCCAAAGGACAATGTGGAGAATTTCATGGAGTACAGCTACTGCTCCAAGATGTTCACCAATGGCCAGCGCACGCGCATGATCGCGGCGCTCAATAGCACCACCGCCCAGCGCAACCAGCTGATCACTACGAGTAACCTCACCGCCACCGGGGTCAACCTTCCCGAGGCGCTGTGCGCGGTGGCCTTCAGCGCCGATCAGCGCGTGGTGTGCCAGGGAGCAACAGTGACCTTCACCGACGACAGCTACAATGCGGTGAGCTCGCGCACGTGGTCCTTCGATGGCGGCAGTCCCGCCTCCGCCAATGGGGAAACCGCGACCGTGACCTACAGCGCGCCGGGCCAGTACGGCGTGAGCCTCACCGCCAGCGATGGCAGCACCACGCTGACCAGCAACCAGACAGCGTACATCACGGTGCTCCCCGTTCCGGGCGCTCAGCCGCCGGTGCAGGAGGGCTTCGAGGGCATCAGCGCATTCAATGTCCCGGAATGGTTCATCGACAACCCGAATGCCGACAACACATGGACGGTGACCACCGCGGCGGCTTACACCGGGAGCAAGAGCGCGCGCATCCTGAATACGGCCACCATGGATGGCCGCGTGGATGAGCTCATGTCGCGCACCATCGACATGAGCGGCGCCTCGCAGATCAGCGTGAGCTTCCGGTACGCGTATGCGCGTCGGGCCGCCAGCAACGACGACGCCCTGCGGTTCTGGACCAGTTCAAACTGCGGCGACACCTGGACCCTTCGCAAGATCCTGCGCGGATCCAACAACCTGCCCACGGCACCGAACACCACAGCCAGCTTTGTTCCCAATGGCCCTTCGCAATGGGCCTATACCGAGATCACCACGATCAGCAGCAGCAGCCATGTGCCGAACTTCCGGTTCAAGTTCGAATTCGAGAGCGATGGCGGGAACAACGTGTACATCGACGACATCAACATCAACGGCCAGCCCGTCGGCTTGGAGGAGCTCATCGCTGAGGGCGCTGAGTTGCTGGTGATGCCGAACCCAGCGGATGGCGCAGCGACCGCGCTGGTCAACCTGCGGACGGCTGGTGCGCTCACGCTCGATGTCATCGATATGACTGGACGCATCGCCGTGACGAGGAATATGGGACAGCGTAACGCAGGGCCGCACCGTGTCGAACTGCCCATCGCCGACTTGCAGGCAGGCGCCTATTTCCTGCGCGCTCGCATGGGCAGTGAGCAGCGCATCATCCGATTCGTGATCCGATGAGGGCGTGCATCATCCTTGCCGTGCTGGCGCTCACGGCCTGCGGGCGTGTCGCAGAAGGCACCAAGGACGCCTTGAACAAAGGAGGCGAGATCGCGGGAACCGCGGCCACGGAAGTCATCGAGGGCGTCACCACCGGGGTGGAGAATGCCTGGGCCATCGACGTGGGCCTGTCGGAGGATCTGAAGGCCAAGGGCCTTTCACTCGGGAAGACCATGGTGGAAGAAGACAGCGCGGGCGTGGATAATGTGCTGGTGCTCTACGTGATCTCGGCCAACGAATTCAGCGGCCCGGTTACCGCGGTGGCGCTGGATCAAGATGGTCGCGAGTACGGCCGTGCCAGCGCCGAGCTCAAACTCGCTGCCAACGGCGCCGATTACTACACGCTGCGCTTCCAGAGCCGTACCGACCTGGAGCGGAAGAGCCGCATCGAGTTGCGCTAGGGCGCTTACGCCGCCTCCGCCATCGCCTTCACCACGTTCTTGCCATTGCCGATGAAGATGCGGTCATCCAGCACCATCACCGGCCGTTTCAAGAAGGTGTACTCCTGCAGGATGTACTTGCGGTAGTCCTTCTCCATGAGCGTCATCTTGTTCAAGCCGAGTCCGCGGAACTTGAGGGCTACACGGCTGAAGAGCGCCTCATAGCTGCCCGCGAGCTTCTTCATTGCGTCGAGCTCTTTCGCGGTGATGGGATCGCCCTTGATCTCGCGCAGGGTGAAGCGATCCAAGTTCGGAATCTGCTTCATGATGCGCTCGCACGTGGAGCAGGTGCCGAGGTAGTAGAAGAGGCGGGGCATGAGGCCTAGAATTCCGCGCTCTTCGGCGTCCTCGGGAAGGGGATCACGTCGCGGATGTTCCCCATGCCGGTAACGAAGAGCACGAAGCGCTCCAATCCCAGCCCGAAGCCCGCATGCGGCACCGTTCCGAATCGACGCGTGTCCAGGTACCACCAGAGCTCTTCGGCGGGCACGTGCATCTCCTTCATGCGCGCCTCCAGCACATCGAGGCGCTCCTCGCGCTGACTTCCGCCGATGATTTCCCCGATGCCCGGGAAGAGCACATCCATGGCGGCGACGGTCGTTCCCTTCTCGCTGTAGCCGAAGTCGCCCGGCGCGTTGGTGCGCATGTAGAAGGCTTTGATCTTGCCAGGATATCCTGTGACGATCACCGGTTTCTTGAAGTGCTTCTCCACCAGGTAGCGCTCGTGCTCGCTCTGCAGGTCGATGCCCCATTCCACCGGGAACTGGAACTGCTTCTTCTGGTAGGGCTTGCTGCGGAGCAGGATATCAATGGCGTTGTCGTAGGTGATCCGCTCGAAGGGGTTCTCCAACACGAACTTCAGGCGGTCGATCAGGCTCATCTCGCTGCGCTGCTCTTTCGGCTTGGTCGCTTCCTCCTCTTTCAAGCGGGCATCCAGGAACTGCAGATCGTCCAGGCTGTTCCTCAGCACGCGGGCGATCAGGTGCTTGCACAGGCCTTCGGCGAGGTCCATGTCGCCCTCGAGGTCCATGAAGGCGGCCTCAGGCTCGATCATCCAGAACTCGGCCAGGTGGCGCGCGGTGTTGCTGTTCTCCGCACGGAACGTGGGCCCGAAGGTGTAGACCTTGCCGAGCGCGAGCGCACCCAGTTCCGCTTGCAACTGGCCGCTCACCGTAAGGCGGCTTTCGCGGCCGAAGAAATCCTCCTTGAAGTCCACGCTCCCATCCTCGCTCAGCGGCGGCGTCTTCGCATCCAGCACGCTCACGCGGAACATCTCACCCGCGCCTTCCGCATCGCTGGCCGTGATGATGGGGCTGTGGAAATAGTTGTAGCCGTTCAGGTCGAAATACTCGTGGATTCCAAAGCTCACCTGGTGGCGGATGCGGAACACCGCGCTGTAGGTGTTCGTGCGGAAGCGTAGATGGGCGTTCTCGCGCAGGAACTCCAGACTATGCTTCTTGGGCTGGATGGGGTACTTCTCCGCATCGCTGTCGCCGAGCACTTCCACGGCGGTCACCTGCATCTCCACCCGCTGGCCACTGCCTTTGCTCTCCACGATCATGCCGGTGCATTTCACCGATGCGCTCGTGGTGAAGCGCGCCCGGGTCGCTGCATCCACCTGCTCCTGGTCGATCACGCACTGCAGGTTGCGGATGGTGCTGCCGTCGTTCAGCGCGATGAACCGGTCGTTGCGGAAGGTGCGCACCCAACCGGCCACGGTGAGGGTGGCGCCGGTGAGCAATGAGTCGTCGAGAACGGATTTGATGGGCGTGATGAGCATGGCAGTGGGCCGCAAAGATGGACAGCCGATGCCGAAGCGCTGGACGGGATCGGGGCCTTTCGGTCCCGGTCGAACGCCCGCGCCGGTTGGTCTAATGAATCGAACTTGGCTCGGGTGAGGGCGTATTGTTGAAGCCGTTGCGAGCGCATTGCAAGGGCGCTTGCTCAGGAACCAACATCTTTACCGCATGGCAGCAAGGATCCTGGTGGTGGAAGACGAGGCGATCGTCCGCAAGGACATCCAGAGCACGTTGGAGAAGCTTGGGCATTCGGTGGTCGGCACAGCCGCCGAGGGGAGCACAGCCATCGAGGTGGCGGAACGGGAGCGTCCTGACCTGGTACTGATGGACATCATGCTCAAGGGTGACATGAGCGGCATCGAGGCCGCTATGATCATCCACGGCGCGTACGGCATTCCGGTGATCTTCCTGACGGCTTACAGCGATGAGAGCACCTTGAGCCGTGCCCGGGTGGCCGAGCCTTACGGGTACATCGTGAAGCCGTTCAAGGCCATTGATGTGCAGACCACCGTGGAAATGGCCCTTCATCGCCATGCGCACGATGCCGAGGTGCGCCGTGAGCGCGATGCGCTGCACGAGATGGCCACGCGTGAATCCGCCGGCCCGCTCTTCCTCAAGCACCAGGGCCGTCAGGTGCGCGTGAATTTGGAGGACATCTATTACATCTCCGCGCTCAAGGACTATGTCTCCGTGCACGTGAAGGACCGGCGCTACATCGTGCATGGCACCATGAAGAGCATCGAATCGCGCCTGCCGCCGGACAAGTTCATGCGCATCCACCGCAGCTTCATCGTTCGGCTCGACAAGGTGGAGGCCATCGATGCCCCCCACGTGATCATGGAGGATGGCAAGGGCTCCATCCCCATCGGTGATTCGTACTACGGCAAATTGCTGGAGCGCGTGGCGCTGAAGTGAGCCTGGCTCATTTCCCGCGCTCCGCCCACGCCTTCTCCAGCGCCTGCAGGAGCAGGTCGCTGTTCTGCGCGCCGCTCACCGCGAAGCGTCGATCAAAGGCGAAGAAGGGCACACCGCTGATGCCGAAGGCGCGTGCTTCGCGCTCATCGGTGCGCACTTCGCGGATGAAGGTGTCGCCGGTCAGCATGCGCTCGGCTTCGGCGCGGTCCAATCCGGCCTCCGCAGCCAGGCGGGCCAGCACCGCATGGTCCGAGATCAACAGGCCTTCGGCGAAGTAGCCATCGAAGAGCCGGCTCTTCATCGCATCGCCAAGGCCTTTGGACTTCGCCCATTGCAGCAAGCGGTGCGCATCGAAGGAGCTCGCGATGCGGGCACGCTCGAAATCGAATCGCAGCCCGATGCCGCGGCCGCGCGCCTCCACGCCTTGCACGCGCTGCCGCGCCTCCGGCTCCGTGATGCCATAGCGGCGTTGCAGCATGGCGAAAGTGCTCTCGCCGGTGCTTGCTGGCGCATCGGGCTCCAGTTCGAAGCTCTTCCACACCACGCGCACGCTGTCCTTGTGAGGGAAACGCTCGATGGCGAGCTCCAGCTCGCGTTTGCCGATCCGGCAGAAGGGGCAGACCACATCGCTCCACACTTCTATGGTGAGGGGCTGGCCGTTTCCGCCGAGCGCAGGTGATGTCATTGGTATGTATTGGGCGCGTGCAGAAGAGATGGATAGGAGGCTTGCGAATGCAAGGAATCGGAGAGGCAGGACCATGGTGGCGCGGCCGCGAAGATCGCTGACCGGGATCATGCTCGTGCGGCGAGGCCTATGCGTGGCCGAGACTTCGCTCGCCGTGAGGTTGATCGCCTGGCCATGCGAGCGGCCAGCGCATGGGCCGCTGACGGCGCGAAGGGCCGATGCAGAAGTGGCGGGTACATTCGCGCGCCATGAGCGACCTGCCGAAATGCCCCGAGTGCGCCTCTGCCATCACCTACCCCACGGGCACCTCTTTGATGTGCGCCGAATGCGGGCATGAATGGAACCCCGAGGAGGTGGCGGCGGCCGAGGCGGGCCGCGTCATCAAGGATGCCAACGGGAACGTGCTGAAGGACGGTGACGATGTGGTGGTGATCAAGGACCTGCCCGTGAAGGGCATGCCCAAGCCCGTGAAGGCAGGCACCAAGGTGAAGAACATCAAGCTGGTCGATGGCGACCACGACATCGATTGCCGCGTGGATGGCTTCGGCGCCATGGGCCTGAAGAGCATCTACGTGAAGAAGGCGTGAGCGAAGGCGCTGTTCCCACAGGTTACGGGAAGAGCAACAAGGCGCCATCAACCGTGATACACCCGTGAAGCGATGATGCGCCCATCCTTCACCTCCAGCACCTCGCCCACGCGGAGGTCTTCCTCGCCCTCCACCTGACGGGTGTACTCCATGAACACCTGCTCGTCGTCGACGGTGAGCTTGGTCACGCGGTAGTGCAAGGTGGGCAGCCGGTCGAATGCGTCACGCCACCAATCGCGCAACGCGCGCTTGCCCCGGATCAGTCCTTGGGTCTCCGGCCTGCGTGCCTTCAGCTTCGGGCTGTAGTGCTCCGCATCCTCCGCGTAAAGCGCGAGCAGGGCTTCCAGATCATGCGCGTTGAAGGCATCGAACCATCGGGTCGCGATGCTCCGGTTCAGTTGCTCCATGCCGCGAAGGTGCGCTTCCGGCTCAAGCCAACGATACGATGTGCAGGGCTTCTCTTCATGGCTCTTCGCCCGCGTTCTCTCTTCCTTCTTCGCGCATCTCAGTTCGTAGCACGAACCCGACAAAGCCTCCGGGTCCTGCCCGCCGCCAAGGGTCCTCATTCATGTGGAGCACGTGCGTCCGTTCTTCGCTCATCCAGCTGAAACGAAGCAGCACGCCCGGTCAGGTGACCGGGCGCGCATGTCGCTTCAGGTAAGGATCACTTCACGGCCTCCACCACCCAGGCGCTCAGCGGCACGTTGAGGTCGTTGTAACCGAACTCGGCCGCGAGGTCGGCAGAGAGCATCTGCTTCATCGCTGGCAAGGCGAAGGGGTCGCGGTCGATGATGGCGGTGTGGATAGGCGAGCCTTCGAGCAGTCCCGTTGCGGCTGCATCGGCTGTGCTCGCGCAGCCGATCAATTCGGCCAAGCGCAGGTCGGCGCGCACGAACCCCGCGGTGAGCACCTCCTCTCGGATCAGCGCGCGATCGTGGTACGCGAAGGGCACGGTGTAGAAGGCGGGCGTGCCCTCCGGGAAGAAGCGCTTCACCACGCGTTGCGTCGCGGCCGCCACCGGGTTGGATTCGAGCCGGTCCCAGCACGTGAAGATCAGCTTGCCGCCGGGTTTCAGCACGCGCAGGGCCTCGCGATACGCTTTGATGCGGTCGCTGTAGAACATCACGCCGAACTGCGCCACCACGATGTCGAAGCTGCTGTCCACATAAGGCAGGTCCACGGCATCCACCAC
>JAEUSX010000077.1 GCA_016788405.1 Flavobacteriales bacterium
TGCGCGGCGAGCGCGACATCAGCTGCCACAGCTATGTGCAGAGCGAGATCGCCATGCTCATGCACGTGGCGGACAGCATGCGATTCAAGGTGAACACCTTCACGCACATCCTGGAAGGGTACAAGGTGGCGCAGGCCATGAAGAGGCACGGTGCCAGCGGCAGCACTTTCAGCGATTGGTGGGCCTACAAATTCGAAGTGAACGATGCGATACCGTACAACGCAGCGCTGATGCATCGCCATGGCGTGAACACGGGCATCAACAGCGACGATGCGGAGATGAGCCGCCGCCTGAACCAGGAAGCCGCGAAAGCGGTGAAATACGGTGGCGTGAGCGCAGAAGAGGCATGGAGGATGGTGACGTTGAATCCAGCGCGCATGCTGGGACTAGATGATCGCATCGGCAGCTTGGAGCCGGGCAAGGATGCCGACCTGGTGCTTTGGAGCGCCGACCCGCTGAGCATCGACGCGCGCGCATTGGCGACCTGGGTGGACGGCACGCGTTACTACGACGAAGCGGAGGACCGCGAGCAGCGCGCGTGGATCGCTGCGGAGCGCGACCGCATCGTGCGCGCCATGATCCAGGCCAAAGCCGATGGCGCGCCCGCCCGGAAACCCGGCCGGGAGCGCCCGCGCCTCTGGCATTGCGACGACATGGGCGAGGATGAATACCTGATGGATGAGCGCCATGAGCACTGACTTCATCAAGCCCCTCACTGCCATGTTGCTCTGCGCGACGCAGGCGCTCGCGCAGGTGCCCGCTCCTGCTCCCCCGCAGTCCAAGAGCATCCTCATCACCGGCGGCACGGTGCATGTCGGCGACGGCAAGGTGATCGACGATGGCGCCGTGGGCTTCCGCGAGGGCCGCATCGATTACGTGGGCTTCGAGTACGGCGTGAAGACCGCCTACGACACCGTGATCCATGTGAAGGGCGAGCATGTGTACCCCGGCTTCATCGTGCCCGACTCGCCGTTGGGCCTCATCGAGATCGAGCAGGCGCGGGCCACGGTCGACCTGCGCGATGTGGGCCAGCTCGAGCCGGAACTCCGGGCCATCAGCGCCTACAAGAGTGATTCGCGCGTGACGCCGACCATCCGCTCCAATGGCGTGCTGCTGGCCCAGGTGGCGCCGCGCGGCCTCACCATCGCGGGCACCAGCAGCGTGGTGCAGCTTGATGCCTGGGACAGCGACGGCGCCCTGGTGAAGGCCGATGACGGCGTGTTCATGAGCTGGCCCGCCGCGTATCAGCGGCAAGGCTGGTGGGCCGAGCCGGGCGAGACCGACAGCGAGAAGAAGGATGAGCGCGCGAAGAGGATCGAAGAGCTGCGTCAGTTCTTCCGCAAAGCGAGAGCCTATGCAGCAGAGCCGAATGCTGCCGTGCCCGATGCGCGCCTGGAGGCGATGCGCGGCGTGTTCAATGGTAACAAAGCGCTCTTCATTCGCGCCGATGCCGCGCGCGAGATCACTGAGGCCGTGCAATTCGCGAAAGCCGAGGGCGTGAAGCGCACGGTGATCGTGGGCGGCTACGATGCCTGGCGAGTGGCCGATCTGCTGCGCGACAACAAGGTGGATGTGATCCTGCGCCGGACGCATAGCCTGCCCATGCGCCCGGAGGACGACATCGACCTGCCCTACAGGCTGCCCGCACTGCTGAAGGAGCGCGACGTCCGCTTCTGCCTTGGCTACACCGGCGACCACGAGCATGCCGGCGTGCGCAACCTGCCCTTCACCGCGGGAACGGCGCGCACCTACGGACTCTCATCCGAAGACGCCCTTCGCGCCATCACGCTCGATGCCGCCGCCATCATGGGCATCGATCAGCGTTGCGGCAGCCTCGCCGTGGGCAAGGACGCCACGCTCATCGTCTCGCATGGCGATGCCCTTGACATGCGCGGCAACGATGTGCGCTGGGCCTTCATCCAGGGCCGCCGCATCGTGCTCGATGATCATCAGAAGCAGCTCTACCGGCAGTATGTTCAGCGATTGAAGTCAGGTCAGTAGCCCAGCCGCTCGCGAACTCTTCTCAGCACGCCGGTCGCCACCGCCCGCGCCTTGTCCGATCCTTCTTTCAATCGGGCATCCAATTCGCCTTTATCGTTCATCAAGCGCGCGTAGGTGTCGCGCTCGGCGCGGTAGCCGTCGAGCAGCGCGGCCAGCAGTTCCTTCTTCGCGTGGCCGTAGCCGTAGCCGCCCGCGCGGAACTTCCCGCCCATGGCGTCCACCGCATCAACGGGCGCCACGAGCTTGAAGAGCTTGTACACGTTGTTCGTCTCGGGGTCCTTCGGCGCCTCCAGCGGCGCGCTATCCGTGACGATGCCCATTACATCCTGCTTCAGTTCTTTCTCGGGGGCGAACAGACGCACGAGGTTGTTGCGGCTCTTGCTCATCTTCTCGCCGTCGGTGCCTGGCACCAGCATCACCTGCTCGTCGATGCGCGCATCGGGCAGCACGAAGGTGTCGCCCATCTGGTGGTTGAAGCGCTCGGCCACATCGCGCGTGAACTCCAGATGCTGCTTCTGGTCCTTGCCCACCGGCACGATTTCCGCGTCGTAGAGCAGGATATCGGCGGCCATGAGCATGGGGTAGGTGAAGAGCCCGCCGTTCACGTCCTCCAGGCGGTCGGCCTTGTCCTTGAAGCTGTGCGCCAGCGCCAGGCGCGAATAGGGGAAGAAGCAGCTGAGGTACCAGGTGAGCTCAGTGACTTCGGGCACATCGCTCTGGCGATAGAACACGGTGCGTCGGGTGTCCAACCCGCAGGCGAGCCAGGCGGCCGCCACGCTGTGGGTGTTGCCCCGCAGCAGGGCCGCGTCCTTGATCTGGGTGAGCGCGTGCAGATCGGCGATGAAGAGGAAGCTGTCGTTGCCGGGCTTGCGGCTCTCGGCGATGGCGGGGGCGATGGCGCCCAGGACATTGCCCAGGTGCGGGGTCCCGGTGCTCTGGATGCCGGTGAGGATGCGAGGCATGGCGGCGAAAGTACCCGTGGGCGTGGCTGATACCTTCGCCGCCTTGTCATGACGGAGCCGGTGGAGAATGAACGTGGGCGCGTGCGCGATGGCGAGAGCCGTCGCAACGCTCTGGCGCGCGTGCTCTTCCTGCCTTTCCGGTGGCTCTACAAGCTGTGGTTCGTGCTGGTGTTCTTCAGTTCGCTCGTGCTGCTCTACATCCCGTTCCGCATCCTGCTTTACACGCCGCAGCGCTATGTCAAGGCCTTCCGCCTCAAGCGCGTGTGGGCGCGTTACCTGGCGTATGCGGGAGGCGTGCCGCCCCGGATCATCCGTCGCGCCGCGCTTCCGGAGCCCCCTTACGTGGTCTGCAGCAACCATGGCAGCTACCTGGACATCATCCAGATGTACAATGTGATCCCGCGCTACTTCCTCTTCATCGGCAAATACGAGCTTCTGAAGTGGCCGCTCTTCAACATGTTCTTCAAGGGCATGAACATCGCGGTGAACAGGGGCGACCGAGGTGAAGCCGCCAAGGCCTTCCGGAAGGCAGCGCAAGCCATCGATCGCGGCACCAGCATCGCGATCTTCCCGGAGGGCACCATCCCTGCCTATGCGCCTCGCATGAAGCCGTTCAAGGACGGAGCGTTCAAGCTGGCGGTCGAGAAGCAAGTGCCCATCGTGCCGGTCACCTTCATCGACCATTGGCGCTACTTCGGTGAGCCGATGGAACTGTTCTCCCGGGCGCGGCCCGGCATCGCGCGCGTGGTGATTCACGACCCCATTGCCACAACAGGGCTCACCGACGCTGACGTGATAAGTTTGCGGCGGCGCGTGTACGAGGTGATTGAAGGGCCCTTGATGGAAGATTGAAGGCATGAGCCGCAGTTCTGGACTCCATCCGCCTATGGCCAAGCCTACGGAAAGCCGCTGAATCAGTTCATCCGCCCACGAGCATGAAGATCGACGAGAAGACCCTTGACCGGATCGCCGAGCTGGCCCGTCTTGATTACAGCGATCCAGCCGCGCGCAAGGCCATCCTTGCCGATATGGAGAAGGTGCTCGCCTTCGTGGAAAGACTGAATGAGGTGGACACGGAAGGCGTGGAGCCCCTGATCTTCATGACCGATGAGGCCGATGTGCTCCGCGACGATGTCGCTGAGGTCAGCATCACCAAGAAGGAGGCGCTGATGAACGCCCCTGTGAAGGACAGCGATTACTTCAAGGTGCCACGAGTGCTGGACAAGGGCTGACGCAGGCGTTGGAAGATGCCGGGAACCGGCGGGGCGCATCGGTCGTGCCCCGGCTCTCCTCGACCTCGAGACCGCCCCATGGCTCAATCGAGCGCAGCTCGGCGATCAGGAATCCCGAACGAAGTCTGGCACGCTCGGCGTTTCGTTCAGGCCGATATTTGGCGCCGTCCGCGCATCGGCGCCTCGTCGGCCGAACCGAATCACGCTGTTCGGACGTTGAACGCACCAATAGGAAGACCTGGATCCATGAGCAGCAAAGACTTGGCGATGGACAACGCATTCATCGCAACGACCTTCGATTGGGACCATCGCACCCCGACTGATTGGCAGCGTTTCATGAACAAGGTGCTCGGGAAGCTGCGGATGCCGGTCCGGCTCACGCCAGCACCTTCTGACATGGCGAATGTGGAGGCGCGCATGAACCTCTTCCACCTGCTGGAGCAGACCGTGGCCAACAAGGTGCCCGGCGACGTGGTGGACGTGGGCTGCAACGCCGGCGATAGCACCATCGTGATGCAGCGCGTCATCGGCACGCTGGCGCCGGAGAAGAAGGTGCATGCCTACGACAGCTTCGAAGGCCTGCCCGAATTGACGGAGAACGATTCGAAGGATGGCGTTTATGGAAAAGGATACATGGCTGCCGGCCTCGACTTGTTCACTCGGAAGTTCGATCAGCTGGGCCTGGAGAGGCCCCGCGTGCACAAGGGCTGGTTCGAGGACACGATCCCCAGCGAATTGCCTGACCGGATCAGCTTCGCGCTGATCGATGGCGACCTGTACGAATCCACCCGGCATGTGCTGCCCCACCTCTATGAGCGCATGGCGCCGGGGGCCATTGGCATGGTCGCTGTGTACTACGATGAGGGCGTCTTACCGCGCAAGGGCTTGTCTGGCGGGTACCGCTCGCCAGGGGTGAAGAGAGCCACGGATGAGTTCTTCAAGGACAAGCCCGAGAAGGTGCATGTGCTCTACGCGAATGAGTACAGCAATGGCTACTTCCGAAAGGTCTGATCGAATGGGCGCAAAGTCGATCAGGTCTTGATCGAGCGCTGCTTTCGGGCCTTGCTCAGGACCCTCAGGCGCTGACCGCCTCCACGGGCGCCTCATCCGGGCGCTTCTCCTTCACGGGCATGTGCTCATCCCAGCGCGCCCTTTGCCGGTTAGCGAGATTCTTGGGGCCGAAAATGAACACGATGGCAGTGGCCGTGATGATGTTCACGGTGACGAATGCATTGATGTAGGTCGCATCGCCATGGAACCATGCGGGCAGCACGGGGATGATGAAGAACGCGCAATTGCTCACGATCTGCATGATGAGCAGGATCACGCCGCTGCGGGTCATGTTATAGGTCCAGCTCAGGAAGATGGTGAGCGCGATCATGCTCAATAGGAACATGTGCCAGGGGTAGCCATCCGGAACGCCTTCGCGGATCAGGAGCATAGGCAGGTACCACAGGCCCCATGCCGCGCCAACGATCAGGCAGGAGACCAGCGCGCCGTAGCGCTGCTGCATGCGCGTCACACAGAATTTCATCCAAGCGGTCTCTTCCACGAATGCGATCCCGATGATGAAGGGCAGGTTGGAGACCATGCCCTCCAAGGCGTGCCCCAGGCCTTCGGGCCCGGTTCCAGCGCCCCAGCCCGGCCATCCGCTGATACCCAAGGCGAAGACGACGGCAATCCCAACATAGGTGAACAGGAACTTCCATGAAAAAGCGAGCACGTACCATTTCGGATGTACGCGCCAGTTCAGGAATGCCCCGAACAGGTTCTTCAGGCCTTCTCGGCCCTCGAGCCACGCGGTGAGCAGCACGGCGAATAGCAGCGGCCCGAACGCCCGGAAGCGGAAGACCATGTGCGCCTCCTCACTGTCGTGGATTCGGGCGCCCTCCGGAAGGCCTGAGAGGTAGAGGCCCACCACCCAGACGATGGCGAACTGCATGCCCAGCGTGAGGATGACAAAAGCCAGTACGGGATGGTCTGATACGAACCGCTTCATTCGAATGGCCGCTAATCTAGGGCGCTTGCGCAGGCTCCGCCAGTGCCCCACGCCGTCTTGCGCACCTGCGCATGTGCAGAAGGGACGGATAGCGGTGCGCCTTGGATACGGGCCGCTTGGGCAGCGGTGGTTAATTCTGCCTTGACCGTTTGGAATCGCCGTCCACTATTCGTCAATTCGCGCCTTCCAAACCCCATGAGCAT
>JAEUSX010000260.1 GCA_016788405.1 Flavobacteriales bacterium
GGCGCCGATGTGTTCAGGCCATTCGTTGAGCGGAATCAGAGCGTGATCATCGTGATGGGCCATTACGGCAATTGGGAGCTCGCTGGCGCGCGCTTCGCCGTGGAGCCCGGCGTGCACCCGCTCGTCGTCATTTACCATCCGCTCCAGAACCCGCACTTCGAGAAGCTCATCGTGCATATGCGCACGCGGCTCGGCAACCGGCTCTATGCCATGGCCGACACCTTCAAGGGCATGGTCCGGGACCGGAACCGGCTCACCGCCACCGCCTTCATCGCCGATCAGACGCCTGCTCCCGAAAAAGCCTATTGGACCACCTTCCTCAACCAGGACACCCCTGTCTTCACCGGGACCGGGGTGATCGCGAAGAAGCTCGGGTACCCGGTCATCTACATCTCCATCCAGCAACCCCGTCGAGGATACTATGAAATGGGCGCCGAAGTGCTGGTGGAGGAACCCCGAACGATGTCCGAGAATGACATCAATCAGCTCCATACCGAACGTTTGGAGCGGGACATCCGCCAGAAGCCCGACCTTTGGCTCTGGACGCATCGAAGATGGAAGCACAAGCGCCCCGGCGCGTGACCGTGAAGCAGCCCAGCGAGCGCAAGGACCTTATCCTTGCCACGCGGCCTTACGCGCACGAGCAGCGGGCGCGGAGCTGGATGCACTTGTTCCTGGCCGTATCGGTGCTGGTGGGCTGCTATCTGGGCGTCATCCTTCTTGATCCGCTCTGGAGCAAGGCCGTGTTCGGCATCCTGGCCGGCCTGTCGCTGGTGAGGGTCTTCATCCTCTATCACGACCATCAGCACAAGAGCATCCTGAATCGCAGCAAGCCGGCCGATGTCTTCTTCTGGTTCTTCGGCATGTGGATGCTGAGCCCGCCCAGCATCTGGAAGCGGAGCCACGACCACCACCACAAGCACAACAGCAAGCTGTACACCAGCAGCATCGGCTCCTTCCCGGTGGTGACCGTGGAGAAGTACAAGACCCTATCCCGCGGCGAGCGCTTCGCCTACAATTTCATCCGGAGCCCTTTCGCCATCGCGTTCGGCTATCTCTTCGTCTTCATCATCGGCATGTGCCTGAATAGCTTCATCAGCAACAAGGGCAAGCACTGGGACAGCCTCATCACCCTGGTCTTCCATGCGGCGCTCGGCTGGGCCACATGGTACTTCCTCGGCTGGGAGGATCTGGTCTTCGCCTTCTTCCTGCCCTACCTCGTCACCTTCTCCCTGGGCAGTTACCTGTTTTATGCTCAGCACAACTTCCCGGGCACCGTGTTCGCCGACAAGAATGGCTGGAGCTATGTGAAGGCCGCGCTGGACAGCAGCAGCTACATGCGGATGAATCCGGTGCTCCAATGGTTCACCGGCAACATCGGCTTCCACCATGTGCATCACCTCAACGCGCATATCCCCTTCTACAGGCTGCCAGAGGTGCATTATGCCATTCCCGAGCTACGGCTGCGCGCCAAGCCCACATCGCTCCGTCCGGCGGATGTGATCGCGTGCTTCCGACTCAAGGCATGGGACCCCGCGCAGCAGCGGATGGTGACGCGCCGCGAGCTTCGTCAACGGGTGGCCGCTTAGCGAAGAAGCCCCTCGAAAGGGGCCTCCTGCTTCAATTCAGCACCAGATTCACCTGGCCCAGCGGCGGGGCATCCACCACCTGGAGCGCCTTGGAATAACCCAAGATGGCTTGCAGGGTGGAGGCTTTCGGGCCGAGGGCGGTGGTCATGGGGCGGTTACGGCGGCTCTTACGGCGAAGGGTAGTGTTGGTCATCGAAGGCGTTTAGGTGGTTTCGATGCTATCACAACGGCGCCCCCCTCGCCGTATTGCCCCCCCTTGAAAAAAGTGCGGCGGGCCTCGGCCAAGACCCGCCGCCGCCCATTCCCTCGGACCCGATCAGGCCCGCTCCAAGGCGATATCGTGCTTGTCGATCATCTTCCGCATGTTGATCAGGGCGTAGCGCATGCGCCCCAAGGCGGTGTTGATGCTCACATCGGTGTGGTCTGCGATCTCCTTGAAGCTCATGTTCAGGTACGTGCGCATGATCACCACTTCGCGCTGCTCGTCCGGCAGATGATCGATGAGCTTGCGCACATCGGCGTCGATCTGCACGTTCACCAGGCTCTGTTCCGCGTTCTTGCCGGGCTGCTGCATGGCGGCGAACACATCGTGATCGTCCTTGCTGCGCACCAAAGGCATCTTCTTGTTTCGGCGGAACTGGTCGATGACCAGGTTGTGAGCGATGCGCATCACCCAAGGCAGGAACTTGCCCTCTTCGTTGTACTTACGGCTCTTCAGGGTGTTCACCACCTTGATGAAGACCTCCTGGAAGAGGTCCTCGGTGAGCTCGCGGTCGCGCACCAGCAGATAGATGTGGCTCCACACCTTCCGCTTGTGGCGATGCAGCAGCGCCTCGAAGGCGGATTCGTCGCCGTCGATGTAGCGCTGGACTAGTACCTGGTCGTCAGTGGAGACAACCGCCGTGGCGATGGAACGCTTGGATAGCATGGCCTTACCCGTTTTGGTCCGTGATGGATCGAGAACGTCAGGGTAGAGGTCTGGCTATCGGCGGTGGCGGTTTGGTTGAGTGCCCGGTGCGGGCCTTGGGTGAACGAGGGATAGACGCCTGTCGGGAGGGAAACGCTGCCTACTTGTGGTTATTGCTCCAGCCCGGAAAATTGTCTTCCTGAGGCTTCAAATATAGGTCCACTCCCTTTCCACCGCAGGACCGCAGGCTAATTTCGGCGCCCCTTTTCCCCAGCCCTTCTCCCCTTTGCCTGCCCGCACTGCCGCTCCGGCCCCGGAAATCCTACGCAAGCTCCGCCACGGCAGCATCCGGGTGGAGGGCGCTCGCGTCCACAACCTGAAGAACGTGAGCGTGGAGATCCCGCGCGGCAAGCTGGTGGTGGTGACCGGCCTGAGCGGAAGCGGCAAGAGCAGCCTCGCATTCGATACGTTGTATGCCGAAGGCCAGCGCCGCTATGTGGAGAGCCTGAGCAGCTACGCGCGTCAGTTCATGGGCCGTTTGGAGAAGCCTGACGTGGACCGCATCATCGGAATCAGCCCGGCCATCGCGATCGAGCAGAAAGTGCAGAGCAGCAACCCGCGCAGCACCGTGGGCACCAGCACCGAGGTGTACGACCACCTGAAGCTCCTCTTCGCCCGCGCAGGCAGGACCATCTCACCCGCCAGCGGGCAGGAAGTGAAGCGCAACACCATCGAGGATGTCGTGGCAGGCGTGAACAGCTACGGCCATGGCAGCACGGTCTTCATGCTGGCGCCGCTCGCGATTCCCAAAGGACGCGCCATCAAAGAGCACCTGGAGATCCTGCAGCACCAGGGCTATGCGCGCGTGCACGATGGCAGCACGGTGCACCGCATCGAGGAATTGCTGGAGAGTAAAAAGCCGCTGCAAGGCACCTTCTTCCTGGTGGTTGACCGGTTGAACGCCGCCCCGGGCGACACCGAGAACGAGAGTCGGGCGGCGGACAGCGCCGAGACCGCCTACTTCGAGGGCCATGGTGAGTTGATCCTGCTCGGCGAGGATGGAAGACAGATGGGCTTCAGCGACAAATTCGAGCTGGATGGCATCCGCTTCGAGGAACCGAGCCCGAACCTGTTCAGCTTCAATGACCCCGTGGGCGCATGCCCGACCTGCGAAGGCTACGGGAACATCATCGGCATCGATCCCGACCTGGTCATCCCCGACAAGCGCTTGAGCCTCTACGATGACTGCGTGGCGCCTTGGAAGGGCGAAGTGCTCAGCGAATGGAAGCGCGATTTCATCCGCGACAGCGCGAAGCACGACTTCCCCATCCACCGGCCGTTCCGGGAACTGAGCGCTGAGCAGCAGCGCTTGCTCTGGAAAGGCGCCAAGGGCCTGCATGGGATCGATGCGTTCTTCAAGTACGTGGAAGAGAAGAGCTACAAGATCCAGTACCGCGTGCTGGCCAGCCGGTACCGAGGAAAGACAACCTGCACCATGTGCGAGGGCACGCGCTTGCGGAAAGAAGCGCGCTACGTGAAGGTGGGCGGAAGGGACATCACCGAGCTCACGCGCATGCCCATCGCCGAGTGCCTCCGCTTCTTCGAGGAGCTGCGGCTCGATGAGCACCAGCAGCGCATCGCCGCGCGCCTCCTGAAGGAGATCACCAATCGGCTGCGCTACCTGGCCGAGGTGGGCGTGGGCTATCTCACGCTCGACCGTCGCAGCAACACGCTGAGCGGCGGCGAGACCCAGCGCATCGATCTCGCCACATCGCTCGGCAGCAGCCTGGTGGGCAGCATGTACATCCTGGATGAGCCCAGCATCGGCCTGCACCCGCGCGACACGGAGCGGCTCATCGGCGTGCTGAAGCAATTGCGCGACCTGGGCAACACCGTCATCGTGGTGGAGCACGACGAGGAAGTGATGCGCGCCGCCGACCACATCATCGACATGGGGCCCATGGCCGGCAGCCACGGCGGCGAAGTGGTCTTCAGCGGGCCGTTCGAGCAGCTGATGGAGAGCGAGGGCCTCACCGCGCGCTATCTCACCGGGCGGGAGCGCATCGCGCGGCCAGCGAAGCGCCGCGCCATCCGCGACAGGCTCGTGCTGCGCGGCGCGCGCGAGCACAACCTCAAGGATGCGGACGTGAGCTTCCCACTGCACATGCTCACGGTGGTCACCGGGGTGAGCGGCAGCGGCAAGACCACCTTGGTGAAGCGCATCCTCTACCCGGCCCTGAAGCGCCAACTCGAGGGCTTCAGCGAACGTCCTGGCGATCACACGGCGCTCGAAGGCGACCTGGCGCGCGTTGAGGCTGTTGAGCTCGTGGACCAGAATCCCATCGGGCGCAGCAGCCGCAGCAATCCCGTGACCTACGTGAAGGCATGGGACGAAGTGCGGCAGCTTTACAGCGAGCAGGATGTCTCCAAGGTGCGGGGCTACAAGCCAAGCCACTTCAGCTTCAACGTGGATGGCGGCCGCTGTGAGGTGTGCCAAGGCGAGGGCGAAGTCCGCATCGAGATGCAGTTCATGGCTGACATCAGCCTGACCTGCGAGGCCTGCAAGGGCCGGCGCTTCCGCGACGAGGTGCTCGATGCCAAGTTCCAAGGACGCGACGTGGCCGAGCTGCTGGCCATGACCGTGGATGATGCCATCGCCTTCTTCGAGCCGCACCAGAGCATCGGGGCCTGCGCCCGCATCGTGCAGAAGCTGCTGCCGCTGCAACAGACCGGCATGGGCTACGTGAAGCTGGGCCAGAGCAGCAGCACGCTATCCGGCGGCGAGGCGCAGCGCATCAAGCTGGCGAGCTTCCTCACCAAGGGACAGGACGAGAGGCCCACGCTGTTCATCTTCGACGAGCCCACCACCGGCCTTCACTTCCACGACATCGCCAAATTGCTGAAAGCCTTCGACATGCTCATCGCCAACGGTCACAGTGTGATCTGCATCGAGCACAACACCGAGGTGATCAAGTGCGCCGACCAGGTCATCGACCTCGGGCCGGAGGGCGGTGAAGGCGGAGGCCACCTCATCTTCACGGGAACACCTGAAGAACTGGCGCGCGAGGATTCGCACACCGGGCGGGCGCTCGCGCGGACACTCGGACGTTAGCGCAGCAGCGTCACGTGCCCGGTCACGGTCACCGGGTCCTTGTCCTGGCAGAACTCCTTGTAGGTCACGATCACGAAGTAGGTGCCGTCGGGCACCGTCTCGCCGTCGTTGCGCAACTTGCCATTCCAGCCATGGTTGCCCGAGCTGGTCTCGAAGACGCGCTGGCCCCAACGGTTGTAGATGTCCATCTGGAAATCGGCGGCGGCATCCACGCCCGTCACGTTGAAGACATCGTTGACCTTGTCGCCGTTGGGTGAGAACACGTTGGGCACGACGGCCTCGCTCTCCGTGACCAGGAAGAGCGAGACGCTCACCGTGTCCGTCACCGGGCAGCCGAACGCATCGATCGCATCGAACCAATAGAGGCCATCCTCCTCCACGGTGATCGCCTCGCTCGTGCTCCCTGTGCTCCAGGTGATGCTCAGCGGATCGAAGGGCGGCGTGAGCGTTGCATCCTGGCCCGGGCAGAACTGGCGATCGGCGAGCGGCTCATGGATGATCGCCTCGCTCACCATGACCGTGTCCGTACCCGTGCAGAAGCCGTCGGTCACCACCACGACGTACTGTCCAGCTTCGCTCACCGTGATCTGCTGCGTCTGCTCGTTGGTGCTCCACGAGTAGGTATCGTAACCGGCACCGGCATCGAGCTGCTCACTACCGCCGTCACAGAGCCCTACCGGCGACGGAAGGTCGAGCGTGAGGCCGGGGATGCCCACATCGATGGTCTGCGAGGTGAATGCGGTGTCCGAGCAGATGGCATCGATCAATCCGAGCGTGATGGTGTACTGCCCGGGCGCTCCATAGTCGTGCACCGGATTGGTCTGCGTGCTGCCCGTTCCATCCCCGAAGCTCCAGACATAGAGGCTGCTGCCCGTGCTGAAGTTGAAGAGCTCCACGGCCACGGCATCGCAATCGCCCGAAGGCTCGGCTTCGAAGAGCGGCTGCAGCTCGGCCGGTGGCACCACGGTGATGTCCACGGTCGCGGTATCCACCGCCACGCACAGGCCCACGGCGGTGCCGATGAGCGTGATGGTGTACGTGCCGGGCTCGTCGTACAGATGCGCTAGCGTCACCTCCGTGCTCGTGGGCGATCCGTCTCCAAGATCCCACAGCCATGCATCGGCTGTGCCGACGGCGCTGAGCACCACTGGGTCATCGAGGCAGAGCACCAGGTTGTTGATGCTCGCATCGATGTTCACCTGAACGTTCTGCTCGAAGTCGATCTTGAAGACGCCGAGGTTGCAGTTCATGCCGTTGTCCGTGCTGCTCCACGCGCCGGGCGTGGTCGGGAAGGTGGTGGCGCCGAATCCGCAGCCCGCGCATACGGCCTGGTACACGATGCCGTCCTTGTCGAACCGGCTGGTGCCGCCATCCACATGCTCCGTGGCCGTGCCCCCGAAGAAGGTGGCGTAGGCCAATGAGCTCGCGTCCGCGTTCAGCACCATCAGATAGAAATCGCTGCCGTCGGTTCCGGGTTGATAGGCATCCGTGGTGGTGGGCAGGCCGATGGTGCTGCTGCCTGTGACTCCGCCGCCAGCAGGATTCACCGCGCCGCCCCAGCCGCTGAAGTAGATCTGCCCGCAATCGCTCACGAGGAAGGCTGATGGGCTGATGTTCTCCGCGCCCGAGCTGCCGAAGCGCGTGCTCCAGAGCGAAGCGCTGAGCGCGGTGTTGAATTTCTGCAGGAACTGCGTTCCACTCGCCGTGGAGAAAACGCCGGGGGAAACCGGATAGATGCCTGTCGTGTTCCCCACCACGTACACATTGTCCTGCGGGTCGAGTTGGACGAAGTAGGCCTGATCGAAGCCCGACGTGCCGAAATAGGTGGTGCCGAACAAGGTGCCGGTGCTGTTGTACCTCGCGAGCCAGCCATCGCAACCGCCGGCATTCGCGGACTGGAACGGCGAGCCCGCCGTTGGCAGATCGGTGCTCATGGCACCGCCGGTCACGTACACATCGCCGTTGCTGGACACCTGCACGCCGTAAGCGGCATCGTTCTGAGTGCCGCCATGGTACGTGGCCCAGAGCATGTTGCTCAGCCCCGGATCCAGGCGGAAGATGTACCCATCCAGACCGCCGCCGAATGCGGATTGCGATGCACCGGGCGTGGTGAACAGCCCGCTGCTCGCCGTGCAGGTGGCGATGACGGGATTGCCGCCCGCATCCACGATGATCTCGCCGCGGAAGGGGTCGCCATAGTTGCGCAACAGGGGCGTGAACTGATTCAGGCCATCGTTCGCCGAGCCGCCCACGTAGGTGGCGCCGATGATCGCGCTGGCGTCAGCGTTGAGGTGCACCACGGCGATATCGCTGCCGAAGGAATACATGAAGCCGTACGAGCCACCGAACGGCGGAGCGCTTCCGCCGTCCAGCGAGTTGTCATAACAGCCGGTGGAGACGGGGAAATTCGTGGAGCCCGTGGTGCCGAGGATGAAGAGCTCGTTATCGCTGTTCACCACCATGCTATGTGGCAGGTCGTTGTCGCTTCCGCCGATATAGGTGCTCCAGATCAAACTGGTGCCATCGGGCGCGAACTTGCTCACGCCCATGTCGATGGTGCCTCCGCCGAACGCAGCCTGCATCACGCCCAAGGTGAGCGGGTAGCCGGCGCCGAACACGCTGCCCGCGCCGTACAGGTGGCCATCGTCATCGTAGGTGGCCGTGCAGCCGAAGTTGTCCGCGAAACTGCCCACGTAGCTGCTGAAGGTCACCACCGGATCGATCACCAGCGTCCGCGTCGCGTCGAAGCCATCCGGGAAGCTGAAACGCACGCGATCACCCTCCTGCACGAATTCGCAGCGCACGGGGGTCCGAGCGCCATCACGCTCCGTCCACGCGACGGGCCGCTGCTCGATCAAGGTGCCCGCCGAGGTGACCACGTAGGCCATTCCGTCGCGGACCTCCAGCTTGTCCTGTCCTTCGTATCGCAGCACGATCCGCGCAGCATCGCCGCCAGGGGCCACCACCCAATCGTACTTCAAGCCGGTCTCGCCGTGCACATGAAGGTCGATGCCCGGATAGACATCATGAAGTTCAGCTCCGCCGCTCACCCCTACCCTGCCAGCCCATTTCGAAGGGTCGTTTCC
>JAEUSX010000054.1 GCA_016788405.1 Flavobacteriales bacterium
CGCCCCGACGCGATCATCGCGAGCACGGCGCTCGGCTGCCTTGACGATACCGAGCGATTCCTCGGCGAGATGCACGACGCGGCCGGCGCATTGCTCTCACCGCTGCCCTTCATGCGGTCGACCCACAACACTGTGGCGGGCCAGCTGGCCCTGATGCTGCGCTGCGATGGGCCGAACATCACCCACGCGCAGGGCCAGCACGGCTTCCATGCATCGCTGGTGGAAGCGATGCTGATGCTCCAGGAAATGCCGCATTGGAACATCCTCTTGGTGGCCATCGACGAGCGAACCGACCTGTTGGAGGGCATCGGTTCAGCGCTCGACCCCACGGTGCGCATCGGGTCCGGAGGAGAGGCCTTCGTGCTCACCGGCATGCAACCGAATGGCGGCATCGCGCGGATGGATTGGATGGATTCTGATTCGAGCGCAAGGCCTGGCCGCTTCACGCCCGATCGAGCTCGCCCAGTGCACGGATCATTGCTCGCGGAGCTTCTCGGCGATGCCCTCCTGGCAGGTCTGCGTGAACCGTTGCGCATCGGAGCGGGTTCATCCGGAGGCACCGACCTTCTCATCGCCCCATGCTGACCCATCGCAACACCCTCTGGCCTGCGGTGCTGCTCCATTCGCTCTTGGCTGCAGGCTTCCTGATGGGCTGGTGGGGCGCGTGGCCGTTGATCGCTTCCCTCGCGATGCACCTGGCGCTATTGGCTTGGGGCAGCGCCACCCCAAGCGCGGGCTTCTTCATCGGCCATGCCACGCATGTGATGGATGGCTCCGTTGCGCTCACCTACGACGACGGACCGTGGCCTGAGCACACGCCCGCGCTGTTGGACCTCTTGAAGCGCGAGGACGTGAAGGCCACCTTCTTCTGCATCGGGCAGCGCGTGGACCGGGCCCCGGGAATCGCCCGCCGGATCGTGGACGAAGGGCATGCCATCGGCGTGCACACGCAGCATCATTCCTGGCGATGGGGCTTCATGCGCGAACGACGCGCCCTGCGCGAGATCGAACTGTGCGCGCGTGCCATTGAGCGCGCCACCGGGCTGAAACCATCACTCATGCGCCCGCCATTCGGTGTGACCAGCCCGGCGACGGCGCGCGCGATGAAGGCCAGCGGCCTGATCCCCGTAGCGTGGGACCTGCGCACCTTCGACACGCGCGGCACGGATCCGCAGCGCCTTTCAGCGCGCGTGCTGCCGCGACTGAAGGATGCCTCCATCGTGCTGATGCATGATCATGCGCCAGGCGCAGCGGCGCTTTCGGCGGCCATCATTTCTGAAGCGAAGAAGATCGGCAGGAAGTTGGTGAGGCTGGAACCCTCCATGCTGCGTTCAGTCATCTGCTTCCTGCTCACTCCGATCGCATGGTCTTGCGCCGCTCAGTCCGGCGCGGTGCCCGTGCCGATAAGCGCTGACGACCCAATCGTGCTCAGGTTGCGCGAGCAGGCCCGGCCTGATGCCCGCGTGCTGGCTGAATTCTCGCAGGAGAAGCGGATCAAGGGCCTCTCGCAACCGATTCTCAGCGAAGGCCGATTCGCATTCGAGGCACCTGACCGACTGCGATGGGAGGTGTTCGCCCCAGAAGCGCTGACCGCAGTGGCCAGCGGTGGTCGGGTGCGGATGATGGAACGCGGAGCGGAGCGGCCCGCCACCGTTCGTGAACGGCAGATCTTCCTCGGCATTCAGCGCCTGGTCGGATCCATGCTCACCGGCAAAGCCTACGGCGAGGGCGGCATGCCCGTGAGCTTCTTCCGTGAAGGCCGGGAGCTGCTCGTCGAGCTCAGACCGGACCAGGCCGCGCTGAAGAGCAAAGTGGAACGGATCCAATTGCGCTTCCCCATCGAAACGCTCTCGCTCGGCGAGATGCGCATGCTACGGCCGAATGGCGACGCCACCATCACGCGCTTCAAGGGAGCGAAGCATGATGCTGCGCTTCCAGAAGGCACATTCACCCTCCCATGAACAACCACGACCTCGACTCGCTCTTCATCATCGACGCACTGCCAGCGCCGGGGCCGGGCGGATCGGCCTCGGCGCGCATCAACGCGCAGCATGCGATACTCGCAGGACATTTCCCGGGCCGCCCCGTGGTGCCTGGCGTATGCCTGATCGACCTGGCACGGCGTGTCTGCAGCGCGCTGCTCGGAGCTGAGCATCGCATCGCACGGGCACGAGCCCTCAAGTTCCTAGTGCCTGTGGAACCATCCACTGCTGGCGACCTGGTCGTGACCGCCAGCGTGGTCCCCTTCGAGGGCGGCGCGCGTGCCGAGGCGCAGATCACGGCGAACGGCACGATCGCCGTGAAGGTCAGCGCTGAATTGGTTCCTTCCGGGTAATCGCCACGAAGCGCCATGGAGCCCAGGATCGCCGTGGTGATGGCCACCTATAACAACGCTGGCACGCTTCGCCAAGTGCTGGCAGGCGTGCGCGCGAATTCGCCCGGTCCGATGATCGTGGTCGACGACGGGAGCACGGATGGCAGCGCGGACATGCTGCGAGCCGAGCACGGGATCGATGTGCTGCGCGTTGCTCCGAACCGTGGCAAGGGACACGCCTTGCGGCGCGGCTTCGAGCGCGCGCGCGCGCTGGGCTGCACCCATGCGATCACCATTGATACGGATGGGCAGCACGACCCTGCGGACGTTCCGGCGATCACGCAGGCCATCATCGCTCAGCCTGACGCGATGGTGATGGGCATTCGCAACATGGATCAAGCCAGCGTGCCGGGCCGCAGCTCTTTCGGCAATCGCTTCAGCAACTTCTGGTTCAAGGTGGAGACGGGCATCACTTTGGGCGACACGCAGACAGGCTTCCGCGGCTGGCCCCTGCGACCGATGGAAGGCATGCGCTGGCTAACCGACCGATTCGGATTCGAGGTGGAGGCCATCGTGAAACTGGCATGGTCCGGCGTTCCTTTCGCGCAAGTGCCGGTGCGCGTGCGCTACGACTTCCCCGAACGCGTCTCGCACTTCAAGCCTTTCCTCGATTTCACGCGCATCAGCCTCCTCAACGCCTGGCTGGTGACCTGCGCATTGGTCTGGTACTGGCCGAAGCGGCTTCTTCTTCAAGGCGGCTTGTGGCGAGCGATCAAGGCCGAGGCTATTCATCCGGAGGAGAGCTCCATCCGGAAGGCCTGCGCCATCGGATTCGGGTTCTTCATGGGCATCGTTCCCATCTGGGGCCTGCAGTTGCTCATCGGCATCCCGCTCGCTTACGCGCTCCGATTGAACCGCGTGCTCTTCATCGCCGCCGCGAACATCAGCCTTCCGCCCATGATCCCGCTGATCCTGTACGCGAGCTATCGCTTCGGCGCGCCTATCGTCGGGGGCAATGCCTTCGTGCCGGAGGATCTGGACGGACTGAGCCTGGCCACCGTTCATCAACATGTGGTGCAATACGCCACGGGCGCCGTCGCGCTTGCGCTCACTGTCGCAGCGATCGGCACGACATTCTCCTTCGCGTTGCTCCGCGCGATGAGGGGCCGCTGAGGAAAGGCATGGACATCAAGCGAAGAGCCCTCCCCGGCAACGGAGAGGGCTCTTCGAAAAGTGGTGCGCTCAGAGTTTGCGGCCCCAGTCTGATTTCTTGAGCCAGGCGCCGAGCTCCTTGCCCATCTTCGCATAGCCTTCAGCGATCCGGCCGCCGGTGTCGAAGTCCATGCCCATTCCGGTCTGCGCCGGTGCGCGTTGTATCTCCACTTCGCCCAGCACGGCTTCCGGCGAAGCCGACTCGTGCAAGGTGATGGTCGCCGTGACGAAACCGGGCTGGCGCGTGATCCCGATGTTGAAGCCCGGCTCGGTCTCGGTGGTGTGCACCTTCAGGAAGTACGTGGCACCACTGGCGTTGCGCGAGGCTTTGAGATTCAATTTCTCCTTGGCCAGGCGCTCGTTCAGGAGTTCCTCGAATTTCGGCTCGTACATCTCGGTACGGGCAGCCACCCACTTCGCAGCCCACTCGTCGCCACGGCCCTTCTCCTTCTCGTTGTACTCGGCGGTCTTCTTCTTCACGTAATTCTCCTCGGTGAACTTACCCACGGTCATACCGTCGTAGGTGAATTGAAGTTGGACATCCGATTGGCCCTGAAGCGCGGCGAAGTCACCGTTCTTGAGCACGGTCCGAATGGAGAACCCCATCTGTGCATGTGCCCAGAGCCCAGCGCTGAGTGCCAGCGCGGCAGCGATCGATCGAAGCATGTTGCGTTTGTTTGTTTCAGCCCCAAACCTACGCGATGCCGCGCAACCGAGCGCGGCCCAGGATGGGCGTACCTTTGTGGCCAGTTCTTTCAAAGCACCTGGGGCCGATCTGGTTTCGACAGCGGCTTCGCGGGGTGCGTAAGCATGCCGGGCGTGATGTGCGGCCCGTATCCCAGTGCATCGACGCCATAACTGGCGAAGTAGACTACGCTCTCGCAGCTTAATAGCCCAAGGCTATTCGGCTTAATCCACGTGAACAACAGTAGCGTGGACGAGTACCCCTCGGGGAGGCCCGTTTCCCTCCTTCCCGGCTCAGGGGTGTCGCCCTGGGAAGCTGGCCCGCGCGGTGGTCCGGAGCGCGGG
>JAEUSX010000079.1 GCA_016788405.1 Flavobacteriales bacterium
GTGATGGAGGTGGGCCGCAAGAAGAAGAGCCTCTACATCGGCATCCCGAAGGAGATCACCTTCCAGGAGCACCGCGTGCCGCTCACGCCCGCAGCGGTGGCCACCTTGGTGCAGCGCGACCATGAAGTGGTGATCGAGCGCGGCGCCGGCCAGCCCGCCCAATTCCAGGACAGCGACTACAGCGAGGCTGGCGCCATGGTGGTGGACGGCGCCGCCGAAGTCTTCAAGGCCGACCTGATCCTGAAGGTGGCGCCGCCCACGCATGCCGAGATCGAGATGCTCCGGCACAGGCAGACGCTGATCTCCGCGCTCCAACTCACCGTGCAGCCCAAAGACACCTTGCGCCGCATGATGGAGAAGCGCATGACGGCCGTGGCCTGGGACTTCATCAAGGACCGGGAGGGCATCTACCCGATCATCCGCGCCATGGGCGAGATCGCGGGCAACACCAGCATCCAGATCGCCAGCGAGTACCTCAGCGCCGACAAGGGCGGCCCGGGCCTCATGCTCGGCGGCATCAGCGGCGTGGAGCCTGCCGAGGTGGTGATCATCGGCGCGGGCACCGTGGGCGAATTCGCCACGCGCGCCGCCATGGGCCTGGGCGCCAGCGTGAAGGTCTTCGATAAGAGCATCTACCGCCTGCGCCGCCTGCAGACCGATCTGGGCCAGCGCGTGTGGACCAGCGTGGTGCAGCCCGAGGAATTGAAGAAGGCGCTGCGGAACGCCGATGTGGCCATTGGCGCGCTGAGGCCGGAGCAAGGCCGCACACCCATGGTGGTCACCGAGGAGATGGTGAAGGAGATGAAGAACGGCAGCGTGATCGTGGATGTGAGCATCGACCGCGGTGGCTGCTTCGAGACCAGCGAGGTCACCACGCACACCGATCCCGTCTTCAAGAAGTACGGCGTGCTGCACTACGGCGTGCCCAACATCGCCAGCCGCGTGCCCCGCACCGCCAGCACCGCGCTCAGCAACATCTTCGGCCCCTTGCTGCTCAACATGGGCGAGGTGGGCGGCTTCGAGGACCTGATCAAGCGCGACCTCGGCGTGCGCCACGGCGTGTACCTGTACAACGGCACCGTGACGAGCCCCATCCTCGGCGAGGCGTTCAAATTGCCCTATAAGGACTTGGATATCCTGCTCGCGGCGTTCTAGCTCACATGTGGGCATGTGGACATGTGACCATGTGGACATGAAATACCATGGAGGCCTTGCAACCTGATTTCATCGCGAATGATTGGCTCGCTTCCATTTCCGGAGGCGGCGTCGAAGAACCCGCAAAGCCGTACGGTGCGGCCGGGCATCGGAGGAATGCAGTCGTCGAAGAGACTTTTGAGTTGGCGAGCCGTGTGATGGATTTCTGCGAACGTTTGATCGGGGTGAATCGGGTGTTTGCCGATCAAGTGCTTCGAAGCGGCACCTCGGTGGGTTCACACGTGCGCGAAGCGCAAAGCGCGGAGAGCCTTTCCGACTTTCTTCATAAGATGAAAATCGCCCACAAGGAATTGGAGGAGACCGACTATCGCCTCGCGCTCTGTCATGTGAAAGCGCATTATCCCCATGATGCCGATCTTGTGAAACGTGTCAAGGCATTGGTCCCGCTCTTCCACAGGATCCTGACCACTACGCGCAGCAGGCTGAACGAACAGCTGGCTGTGCGCCGATCCAGGCGCAACCCATAGCCCACACATGCTCCACTTGATCGCATGGCCTTCCTAGCGCCCACTCCATTTCCTCTGAAGGCGGGATGCATGCCCACATGCCCACATGGTCACATGACCGCATGACCTGAGCCATGGACCTCCAACGCCGTCTGACGCTCTACCTCATCGGCCTCATTATCGGCGGAGGCGCGGCCTACTTCTTCTACGGCGAGCGCCTCACCTCCGGCGCTTGGATGCCTGAGGCCAAGCTGAGGCAGCGCCTGCGCAACACGCTTGTGAAGGCGACTCCTGCCGCGCAGTCGGAATTGGATGCGCGCGGTCTTTCGCTCTCCGATCTCCGTCAACGCATGGACAGCGCGCGCATCAACCTCGGCGCATCGGTTCGCGGCGACGATAGCCTGATCTACATGGTGACGACCCCGTTGCGCGGGAAGGAGCTCACGCTGCGCATCGGCACGTTGCGCGATTTCGACCGCGACAGCACGGCCACCTTGCTCGGGATCCGCTAGGCGATGGCCGGCTTCGTGCCGTTGTACTCGCGCTCCACATCCTGATTGAGCAGCGTCACGAACGTGAAGATGCCCAACGCGAGGCCGAAGGGGATGCTCAGGCAGCACAGCCCCGCGACGACGAGCGTGCCCATGCGGTTCCGGCGCTGATCGATCCATCGGCCGCTGAGGATGATGAGCACGCCCCAGGCCTCGACCACTGCGAACGCCACCCATCCCAGCACTTGGAACACCGTGCCCACGACGCCAGCAGCCGGGTCGTTCGATTGCTCCGCGACGAAGTCGCTGCTGAGGAAGCCGCCGAGCAGCACGATCATCAGCATGGCCACGCCGGTCACGCAGGTGAAGATGCCGTAGACGTAATGCAGGACCGAAAGGGTGGGGAGGTGCCGGTTCATGGCGAGGTTGGTTGGTGACGCAATGCTAGGCGATGCATCGCAGGACCGCGCTCCGCGCTACGCGAACGGCAAGCCGGCTGTATGGAAGGGCGCTGCGAGCGCGCTCCGTCCTGAGCGCTATGTTCACCGCATGGCCGCGCTGCGCGACATCCGCCTCTGGCTGCTGCTCTTCTTCGCGATTCGGCTAATCGGCATCGCCAACCCGCCGTTGGAGACCGCTCACCATTGGCGGCAGACCACCGTGCTCATGGTGGCGCGCAACTACCACGAGCGGGGCATCGACATCCTTCACCCGCGTGTCGACATGGCCGGCGAGAAGAGCGGCATCACCGGCATGGAGTTCCCGCTGCTCTCCGCGGTCATCGCGGCGCAGTCGAAGCTCTTCGGATTCGCGCACTGGCATGCGCGGCTCATCGTGCTCATCGTTGGCACGATGGGGGCGTGGGCCTTCCATCAGCTGCTCAAGCGCCATGTCAGCAGCGATGCCGCGTTCTGGGCGACCATCGCGCTCAGCGCATCGCTCTGGTTCATGTACGGCCGCAAGGTGATGCCCGATGTCTTCTCGCTTTCGCTCGTGCTGCTCGGCCTGCTTGCCGCGAGCCGCTGCCTCGATGGTCATCGCGCCTGGTTGAATGGAGCGCTCGCCGTCGGGCTCATCATGCTCGGCGCGTTGTCCAAGCTCCCTTCCGGATGCCTGCTCGCCGTGTTGCCGTTGATGCTGCTCTCGCATGCCGCCGGCGGCGCTCGGCGCTGGTGGTTGGCGCTCGCTGTCGTGATCGGGCTCGTGCCCGTGGCCTGGTGGTACTTCATCCAGGTGCCCTATTTGAATGCCCTGGGCGATTACGTGCACTTCTTCATGGGCATGCCCATGAGCAACGGCGCGCGCATGCTGCTCGATCACCTGGGCCGCACGCTCGACAACTTCTATTTCGATGCCCTGCGCTTCTCGGGAGCCGCCGCAGCGATCGTCGGTCTCATCATCGCGGTGCGCAGAAGGATGCGCGCCGTGCTCTGGTCAGCGCTGGCCTGCTCCCTCGCCTTCGCGGTGGTGATGCTGAAGGCGGGGGATGCCTTCTGGAAGCACGCGTACTACGTGCTGCCCTTCGTGCCCGTGATGGCGATGCTGGCCGGTGTGGCGATCGCGGCGATACCGAAGCAAGGACTGCGCATCGTCGCGATGGCGATCATCGTTGGCGAGGGCCTCGCGAACCAGTGGCAGGATTTCAGGCTGTCGCCTTCGCTGGCGCCTGAGCTCGGATTGGAAGCGGCCATGGATCGACTCGGCTCGCGCGATGAGCTCATCGTGGTGAATAGCGCGGCCATACCCACGCCTCTTTACATAGCGCATCGCAACGGCTGGACGGCGACCAGCAAGGACATGATGCGGCCGTCCTTCCTCGATTCGCTCGCTGCACTTGGTTGCAAGCACGCCATCGTGCTGCGCGTTGGGGGCGATGGAGAAATCCCGTTGGCTCGGCCGATCGAATCAGAGCACGAGGCCTTCCGGATCTATGGACTGAAGCGCTAAGGCTACGCCTCCTGCAGCTTCTTCGTCGCGCGCTTCCGCTCGTTCTCGTCGAGCAGGATCTTGCGGATCCGGAGGTTCTTCGGCGTCACCTCGAGGTACTCGTCCTCGGCGATGTACTCCATGCACTCCTCCAGGGAGAACTTCACGGCGGGCGCGATGTTCAGCTTCTCGTCGGTGCCGCTGGCGCGCATGTTCGTGAGCTTCTTGGTGCGCACCACGTTCACCACCAGCTCCTCGCCGGGCTTGGGGCTCTCGCCGATCACCTGGCCGGTGTAGATCTCCTCGCCGGGGTCCACGAAGAACTTGCCGCGGTCCTGCAGCTTATCGAGCGCATAGGCCACCACGCCGCCCATCTCGCCGCTCACGATGCAGCCGGGACGCGGCGCCTGGATCTGCCCTTTGAACGGCTCGTAGCCTTTGAAGCGGTGCGCGATGATCGCTTCGCCCTCGGTGGCGGTGAGCAGCACGTTGCGCAGGCCGATGATGCCGCGCGCGGGGATGCTGAACTCCAGCACGGTGCGGTCGCTCTTCTGCTCGATGTTGAGGATCTCGCCCTTGCGGCGCGTCACGTGATCGATGACACGGCTGCTGAATTGATCGGGCACTTGCACCGTGAGCATCTCGATGGGCTCATGGCGCTCGCCGTCGATCTCCTTGTACAGCACCTGCGGCTGTCCCAGCTGGAACTCGTAGCCCTCGCGGCGCATGGTCTCCACCAGGATGCTGAGGTGCAGGATGCCGCGGCCGAAGACCAGCAGCCGGTCCGGGCTGTCGGTCTCCTGGATGCGCATCGCGAGGTTCTTCTCGATCTCCTTGAAGAGGCGGTCGCGCACGTGGCGGCTGGTCACGAACTGGCCTTCCTTGCCGAAGAAGGGCGAGGTGTTGATGGTGAAGAGCATGCTCATGGTGGGCTCATCCACCTTGAACTTCGGCAGGCCCTCGGGGTTCTCCGCATCGGCTACGGTGTCGCCGATGTCGAAATTCTCCAGGCCCATCACGGCTACGATCTCACCGCAGCCCACTTCGTGCTTCACCTTCTCCTTGCCAAGGCCCTCGAAGACCATCAGTTCCTTCACCTGGCCTTTCTGCACGCCGCCGTCGTTCTTCATCAGCGTCACGTTCTGGCCGGGCTTGATGCTGCCCCGCGTGATGCGGCCCACCGCGATGCGTCCCTGGAAGCTGCTGTAGTCGAGGCTGGTGATGCGCATCTGCAGCGTGCCGTCCACCTTCTTCGGGGCGGGCACGTGCTGCACGATGACGTCGAGCAGGTGGCTCACGTCCTCGGTGGGCGTCTTCCAATCGGGGCCCATCCAGCCGTGCTTGCTGCTGCCGTACACGGTGGGGAAGTCGAGCTGATCCTCCGTGGCATCGAGGGCGAACATCAGGTCGAAGACCGCCTCATGCACCTCTTCCGGCGTGCAGTTCGGCTTGTCCACCTTGTTGATGACGACCACCGGCTTCAGGCCGAGCTCGATGGCCTTGCCGAGCACGAAGCGCGTCTGGGGCATCGGGCCCTCGAAGGCATCCACGAGCAGGATCACGCCATCGGCCATGTTCAGCACGCGCTCCACCTCGCCGCCGAAGTCGCTGTGGCCCGGCGTGTCGATGATGTTGATCTTGACGCCCTTGTAGCGCACGCTCACGTTCTTGGCCAGGATGGTGATGCCGCGCTCGCGCTCCAGGTCGTTGTTGTCCAGCAGCAGGTCCTTCACCTCCTCGTTCACGCGGAACAGCTGGCATTGGTGCAGGATCTTGTCCACCAGGGTGGTCTTGCCGTGGTCGACGTGGGCGATGATGGCGATGTTGCGGATCTCGGTCATGGGTAGGCCTGCGAAAAGGCGCGCGAAAGTAGGGCTTTGCGAGGTGCGGAGCATGCGGCGGCCGGAGCGCGAGAGGGCAGCGCAGCGGGCTTTAGGAGGAATTGGCGCCCTGAACGCGCACGCCGGGTTCGGCTACCGCTTCGCCGACTCCGCCTTGAACTTGGCGATGGCCTTGCGTGTGAAGTCCGAGAGCACCAGTCGCCCGCTGATCTTGGCGCGTTCGATCAGGAGCGTGTCCCAATCCTCGGTGCCTTTCCACATCACCTGCTTGATGTCGGCCATGGCCTCGGGGCTGTAGGCCGAAAGTTCCTTGGCGTGCGCAGTGATCCGCGCATCGAGCGCTTCCATCGTCTCAAAGACCTCCGCGTAGATGCCGTGCCGCTCGCACCACGTTGCATCACGTCGTGTGGCGGGCGTGGCGCTGAGCAGGCCGAAATGCCCCGTGCCGAGCTTCCGCTCCACCGCCGGGCCCACGACGAAGGGCCCGATGCCCACTGCCAGTTCGCTCAACCGTGCGCTTGCGCTGCTGTGCGCGTAGGCGATGTCGACCGCGCAGGCCAGGCCCACGCCGCCGCCCACGCAATGGCTGTGGATGCGGCCGATGACGAAGACCGGCGCGGTGCGGATGGCGTTGATCACGTGCGCGAAGCCGCTGAAGAAGGCGAGGCCGCTCTCCGCGTCGTCGATGGCCACGAGCTCATCGAAGCTGGCGCCCGCGCAGAAGGCTTTATCGCCGTCGCTGCGCAGGATGATGACGCGCGTGGCAGCGTCCTTCCCTGCGCTCGTGATCGCGTCCGCGATGCCACGCAGGATGTGGCTGGGCAGGCTGTTGCTCTTGGGGTGGTGGAAGGTGACCGTGGCGATGCCGCCCTCGGTGCTGGTCTTCACGTAGCCGTCGCTCATCGGTGTTTCCTTCTTCAGGGGACGGCGAAGGTCGGTACGGCGTGGAAAAGATCCCAGCCGGGGCCTTGCCGCATCCTTGGCATGCGATTTCCTTCGCTGCCAGCGTTCCCTGCACATGAGCTGCCCCACCTCCCTGAAGATCGCGCTGATGGCCGTGCTGGCATGCGCGCGCGCTGATGCGCTGGCGCAGCTGAAGGTGGGCTTCGATCCCGCGGAGGCGCGCGACCTGAGCGCGTTGTGCACCACGCACACCTTCAAGGAACTCTACGGGGATGATGCAGCGATGCTGGCGGGCGGCTATCACCGCGTGTACGAATCGCCGGTGATGGGCATGGACAACAAGTTCCAGCTCTTCCGCAAGGGCGATCTCGCCGTGCTGGAGATTCGCGGTAGCACGGCCAACCCCATGAGCTGGATGGAGAATGTGCAGGCCGCGATGATCCCCGCCACCGGCAGCATCCGGATCAACGACCGGCTGTTCCCTTACCGTTTCGCGAAGGACACCGCCGCTTCGGTGCATGCGGGCTACGCGCTCGGGCTGGCGTGCATGGCCAACGACATGGTGGCGCGCCTCAACGATTTCGCCGACCACGGCGTTCATGATGTGCTGCTCACCGGGCACAGCCAGGGCGGCGCGCTGATCCTCTTATTGCGCGCGTACCTGCATCACCTCCCCCGCGGAACGGTGGACGAGCGCCTTCGCTTCAAGACCTATGCCTTCGCCAACCCCATGGTGGGCAATCGCGCCTTCGTGGAGGAACTGGAGGCGATGATGGCGCCGAGCCTGGGATGCTATGCCGTGGTGAACCCCGCGGACCCCGTGACGCACATGCCGCTGACCTATGACGATGGCCGCCTCGTGAGCGCCGAGCGCGTCTTCGCGGTGATGACCGGCAAGGAGGAGCTGGACCTGAAAGGACGCGCGCGCACCGCCGCCATACGCTTGTTCCGCAACACGCTCAGCGGCCTCAACACCGCCATCAGCGAATCGGTGGAGAAGCGCGTGGCCGGCACGGTGGGCGATGTGGAGATGCCGCCGTACCGGACGGAGATCAACTACATGCCCATGCCCGCGCGCATCGAGATCCAGCCCTTC
>JAEUSX010000081.1 GCA_016788405.1 Flavobacteriales bacterium
AGATCCACTCATCCTCCACCCTGCCGCTCTTCACCAGGGTTCCTTCGAGCTTCGCCTCCAGGGTGAAGCCCGCTTTCAGCATGGTGCGCTGCGATGCGAGGTTGGTGCCGAAGGTGGTGCCGAAGATCCGCGTCACTTCCGGGAACTCCGCGAAGCCCAGCGCCACCATCTGCTCGATGGCCTCGGCCATGATGCCCTGGCCTCGAAAAGGCCGGCCGAGCCAGAAGCCCACTTCCATGTTGCGCCGCCAGAGGTCCTGGCGCGGATGCAGGCCGATAGCGCCGCCCGCTTCTCCATCGATCTCGATCGCGCGGCGGAAGGGCAAGCGCTGCATGCATTCGGCTATGAAAGCGCGGCCGTGCTCCTCCGTGTACGGATGCGGGAAGGCATCGCTGAGGTACGCAGCGATCGTGGGATCGTTGGCGTGCTTCACCAATGCCGGCAAGTCGCTCGCGCGGAAGGGTCGCAACGTGAAGCGTGGCATCCCATCAAAGGAAGGAAACGGATCGACAAACAGCCGCACCACCTTTGCGCCGCCGCCGAGCTCCATCAGGATACGGCGGACCTCAATGACCAAGCGAAGCATCGAAGCTGTGCTGCCTCCTCCCGCCCCGCACATGGTGGGCGACGGTTTCCGCGTGAGCAATTTCTTCCCCCAGGGCTACAACATGCCGCAGGACCGGCTCAGCCCGTTCTTCCTCCTGGACTACAACGCGCCGGTGGACTTCAGCCCGCGCGAGCAGCCACGCGGAGTGGGCGTGCATCCGCACCGCGGCTTCGAGACGGTCACCATCGCCTTCAAGGGCAAGGTGGCGCACCACGACAGCGCAGGGCACAGCGGCGTGATCGGCGAGGGCGATGTGCAATGGATGACCGCCGGCAGCGGCGTGCTCCACAAGGAGTATCACGAAGCGGAGTTCTCGCGCACGGGCGGCACCTTCCACATGGCTCAGTTGTGGGTGAACCTACCCAGGAAGCACAAGATGGAAGCCCCGCGTTATCAGCCCATCAAGAAAGAGGACATGGCGCAAGTGCCGTTGCCCGATGGCAAGAGCGAAGCGCGCATCATCGCGGGCGAGCTATTCGGCGCGAAGGGACCGGCCAGGACGTGGAGCCCCATCATCGCCGCCATGGTGAAGCTGGCCGCTGGTGGCGAAGCGCGCTTCGACCTGCCCGCCAGCTACAACAGCGCCATGCTCGTGGTGGAAGGCGCCGCGAACGTCAACAGCAGCGACGCCCTCACGGATCACCTCGTCGTCTTCCGCAACGACGGTGAGGAGGTGAGCGTGACCAGCTCGGAGGGCGCGACACTTCTGGTGCTGAGCGGCGAACCGCTGAACGAACCCATCGCGGCGTACGGCCCCTTCCTGATGAACACCGTGGAGGAACTGCAACAGGCCTTCAAGGATGTGGCCGCGGGGAAGTTCGGCGTGCTGGAGGACTAGCGCTTGACGAAGCGCACGGCTCGCGCATCGTTTGCTCGCGCGGTGTACACCCCTGCGTGCAGACCGGTCACATCGAGGATGAGGCGGTCGCCCATTCGCTGCGATGCGCACGGCACGCTCCTTCCCTGCGCATCGTGCACCTCCACCGCATTGGCGCCGTTCGGCCAATCGATGAAGAGCCGATCGCTCACGGGATTGGGCCAGGCTCGAGGGGCCCCGAGCGGAACGGCAACATCATGCGATGCCGTGCTCGCATCGGCATGCACCCACCGGATGCGCGCGTCCTGCCGGTCGTTGGTGATGAGGTAGAAGCTGCCATCGGGCCTGATCGCGATGTCGCGGTTGCGCACCATGACATCGAAGGCGCCGCCTTGCAGGTACTCCTCGGTGAGCACGGTGTCCAGCTCATCGTTGAAGCCGAAGAGCATGAGGCCCCGGTGCCAGAGGATGCAGGTGATGAGCTTGTCGTGCATCTCAGGGATCGCATCGCTGGTGTAGAACTCGCAACCCGAAGGCGGATGCGTGAACGTGGAGATCGGCCTCACGAAGCTGAAGGTGGTCGAGGTGCAGGTGTCCGGGAAAAGGAAGCACATGGTGCCGTCGTAATAGGGATAGCCATGGTTCTCGTTGCTCTGCAGCAAATTGATCTCGTTGCCCTCGAACAGCTGCCCGTGCTCGCTGTTCACGATGGCGCCATTGGGCAGTTTGGCCAGGCCCTGCGGATTGCGGTGGCCCCAGGTCCACGTGTGGTCGGCCCGCGGATTGTCGGAAGGCACGCTGCCATCAGTGGCCAGGCGCAGGGTCTTGCCCACGGGCGAGAAGAGCGTATCGGGGCCATTGAGGTAATAATCGGCCGTGGTCACCAGCACATGTCCCGTGGTATCGAACAGCACGCGACCGCCTGCGTGCTCGCCAGCATGGTAGTACGTGAGCAGCACCTCCTCATCCGTGATCGTGTCGTTCACCGGGTCGTAGGTGAATCGCGACACCTCGCACTGCAGGCTTCCGCCGTAATAATCGGACGTGTCGAAGACCGCCATGATGACGGGCGTGTTCGGGAAGTCGGGATGCAGCGCCATGCCGAGGCCGTTGCCGTAGCCGCGAGCCAACAGCGTGTCCACTACATCCGTCATCGGATCCCAGCGCGTGATCAATGGGCCATCGGTCATCCACAGGCGATCATCCGGGCCCCAGAGGATCTCCCACGGGATGTTCACGCGCGAGCTGTCCACCACTTCATCGATGAGGAGCGTGGTGTTGCCAATCTGGTACGTGAGCTGGGCATTCGCTTGGGCGCAGGGAAGCAACCCGATGCAAGTGATGGCCGCGTGGACTAGTGTGGAGCGCACGGATAGCGGGTCTTTCGCCGAAAGTAGGCGCTGCTTCGGACTCCGCTATTGGTAGGCGCCTTGAAACGGTCAGCGCCCCATCGGACCGACGGGGCGCTGACTCCGTGCAACGATTCCGGGCTAATCCCTGCGGTGCAGGAACACGGCCTCGTCCCGGCCGCAATACATCGGGCAGGGCAATCCCACTTCCATCTCGGTGATGCCTCCGATCACCAACGCGCGGCCATCCCGTATCATCACGGGCGCCAGGTCGAAGGTCCACGCCTCATCCGTGGTGATCCGCTCCACGATTCCGATGCCGTTGCAGTCCGTGGCGGAGAGGATGGCGCGAAGGCTGGCGCTGGTGGCATCGATGCTCCACCCCGGCTTCGAGGTCGTGGAGGCGGCTTCCACCGCCGCGATGGCATCGGTCTCGCCGAGCACGCGCAGGTCCGCGTAGGTGTCCACCAGCTTCTCGTACAGCCCGAAGCTCAATTCGCCCGATGTCCCAGCGACGTGCGTTCCATCGGACTTGTACGGACCGGCCAGCGAGGACATGACGCCGGCGGATGATGAGGCGAGGTAGAAGCGAACGCCCACCGCGTCCGTAGCGCCGAGCATTCCGGCGATATCCTCGCTGTCGAAGTAAGCGATGGGCGTCACCACCGGACAGGTGGGGCAGTCCGGGCAATCCGGGCAGTCCGGACAGAGCTTCGGGAACAAGAAGTAATAGCACATCGCGCAGCCGGCCAGCAGACAGACCGAGCAGGCCGCGATCAGCTTGGTGGAACTGGTGGTCTTGGTCTCTTCAGCCATGGCATGGGGGTTTGGTGAACGAAAGCTAGAAGGAATACCCGGACGTGCAAACGGGGCTGCGTCTATCTTGCCGTCGAAGCACGGATGAAGCCGCACCGACTCTGCATTCGATCACTCCTGCTCCTCGCGCTGTGCAGCCTTTGCGCTGCATCAGAAGCGCAGGACCGTCAGCGCCTGACGGCCTGCCTGGACAGTTGCAAGGGCGCGCTCCTCGATGGCACGTACGAAGAAGCGCTCACGCACATCGATGCGGCGTGGCAGGAAGCTGTCCGGCTCTCCGACAGCCTCTCCATGGCCGATGTCCTGGTGCAGAGGAGCGAAGTGCGCCAACGCCTGGGCGATTTCTACGCTGCCCAGCACGATCTCTACGCAGCCCTGCCCATCTATGAGCAGCTGCGGAACGAGGATGGATTAGCCAAGGTGTACAACCACATCGGCTCAGTGCACTACTATGACCGTTCGTTCGACGAAGCCGGCCGATTCTATGCCATGAGCATGGCCATACGCCAGCGGCAAGGACGGATGCCGGAACTGGCCTTGCTCTATGGGAACCTGGGCAGCCTGCTCGAGGACATCGGCCGTCCGGACAGCGCCCTGAGCTACCATCGCCGCAATCTCCAGATCAGGCGCACCATCGGAGAACCGCGCTGGATCGCCGTGTGCTACGGCAACCTGGGCGCATGCTTCGGGAAGCTGGGGCAGCTGGACAGCGCCACGCACTACCTGAACGCGAGCCTGGATCTGGTGCGCAAGGAAGGCGACGACGCGCTCACCGGGCAGACCTTGGTGATGCTCGGCCGGGTAATGCTCCAGACCGGCAAGGCCAAGGAGGCCCGCGCGCTCTGCGAGGAATCGCTGCGCCTCGTTGAACCGCTGGAGGCCCTGCCCATCCAGGAGCAATGCTACGATTGCCTCTATCAAGCCTACTCCGGCATGCACCGGTCCAGCGATGCGCTCACGATGCTCGAACGGCTCACCGCAGCGCGCGACAGCATGTTCGGACGTGAACGGGCCAAGGGCCTTCTGCGCCTCGAATTGAATTACGCTCACGAGCGCGAGCAGCTCGCCGACAGCCTTGCGAGGCTCGAGGAACAGCACAAGGCGGACATCGCTTACGAGCAACGGCTCGGTCGCGAACGGGATCAGAAACGCGTGTTCCTCTTCAGCTCCATCGGCGTGATGATCCTCGCAGCTGCGCTGTGGAGCCGACTGCGGTACGTGCGCCGCTCGCGCAACCTGGTGCAGAAGGAACGGGACCGCAGCGATGCATTGCTGCTCAACATCCTTCCGCGCCCCATCGCCGATGAACTGAAGGCGAACGGCCGCGCGAAGGCGCGCGAGGTGGAGGGCGTGAGCATCCTGTTCACCGATTTCCACGACTTCACACGCATGAGCGAGAAGCTCAGCGCGCACGAACTGGTCGCGGAGATCGATGCGTGCTACAGCGCCTTCGATGCCATCATGACCCGCTACGGGCTCGAGAAGATCAAGACCATCGGCGATGCGTACATGGCCGCTGCCGGCCTGCCCGATCCCCGCCCGAAGAGCGCGCGCGACGCGGTGCTCGCGGCGCTGGAGATGCAGGACTGGGTGCGCGCGCGCGGCATCGACCGCATGGCGCAAGGGCTCCCCTGCTTCAGCATGCGGGCCGGCATCCATACAGGGCCGGTGGTGGCGGGCATCGTGGGAAGCACCAAGTTCCAGTACGATGTCTGGGGCGATACGGTGAACACCGCGGCCCACATGGAATCGGCCGGGGCCGTGGGCGAGGTGAACATCAGCGAGGCCACTTTCGACTTGGTGCAAGCGGAGGAGGGACTCGCCTTTTCCCCGCGCGGACGCGTGCAGGCGAAGAGCAAAGGCGAACTCGCCATGTTCTTCGTGCACCGCAGCGGAGCGCACACATAGATCGAGGAGCGCGACCTCAATGCACGGAGAGCGCCGCCAGCGCCACGCCGGCCACCACGGCTACGAAGCGTGCCGCATTGAACCGGTGATCGGGCGCGCTCTCGAAGATGATGGTGGTGCCGATGTGCAGCAGCATGCCGATGGCCAGCCCGAGCATGCTATGGAGGAAGCGGCCTTCCATCCAGTCGCCGGCCAGCAGGCCCGTGCCGATGCCCAAGGGCGCCGCCAAGGCGAATAAGGCGAGCATGAGCCAGCTCCAGCCATTGGGCACACCGGAGCGCAGCAGCACAGTGGCCAAGGCGATCGCCATCGGCACCTTATGGAGCACCACGCCAGTGAGGAAGGGAATGTCGCCCGCGATGCGCTCATCGGCGAACGGCATGCCTTCCGTGAACGAGTGCAGGCACAGGCTCGCCAGCGTGGCCCACGGCAAGGCGTAGGCGCCCCCTTCATGCGCATGCACATGGATGTGCCCGTGCTCGATGCCCTCGCTGAAGAACTCGAGCACCACTTGAAGCAGGAAGCCGGCCAGCACCCAGGCGCCGATCATGGCGCCCTCCGCTTCATAGAGCTCCGGCAGCATGTGCAGGAACACCACGCTCACCAGGAAGGCCCCGCTGAATGACAGGAGCAGGCGCAGCCATTTGCGGTCGGGCCCGAGCGAGCGCACCACGATGCCAGCCGTCATCGGCAGGGCGAAGAAGAGGAGTGCGACAGCGAAGGTCATGCGATCGGTTTCCGGGTCCAAAGAACGAAACGTTGCGAACGGGCGGGGTCGAACGGATGGAGCTCCGGGCCATCGGTGCGGTCCTCGATGACGAGTCCGGCACGCACGGCCATCTCCTCGATCTGATCGGGCAGCAGCGCTTGCACGCGCTCCTCGAAGCGATGTTCGCGCGCGCCCTCCATCGCCACGATGCGCTTCACCAGCACATCGCCCTCCAGGCACCGCGTGATCCTGAAGGCCACGCCCCCGGCTTCGACCTCTTCCTCGGGAACCAGCTCGCTCAGCACCAACGGTGTATTCATGAAATCGAGCACGAAACGGCCTCCTGGCGTGAGCATCTCTTTGACGGCATCGAGCACCCGCTGATCATCCGCCAGTTCATCGAAGTAGCCCATGCTCGTGAAGAGGCAGCAGATCGCGTCGAACCGCTCGCCTTTCAACGGTTCGCGCATGTCATGCACCAGGAAGCGCGCAGCGGGCGCCGCGATCCTCGCCTCGCTGATGCTCTCCGCTGAAATGTCCAGCCCGGTGACCCGCATGCCCGATCCGGCCAGGTGCCGGGCATGGCGGCCACGGCCGCAGGCCAGATCCAGCACGTTGGCTCCCGGTTCCAGCTGCCAGCGGCCGATGATTGCCTCCACCCATGCCGCAGCATCAGCGTCATCGCGATGGCCGTACAGCAATTTGTAGTACGGAGTGCCGAACCAACGCGTGTACCAGCCCATGCTCGGCAGCGAAAGTAGAGGGCGCCCTGCACCGGCTCACAGCCCCGCGTGGATAACTCAGCCCGAACCGACCGGGGCCGCCACAGGCGCCGCGCCTTGCTTTGTCTGGAACACGCTCTGCTCATGGCCGACCTGCTCGACCGCGTACACGACCTCTACGATGAATTGGAGAAGCACCGGGTCATGCTCTCCTTCAAGGGCGGGCTCTCCCCGGAACTGATCACGGTGCTGCTGGGCCTGATCGAACGCAAGCTAGATGGCATCGAGCCTGATGCGCGCGCTCGCAAGCGCGTCTTCAACGTGGTGGTGGAATGCCTTCAGAACCTCTTCCATCACAACGGTCATCTGCGGGCTTCGACCGAAGGCGTGGAACGCACCGATGAGCCGCACGGAGTGGTGATGATCGCGCGAACGGACAAGGGTTATTCCGTGCTCACGGGCAACTTCATGCGCGGCAGCGATGTGTCCCAGCTCAAGAGCCATCTGGACCGCATCAACTCGCTCGATGCCGAGGCCCTGCGCGAATGGTACCGCGCCAAGCTCTCCGATGGGCAATACTCCCAGGTGGGCGGCGGCGGACTGGGCATGATCGACATCGCCCGGCGCAGCGGAGGCAAGCTCGAGTACGCCTTCGTCCCGTACGATAAGGACAACGCTTTCTTCAGTCTCAACGTGAACGTGAACACCTAGCACCGCCCACCATGGAACCGCTCTTCCTCGAAGGCAGCCCCAAGACCCCGCATGTGCGCTTCGACCCTGCCACCGGCCTTCTGGAGCTCAAAGGCCGCTCCATCCCCGAGAACAGCATCGACTTCTACAAGCCGTTGATCGACTGGATCGAACGCTACGGCCGGCAGGCCTGCCCGAAGACCGCGCTCCACGTGCAGCTGGAGTACTTCAACACCAGTTCGAGCAAGTGCATCCTCGACCTGTTCAAGCGCCTGGAGTCCGTGCGTGCGGCTGGCAACGAGGTCACCGTCCTCTGGCACTACGAGGCGGACGACGAGGACATGCTGGAAGCCGGAGAGGATTACTCGGGGATCATCAATATCCCGTTCAAGATGATCCAGATCGCGGAGGTCGGCGGCGAATAGCCCTTAACCGCGCATCCGTGCCGGAAGCAGCCGGCCCAGCTTCTGGAAAACCTCCAAGTGCAGGGCCGCGCAGAGCAGCACTGTCATCAGCCAAAGCATGATCACATTGCCCGCGAGCGTGCTCATGCGCACGCCCGCCAGATTCTTGGAAGGCGCGTAGAAATGCGCGGCGAGGAAGCCGCCTGCGCGGGGCTCCATGTAAACAGGGTCGCTCTTGCGCACCAGCTCTCCCTTGCTCTCCACGATCATGCGCAGATCGTTCTTGTTGGTCACGATGTCCGCGAGACCATCGTTGCGATAGCGGTCCAACAGGTTGAAATACGCCCCGCGCGATGAATCAGTGGCGGTGAGCTCCGCGATGCGGCGCTCCTTGCCGCGCTCAGCGTCCTTGTACACGGCCCGGTAATGCCGCGTGAGCACATCGAGCGACGCCGTGATGCTGTCCAGCATGGCAGGTGCGTTCGCCGGCGTGAGCACTCCGATGGTCGGCGGCTGGAACCCGGCGAGCTCCGCGCGCTCCCGCTCCAATTCTGCGCGCAACAAGCGCAGATCACCGTCGATCGACCTTTGGTCCGGATCAGCCTTGGCCAGCTCCTGGCGCAAGCCATCCACGCGGTTGCGCAGCTCACCGAGCCAGAGGTCCTTCTTCCAATTCGCGGTCTTCATCCGCTGGTCGAACCCATAGAACTCGCGCTCGTACGGATTCTCCTTGAACTGCGTCACCGCCAATGCCTCATAGGCCCACCGGCTGGCCATCACATTGCCGATCCAGGGCACGCTCTTCTCGGAGGCGAAGACCGGATGCAGCCGATCGAATTTCACGATGATGCCGCTGAAGAGCAGCTGCGGGATGATGAGCACCGGGATCAGGATGTAGATCACCTTGGCGCTCTGGAAGGTCGCGCTCACATTCAGGCCCAGCGCGTTGGCGAAGCAGCTCGTGCTGAATAGCACCAGCCAATGCGCCCAGCCGAGCGATTCGATGCCCAGCACGGAGTTGGCGACCAGCACGAACAGTCCCGTTTGAAGGGCGGAGATCATGAACAGGATGCCGAGCTTGCTGGCCAGGTAGCTGAGCCAGCTGAGGTCGAGGAATTTCTCGCGCGCCAGTATCCTGCGGTCCCTCAGGATCTCCTCCGCGCTCACGGTAAGGCCGAGGAAGAGCGCCACGATCACCGCGATGAAGAGGTATTGCGGGAGGTTCTCGTTCGCACGGTACACGTATTCGCCCTGAGCCGAATAGCGCAGGAAGAAGGACATGAAGAGCGCCAGCACGGGCGCTTCCAGCACGTTGATGAGGACGTATTGCCGATTGGCCAGCTTGCTCAGCAGGTCGCGCTTGAAGTAGACCTTGAGCTGGCGTATGCGATCCGGGATGGCGAAGGTGCTGGTGGGAACGGTCGTCTCATCCGGAACCTGGGCCACACGCACCTCCATCTGCGCGCGGAACACTTCATTCCAGGCATCGGGGCTGATGCGGCGCTGATCCGTCTCATTGCCGTACTGATCAACGAGCCGCGCTTCCAGGATGTCGAAGATCTGCTCCGGGTTCACATTGCCGCAGGCCAGGCATTGCCCCTGATCGCTGTCCACCTGCCCGGTCACGCGCTTGAAGTACACCACGGCGTCGACGGGGTCGCCGTAGTACACCGGATGGCCTTCCTGATCCATGAGCAGCAGGCGGTCGAACAACTTGAAGATCTCGGACGAGGGCTGATGGATCACCACGAAGATCACCCGGCCCTTCAAGGCGAGCTCCTTCAGCAGGTCCATGATGTTCTCGCTATCGCGCGAGCTGAGACCGCTGGTGGGCTCATCGACGAAGAGCACGCTGGGCTCCCTGATAAGCTCCAGGGCGATGTTGAGGCGCTTGCGCTGTCCTCCGCTGATGGTCTTCTCGAGCGGGCTGCCCACTTTGAGGTCCTTGGTCTCATAGAGCCCAAGGGCATGCAGCATGCGCAAGGTGCGCTCCGTCACCTGCGCATCGTTCAGGTCGCCGAAGCTCAGCTTCGCGTTGAAGAAGAGGTTCTGGAAAACGGTGAGCTCTTCGATGAGCAGGTCGTCCTGGCTCACGTGGCCGATCACCCCGCGGATGCGATCACGCTCGCGATGCACATCGATCCCATTGATGGTGACGCGCCCCTTGGTAGGCACCAGATTGCCGTTGAGCAGGTTGAGCAAGGTGCTCTTGCCGCTGCCGCTGCCACCCATGATGCCGATCAGCTTGCCGCTCGTCTCGGCCAGGTGCAGTTCATGCAGGCCGATGCGGCCGTTGGGGAAGGCGTACTCGATGGCATCCGCACGGAACACGATGCGCGGGCGGTCCTGCTTGCTCATGAAGGCTTGCAGGATGTCGCTGTAATAGATGGGCACGCCGCTGGGCGGACGCACGCTGCTGCCGTTCTCCAGCACATGGTGGCCACCGGGGCCCACACGCTGGCCGTTCAGCAATAGCTCCTCCCCGCCAGCATAGCTCATCACATAGAGTTGCACACTGGGCACATGGAGCACGCGCACCTCGCCTTCCAGCCCATGCGCATGCAGGTGCTTCGCGGCCATGAATCCTGCCGTCGGAGCCCCGTTGATGTAGAGCATCTGCTCCGCATCGAGGCGCTGGGCCTCCTTGGCGCAGACGAAGGCCCTGCAACGGGCGAAATCGGCCGGGGCGATGTTGAAGGTCTCGGAGACGATGCTGACGAACTCGTCCTCCTGCTGGGACACCTCCCCGTCGGCGTAGATGAACTCGAGCAGATGGAGCAGCACCACGAACTTCTGGCGCTGGTTCAATTCCTCATTCACCTGGGTGCAGATCTTCAGCACCTTCACCGAATTGAGCGACGTGCGTTTGCGCGTCGCCCGGCCGGCGCTGCTGCCGTGGAATGACCGCACGAAGGCCTGGTACCGCGCCATGTGGGCGGCCGCCGTCTCCGGGCTGAATTGCTTGCGGAGGAATCGCTCGAGGATCGCCGCGTTCAATGGCCGCGCGCCCAGCTCAACGCCCTCGCCTTTGGCGATGATGGCGAACAGTTGCAGCAGGGCCTTGAGGATCTTCTCGCTCATGCACGACTCTCCCCCGGGATCGAAAAGGTCCCAAAAAGAGCGCCCCTCTCAACGAGAAGGGCGCCGAAAGGTTCCGGGGTGAATGCTCAGCGCTTGAAGCCGATCAGCATCACGGCGCAGCCGCTCCCGGCCTTGCTCGGATCCAGGACCGCCTCCACGGCGACATCCAGGGTGCTGGCGATGGCCAAGTCCCAGTAGGGAGCATTCACGTGGTCCTTGTTGGTGAAGAGCAGGTTGCGCTCCTTGGAGGTGTCGTAGACGCTGAACACCAGATTGCCATCGGTCTCGCCGCTGCACGCAGCGATGCGGTACGTGGTGCCCCCGAAAAGCGTGAGGTTGAACTCCGCGATCTCATCGCCTTGGAGCAGCGCGCGGTAGAACTGGCCGTCGGGGATGTAGTTGGAGGTGATGTGCTTCTCGCAGCGGTCGGCGATGCCCTGGCAGATGCCTTGGGCCGAGGCTGTGCTTGCAGCAGCAACGAAAACGAGTGCGGTGAGGATGCGGATCATGTTCAGGAAAGGATCAGGTTGCGGAGGGCGGCCACCTTGGCTGCGATGGCCGAGAGCTGCTCGGGGCTCACCTCCGCCGTGCTCTTGCTGTTGATGTAGGTCGTCTTCGCCGCGGCGTCGGTCACCGGCGGTTCGTAGACGTACGTGGTCTTCACCGCCTCCATCGCGCTGCGCAGCTCCTTCAGACCGACGAGCAATGCATTACTCTGGCCTTCGGTGTTGCTGCCATCCACCAGCGCGAGAACGCCATCCAAGGTCCCTTTCTGCTCCCCGATGCGGGCCACCAATTTCGAATTCTTCGCCGCGGCGGGGTCGGCGAGGGTGAGGTGCATCCCTTCGATCCAGCCGCCGGCCAGCACCCATGCGCTCACGTCCAGGGCGTCGTTGCTCTTCAGGTATTGATCCGCCGCGCGGAATGCCATGCCACTGAAACGCATCAGGCTGTCCTCGCTCCCCATGTTGGCCTTGAACCGCTCCACCAGCGCCTTGTCGAACGCATTGCTCAGCTCCAGCTTCGCCCCGAGCTTCTCGATGCTCTCCAAGGTGGCCAGCGCGCGCTGCCCGTCCTTGTGCACCGTGCTGTACGACATGTCAGCGCCGTAAGCGCCGAGCATCAGGGCCTGGGCCATGCGAGCGGTGGCCGCATCGCCTTTCTCCAAGGGAATGGTGAGGTCCTTCTGGTATTTGAGGCCGGCCTCCTTGATGGCCATGGCAGCCTGCATGGGCGAGGGCACGCTGAAGAACTTGCCGCCCACGCCGATGATCTCCGACTCCTTGGGAGCCTCGGAGACAGTGAGCGTATCGGCACCGGGGGTCTCGCCTTGTTGATTGCCGCCGCACGATGCGAGCAGCAGCAGGGCTAATCCCGGCAGCAGCGCGGGAATGCGTGAGTAGGACACTGGTGACATGGATGGGAGTTGCGGAGCCGAAAGTAGGATCGCTGCTCCCGGTTGCCCGGATGGGCATGACCCAGTTTTCAACACCGTGAGCCTAGCGGTCACTGGACGCGCGCAAACGGGAGCCCTGCAGGGCGTACCACCCGATGAAGAGGTAGAACGGCAGGAGCAGCCAATAGGCCTGCTGCGTGGCTGCCGCCTTCGCTTCAACTGAGAGTGATGCATCGGCCATCGCGCCGGCGCTCATGGCCGTCCATGCCGGCAACGCGAGCGCACCGCCGAGGATCGCCATGATCAACAAGGCCGAGCCCGTCTTCAAGGCGGATCCGATCCCATCGACCGCCAATGGCCAGATGGCGGGCCACATGAGCGCGTTGCCCAAGCCCAGCAATGCCACCAGCAGCACTGTAACAGGAAGCTCCGTCCAGCGCACCTCGAAGGAACCCAGATCCAGCAAAGGGAAACGCGCTGTAGCGGTCACATCGGCCATCAATACGCCGGCCACGGTCACGCACGCCACGGCCGCCGAAAGGGCCAGGGCCCAGCGCTGCGACAGGAACCGAGGGATCAGCGCGATGCCGACCACATAACCCACCAGCATGGCCATGAGCGTGACGCTGGTCAGTGTCTTGGCCACATCGAGTGGCGTGCCCAAGCGCTCCGCGTAAACCGGTATGCTGTCTCCGGCGAGGACTTCGGCCCATACGTACACGAACAGCGCGGCCACGCCCAGAAGCAACTGAGGGTGCTTGAAGACCGAAGAGGACCGCGCATTTGTCGATTCCACCTCCTCTTGAAGCGGTGGCAAGGGGGAAAGCCGGATGAGTACAGCGGCCAGCAACAGCGCCGCACCGAGCACCGCGTAAGGCACCACGACGAGTCGTGCACGCGCGTCGAGCAGTGCTGACCGGGCATCGCCATCAACCGTGAGCAGTTCGGCCTTGAGCTGGTCGGCATTCACCAGGATCAATGCGCCCAGGATGAACGGAGCCACGATGCCGCCGAGCTTGTTGCAGATGCCCATGATGCTGATCCGCTTCGCCGCGCTCTCGATGGGCCCCACCACTGTCACGTACGGATTGCTGGCGGTCTGCAGCAGCGCCAACCCGGTGCCGATGGTGAAGAAACCCGTGAGGAACAGGCCCGCCGAGCGCATGTGCGCAGCGGGGATGAAAAGAAAAGCGCCCGCCGCCATCACCGCAAGGCCTAGGGCCATGCCGTTCTTCATGCCCGTCCGCTTCAGCACCATGGAGGCCGGCAGCGCCATCACGAAATAGCTGGCATAGAAGGCGAAAGGCACCACGATGCTGGCCTCGAAATCAGAGAGCTCGCACGCGATGCGCATGAAAGGGATCAGCGGTCCGTTCAGCCAGGTGACGAAGCCGAAGAGGAAGAAGAGCCCGCCGAGGATCAGGATCGCGGTGGCGGTGCCGCGTACGTTGGCGCTCATGGGCGGTGAAAATACCGGGCGCCCACCGGCGCGTCCCGATGTCGGTGCTGCATCGCCAACAAGCTCCTGTGCGATCGCTACCAGTTCAACGCGCGCTTGTAGTAGCGCGGGAACCGGATCCGCTTCCGCATCGCCTTGTAGTAACGGCTCCAGAGCGGCGTGGCCAGATCGTAGGCCGATGCCTTCGTTGAGGCATCCGGCTGCTCCATCATCCTGCGTTCGTCCTTGCTTGCCATGCCCCATAGACGGCGCGTCCGATCGAATCGCTGTCCGATCAATGGCTCCACGCGCAACCCTGACACCTCCATGACGAAGACCGCTGCGCACCTTTGCCCGTGATGGCCTTCGCTGACGTGATCCTGCCACTGGCCGTGCCGGGCCGATTCACCTTCCGGATCCCGACTGGAAGCGACGTGCGTCCGGGCATGCGCGTGGCGGTGCCCTTCGGCCGTGGCGGCAAGCTATATGGCGGCCTGGTGCGCGGCGTGCATGAGGATGCCCCTGCGACCGCCGCTCGAGAGATCCTCTCCGTGATCGATGAAGCACCGATCGTCACTGAAGAGCAGTTCCTGCTCTGGGAGCGCATCGCCGAGCACTATCTGTGCACGCTGGGCGAAGTGATGATCGCCGCGCTGCCCGGGCAGCTCACACTGAGCAGCGAGACGCGCATCATCGTCAATCCGTTCATCGCCGATGAGCCACGCCGCGCTGATCGCTCGGGCGCCTTGATCGACGCGCTGGTGGAACGTGAGGCCTTGAGCATGAAGGAGGCCGGCGAGCTGCTCGGCCTGAAGGATCCCATGCCCGCGATCAAACGCTTGATCGATGAAGGGGTGGTGATCGTGGAGGAGGAGTTGCGCGAAGCGTGGAAGCCGCGCACGGTGACGTATGTGAAGCTCAGCGCAGCAGCGCAGAGCGAAGAGGCGCTGCACCAGTGGTTCGACCGACTGGAGAAGAAGGCGCCGAAGCAGCTGCACCTGCTCATGCGCTACGTGGAGCTGAGCCGTTGCATGAGCGATGCGCCGTTCGAAGTGGAGAAGAACAAGCTCCTGCACCTCAGCAACTCCTCACCCGCCGCGCTGAAGCCGCTCGTGGAGAAAGGACTCTTCGAATTGTACGAGCGCGAGGCCGGCGTGCCAGCGCCAGCAGCGCTCGGCAAGGACGCGCCGCGGCTCTCCGCCGCGCAAGCCGAAGCGCTCAGCAACGTGCGCGAAGGACTGCGGACAAAGGAGGTGGCGTTGCTGCGCGGTGTCACCTCATCAGGCAAGACCGAGCTCTACACCACCCTGATCGACGAGGCCGTGCACGATGGCGGACAAGTGCTGTACCTGCTGCCGGAGATCGCGCTCACGGCGCAGATCATCGAGCGGCTGCGCGCGCGCTTCGGTGAGCGCATCGCGGTGTACCACAGCCGCATGGCGCCCCACGAGCGCGCCGCGCTGTGGATGCGCATGGCGCGCGGCGAAAGCGCCCCGCCGATCATCGTGGGCGCGCGGTCGGCGCTCTTCCTGCCGTACAAGGACCTGCGCCTGGTGGTCGTGGACGAGGAGCATGACCCCAGCTACAAGCAGCACGAGCCCGCGCCGCGCTACCACGCGCGCGACATGGCCATCGTGCTCGCCTCCCTGCACCGCGCGAAGACGCTGCTCGGCTCGGCCACGCCCAGCCTCGAGAGCCGCTACAACGCGCAGAGCGGCAAATACGCCTATGCCGAACTGCTCACCCGCTACGGCGATGTGGCCATGCCCGCCATCAGCATCGTGGACCTGCGCGATGCGGCACGGCGCAAGCAGATGCGCGGCCATTTCAGCCAGCCGCTGATCGATGCGATCGACGCCGCGCTGAAGAAGCGCGAACAAGCCATCCTCTTCCAGAACCGGCGCGGTTACGTGCCCGTGTGGCAATGCGAGAGCTGCGCCTGGGTGCCCCACTGCGATCACTGCGATGTGAGCCTCACGTACCACAAGAAGCTGCACCAGCTGCGCTGCCACTATTGCGGGCGCACCTACCCGCCGCCCACGCAATGCGGGCAATGCGGCAGCAACCGCCTGCGCATGATCGGCTTCGGCACGGAGAAGGTCGAGGAGGAGCTCGCCGAGGTCTTCCCAGAGGCGCGCATCGCCCGCATGGATCAGGACACGGTGCGCGGCAGGCAGGCGCTGGACCGCATCCTCACCGGCTTCGCCCAGGGCGCCATCGACATCCTCGTGGGCACGCAGATGGTGACCAAGGGACTTGACTTCGACCAGGTGAGCACCGTGGGCATCCTCAGCGCCGACAGCCTCATGCGCTTCCCCGACTTCCGCGCGCACGAGCGCGCCTTCCAGCTGATGGCGCAGGTGGCCGGTCGTTCAGGCCGCAGGGACAAGCCCGGTAACGTGATCATCCAGGCCTACGAGGCGCGTCATCCCATCCTCGACCTGGTGGTGCGGCACGATGTGGAGGGCTTCCACCAGCGCGAATTGGAGCACCGCCGCGCGCATGGCTATCCGCCCTTCATGCGCGTGCTCGCGCTCTCGCTGAAGCACCGCAGCGAGGAGCGCGTGGCCGCCGCCGCCGGCGATCTGGCCACCGTGCTGCGCGAGCGCCTCGGCGAGCGCGTGCTCGGGCCCGATATCCCTGCCGTGGCCTGGGTGAAGGACCGCCACCTCCGCAACCTGCTCGTGAAGCTGCGCCGATCAGCGCACCATGAAGAGAAGCTCTTCGTCCGCGAGTGCATCGATCGCGTGTTCGCGCAGCCTGAGCACAGAGCCGTGCAATTGATGGCGGATGTGGATCCGATGTGAGGATCAGGGCTGAACGATCAACAAGGGCATCCTATCCGTTGTTCCGCGCGTCGTTAGCTCGATGATGTACATGCCGCTGCTTCGCTGGCCGAATGCGACTTCCGAATCGCTCGACGTACCAGTCGCGCACAAGCGTCCGTCGCTTGACAGGAGTCGCCACACGATCGGCCCAGGCGCCAAGTGAGAGCTCGTGAACCTTACGCGATCATGCGCCGGATTCGGTGCGATGGTCCAATCCGCCTGCGGCTGCTCCGGCACACCGATCCCGCTGCAGTCCCATTGCAGCGCATCGAAGACGCCCTTGGCCATGAGCAAGGCCGGGAAGGCGCAGCCACCATGGTCCAGGCCAAGGCCAGCGTTGATGGCCTGCACATCGGCCGCTCCATTGGCCAGCATCGTGTCGCGCGCCACGATGCTGTTCTGGTAGAAGACGTGCCCATCGGCATCGCAATAGAACATGCGCAGCCGGGCTTGAGGAGTCCAGTCGTACACATCGTTGTCGCGCAGCGCCACGCGGAACGGATGATCCGGCTCATCGATGAAGGCTTGCAGCATCGAAGGCACGAGGATCTGGTTCGGCACCACGGGCATGATGTCGTCCACGACGCCCGATCCGTTGTTGCCTTGGAAGAGCGGAGGCAACTGCGTGGCGAATGGCTCGACGATGATCTCGCTGACATCATCGTAGAGCCAGGGATAGACGTGGCCATAGGACAGCAGCACGTAGGGCAGGTAGTACGGCGCCGGATAAGGCTGATCGGCGATGATCACTCCAGCTTGCACGCCGCTGGCGTCATAGGGCCCGCTGCACGGCGCGGCAGCGGTGACCTGGAACTCATCGCTGTGCTGCTGCTCCAGCAGGCGGTGCGTGGCCATGCACGCGTGGCCGCCTTGCGAATAACCCGTGAGGAAGACCTGCCCATTGAGGTCAACGCCCTTCAAGGCGCATAGCTCGCGCGCGGCGCGGAGCGCATCGCGACAGGCGGTGGCCTCGCTCGCCGCGTGCATGTATGGATGCGGTCCAGGGCTGTCGCCGAGGCCGAGGTAATCGGGAAGCACGGCCACGTAGCGGAACGCGCTCAGGTAATTGGCCACGACGATCTCATCGTTGAGCCGCGAGGGCACATCCTCGCGATTCAGGATGGTGCCGTGCATGTAAGCTGCCAGGGCATGCACGCACGAGGTGTTCACGGGCAGTGATACGGCCGCGCTTGCGATGGTGGGCGCCCCGAAGGGATCGACGGTGTGATACACCACACGGTACGTCTCAATATCGTTGTCCGCCCCGGAGATGCCTTGAGCCGCGAGTTCCGCGATGGTGTACGATTCGAGCAAGGAATCGCTGATGAGCACTTGCGCATGCGCCCCGCATGCGATGCACCAGGCGATCGGAAGTATCAGTCGCTTCATGAGCGGCAAGGTAGCCGCTCACATCGAAGCAGCAAGACCCGCTGATGCGGTGAGCGGGAGCCAGATGCCGGAGGGCGGCGCCGCGGCCTCGACACTCTGTTCTTTTCCCGTGAACGGATGCTTGAATCTCACGCTCCGCGCATGCAGCGCGATGCTCCGATCCTTCTCCCCTCTCCGCGCGCCGTACTTCACATCGCCCTTGATGGGGTGGCCCCACGCCGCCAGTTGCGCGCGGATCTGGTGGAAAGCGCCGCCTTCAGGCGCGCACTC
>JAEUSX010000082.1 GCA_016788405.1 Flavobacteriales bacterium
CGTCGGCCTGCAGGATCTCCTCGCCATCCGTGCCGATGAGTTGGATCCGCGCCTCGCGCTCCCACTCCTTCCCACGCCCGTGGTAATTGCCGGGGTACTTCCACCACTTCGGATCGTTGGCGAAGGTCCGCTGCACCGAGGTGGGCAATCGCAGGATGCCTTCTCCCGGCACCGCGATGCCATCGGCCGCGCCGAGAACGCCGTCCGGATCAGTGCTGATGGAGACCACCGGAAGCGCATGTCGCTCGAACAAGTACGTGCGCATGGCGTACGGCCCGCGCCCTTGCGCCGCGCGCACCACCATGGCTGCGGGCAGTCCCGGACGCGGATGCCGCCACTGGATCGCGGTCGGCGTGGCCAGCGCACGCGTCGCGTTACGCATGTCAGCATGCGCCTTCAGCGTATAGTCGCTTCCGTGACTTGATGACTGCTTGAGACGGTTGTCCGTGGCGACCCAAAGCGCCTGGCCTTCTTCTGATCGAATGCGCACTTCAATTCCCTCCTCCTGGTAGGCATTGGCCGGTGAGATTGCCGGCACGTTGCCTTCCTTCTCCGGGTGTGGCGGCTGCACCGGCCCGGGGATCATGGCGCACAGCACGGCGCACATCATCGCGCATGCTGTGAGCACGATGAGCGGACGGCTATGCGCATTCGATCCGAGCATCCTTCCTCAGCCCCGAGGCGCGAAGGCCCAGCGTGCTACCAGAACGAAGAGCACGCCCACGATGACGGTCGGGATAAGCTCACGGCCACAGCCCAGACCCATCACCATGGCACCGAAGCGCAGCACCTGGTGCGTGCGCGATGACTCACCGCCGCGCACCAGCACCGCGAAGGCCAGCAGCAGCACGGCCAACGGAAGTTGAGCGCCAACGAGCCCAGCGCCCAGCGCGGACGCTGCGCCCCACAGGGCCAGTTCGCGCATGCCCTCGGCGGGAAGCCGACCGCCCACACGGGCCAGAAAGGCGCCCAACAGCGCCGCCACCAGCATCTGGAAGAGCAACAGGGCGATGTCCTGCGGGGCGAAGTGGCCCATGTTGTCGGCGATGAAGCCCATCACATCCATGCGGTGAGGTTTGCCGCCAAAGCTAGGCGCCGGGGGTGAGCACGGCTTGAGCTTGAAAGACGGAGCAAGACGACAGGGATGACATCCGTGCCTGTTCAACGCCCATCCGATGAACGCAAGCGAACAAGGCTCAAAAGGTGATCCTGCGTCTGATGCATTCGTCCCCTCAACGGTGTTCGAGGATCAATCCGGTCATTTACACATCCCGAGATCCGGGATGGGGAATACCGGTGATCGTGGAAAACTGCTTCATCACACCCCACTTCACCTCCGGTAGTTTCGCGCTCCGGCCATGAAGTTCTCCCACCTCCACGTCCACACCCAGTTCTCGTTGTTGGATGGCGCCGCCGCCATTCCCGCGCTGTACAAGAAAGCCGCGAAGGATGGCCAGCCCGCGCTGGCCATCACCGATCACGGCAACATGTTCGGGGTGTTCAAGTTCGTGGCCGAAGCCGGCAAGCACAAGAACGAGGACGGCACGCCGAAGGTGAAGCCGATCGTGGGCTGCGAGTTCTACCTGGTGGCCGACCGGCACAAGAAGCAATTCACGCGCGAGGACAAGGACCAGCGCTTCCACCAATTGCTGCTGGCCAAGAATGCGCAGGGCTACAAGAACCTGAGCAAGCTCTGCTCGCTCGGGTACATGGAGGGCTTCTACAGCAAGTACCCGCGCATCGACAAGGAGCTGATCCAGCAATACCATGAGGGGCTCATCGCCACCACCTGCTGCCTGGGCGCGAGCGTGCCGCAGGCGATCATGCGCGCGGGCGACGGCGACCTCTCGAAGGCCGAAGCCGAATTCAAGTGGTGGCTCGACCTCTTCGGCGAGGATTACTACATCGAGTTCCAGCGCCATGGCATGCCCGAGCAGGACAAGGTGAACGCCGTGCTCGTGGACTGGGCGCGCAAATACAAGGTGCCCATCATCGCCAGCAACGACAGCCACTACGTGGACCAGTCGGACAGCAACGCGCATGACATCCTGCTGTGCGTGAACACCGGCGAGAAGCAGAGCACGCCCATCGCCACGGACGAGGACGCGAGCACCAAGGGAAAGCGCTTCGGCTTCCCCAACGACCAGTTCTTCTTCAAGACCACGGCGCAGATGCAGGAGGCCTTCGCCGATCTGCCCGAGGCCCTGGACAACACGAACCTCATCGTCGACAAGGTCGAGCCGCTGAAGCTGAAGAAGGACATCCTGCTGCCGAACTACCGATTGCCCGAAGGCTTCTCGGATCAGGACGAGTACCTCAAGCACCTCACCTATCAAGGCGCCATCAAGCGCTGGCTGGGTGAAGGCAATGGAGGCATCGACTCGCTGGACCCGAAGGTGAAAGAGCGCCTCGACTTCGAGCTCTTCACGGTGAAGACGATGGGCTTCGCGGGCTACTTCCTCATCGTGCAGGACTTCATCAACCACGGCCGCGACATCGGGGTGCTGATCGGCCCGGGCCGTGGCAGCGCGGCGGGCAGCGCGGTGGCCTATTGCATCGGCATCACCAACATCGACCCGATCAAGTACGACCTGCTCTTCGAGCGCTTCCTCAACCCGGACCGCAAGAGCATGCCCGATATCGATACGGACTTCGACGATGAAGGCCGCCAGAAGGTGATCGACTACGTGGTGCAGAAGTACGGCCAGAACCAGGTGGCGCAAATCGTCACGTACGGCAGCATGGCCGCGAAGAGCAGCATACGCGACGTGGCGCGCGTGATGGACCTCCCGCTGAACGAAGCGGACCGCCTCGCGAAGCTGGTGCCCGAGCGTCCAGGCATCGAACTATGCCGCGTGCTGCGCGCGCCGCTCGACGGCGCCGACAGCCTGAAGGCGAAGGAGAACCTGGGCGCCGACGAGATCGCGGGCGTGAAGCAATTGCGCGAGATCCTCGAGAGCGGCGAGCTCACCAGCGATGTGCTCAACGCGGCGGAGAAGCTCGAAGGCTCCGTGCGCGGCACCGGTGTGCACGCGGCAGGCATCATCATCGCGCCGAGCGACCTGACCGAGATCATCCCGGTGTGCACATCCAAGGAATCGGCACTGCTGCTCACGCAGTACGACGGCAAGGTGATCGAGGATGCCGGCGTGATCAAGATGGACTTCCTCGGGCTCAAGACCCTCACGATCATCCGCGATGCGCTGCGCCTCATCGACCAGAACCACGGGATCCAGGTCGACATCGACAACATCCCGCTCGACGACCCGAAGACCTACTCGCTCTATCAGCGCGCCGAGACCAACGGCACCTTCCAGTTCGAGAGCGCGGGCATGCAGAAGTACCTGCGCGAGCTGAAGGCCGACCAATTCGGCGACCTCATCGCCATGAACGCGCTGTACCGGCCAGGTCCGCTGGAGTACATCCCTAGCTTCATCAAGCGGAAGCATGGCCAGGAGAAGATCGTGTACGACCTCCCGGAGATGGAGGACCTGCTGAAGGAGACCTACGGCATCACGGTGTATCAGGAGCAGGTGATGCTGCTCTCGCAGAAGCTCGCGGGCTTCAGCAAAGGCGATGCGGACGTGCTGCGCAAGGCGATGGGCAAGAAGGACCGCGCCACGCTGGACAAGATGAAGGGCAAGTTCCTCGAGGGCACGGCCGCCAAGGGACTCGATGCCAAGGTGTGCGAGAAGATCTGGACCGACTGGGAGGCCTTCGCGCAATATGCCTTCAACAAATCGCACAGCACCTGCTATGCCTTCGTGGCCTACCAGACCGCGTGGCTCAAGGCCAACTACGGCCCCGAGTTCATGGCCGCGGTGCTCACGCATTCGCAGAGCAGCATCGACAAGGTCACTTTCTTCATGGAGGAATGCCGTCGCATGGGCATCAAGGTGCTCGGCCCGGACGTGAACGAGAGCCAGTTCGCCTTCAGCGTGAACAGGCAGGGGCAGATCCGCTTCGGGCTCGGCGCCGTGAAAGGCGTGGGCGAAAGCGCGGTGGCCGCCATCGTGAAGGAACGCATCGATAACGGGCCGTTCACGAGCATCTTCGACCTGGTGCGCCGCGTGGACCTGCGCGCCGCCAACCGCAAAGCGCTGGAGAGCCTCGCCTACGCCGGCGCCTTCGATTCCTTGAAGGTCCAGCGCGCGACCTTCTTCCACAGCGCGGGCGAGGGCAAGCCCACCTGGATGGAAACGCTGACGCGCTACGGGCAGCAGCACAAGGACAGCGCCGACAGCTCGCAGGTGAACATGTTCGGCGATGCCGTGGAAGGCGCGGGCATCCCCGAACCGACCATTCCGCAGATCGATGGCTGGAGCGCATTGGAGAAGCTGCACTTCGAGAAGGAAGTGATCGGCTTCTACCTCAGCGGCCATCCCTTGGATGATCACCGCCTGGAGATCAAGCACCTGTGCCACCACAACCTGTCGCAGCTTTCTGACCTGAAAGCGCTGGAGGGGCGTGATGTCACCTTCGCCGGCATCGTCACCAAAGCCGAGCACCGCATCGCCAAGAGCGGCAAGCCCTTCGGGTCGTTGAGCCTGGAGGACCATTTCGGCTCGCACGACTTCATGCTCTTCAGCGAGGACTACATGCGCTTCAAGCTCTACCTGCAGCAAGGCGCGCTGCTCTTCGTGAAAGGCCGTGCCATGGCCCGCACCTGGGGCCGCGATGAGGGGCAGATGGAATTCAAGATCACCAGCATGGAGCTGCTCAGCGACGTTCGGGAGAAGTACATGAACAAGCTCACGCTGAAGCTCGACGCGGATCGCGCCACGGACGAATTGACCCGTGAGCTTGGACAGCTGATCAAGGCCCATCCCGGCAAGTGCAAGGTGAATCTGCAATTGGTGAGCGCCGCCGAGAACATGGCGGTGGACCTGCCCAGCAAGAGCCTGAGCGTGGGGATCACCGAGGACCTGGTTCTGGCATTGGATGGGATGGCTGACCTGTCCTACACGTTGAACTGACACATCGTCGTGGAATTCCCCCTGGCAAGGAGATCGTAGGACCGAGGTACCTTTGACGCCGCAGTCCTGATGTAAGGGACGTGCAGAAGGAACGACCAGCAAACGCAAACCAGCAGCGCGAAAGCGCAACCAACGAACATGGCACTCGAATTCACCGACAGCAACTTCGAAGAACTCGTCCTCAAGAGCGACAAACCCGTGGTGGTCGATTTCTGGGCGGAATGGTGCGGGCCCTGCCGCATGGTGGGCCCCGTGGTGCAGGAACTCGCCGCGGAGTACGAAGGCAAGGCCGTCATCGGCAAGCTCAACGTGGACAATAACCCCGGCATCAGCATGAAGTACGGCATCCGCAGCATCCCCACCATCCTGTTCTTCAAGAACGGTGAGGTGGTTGACCGCAGCGTGGGCGCCGTGCCCAAGGCCCAGCTGAACCAGAAGCTTCAAGGTCAGCTCGCTTGATCGCCAGCAACGTGAAGGGAAGCCTCGGCTGCGGCCGGGGCTTTCCCGTTCTTTGCCCATGGGATCCTCCCCCCCCCGGTGACCCGCTTCCTCGCCAATGCCCATCCAACAGGACCAGATCCAAGCCCTGAGCGCCCTTGAGTTCAAGGCGCGCCAGGTGGTGGAGGGCTTCCTGGCAGGTCTGCACAAGAGCCCTTTCCACGGATTCAGCGTCGAGTTCGCCGAGCACCGCGCTTACAACAGCGGTGAGAGCACGCGGCACATCGACTGGAAGCTCTACGCCCGGACCGACAAGCTCTTCGTGAAGCGGTACGAGGAGGAGACCAACCTGCGCTGCGAATTGGTGCTCGATGCCTCCTCATCGATGTATTTCCCGGAGAAGAGCGAGGTGCAGGAGTTCAGCAAGGTCGAATTCGCCGTGCATGCCGCGGCGGCGTTCATCCAACTGCTGCGCAAGCAGCGCGATGCCGTGGGCCTGACCGTCTTCGCTGAGCATGTGCGATTGAACGAGCGCACCCGGAGCAATGCCGCCCACCTGCGCTTCCTGATGACCCAGCTCGAAGGCCTGCTCGCCGCCGAAGCACCGTCGCGCGGACAGCGCACCGGCTTGGTGGAAGCGCTGCACGAAATCGCCCAGCGCGCGCATCGGCGCAGCCTGGTGGTGATCCTCAGCGACATGCTGGATGAGGCCGACCGGGAAGCCGAGGTCTTCGACGCCCTGCAGCATCTGCGCTTCAACAAGCACGACATCATCCTCTTCCATGTGGTGGATCGCAAGCGTGAACTGGAGCTGGAGATCCCCGACCGCCCGTACACCTTCGTCGACATGGAGACCGGCCAGCAAGTGAAGGCGCATCCGGCCGAGATCCGCGAAGGCTATCGCACGGCCATGGCCGAGCGCTGGCACCGGTTGAAG
>JAEUSX010000105.1 GCA_016788405.1 Flavobacteriales bacterium
GCGGGCATCACCCGCGACAACCTGCTCGTGTTCATGAAGCCCGAGGACTGGCACGCCGTGATCGATACCCACCTGAACGGCTTCTTCAACGTGACCACGGCGCTGCTGCAAGGATTCGTGCGTCAGCGCGGGGGGCGCATCATCAACGTGGTCTCGCTGAGCGGGGCCAAGGGAGTACCCGGGCAGGCGAACTACTCAGCCGCCAAGGCCGGAGTGATCGGCGCCACGCGATCATTGGCCCAGGAAGTGGCGAAGCGCGGCATCACTGTCAACGCTGTGGCGCCCGGCTTCATCGAAAGCGACATGACCAAGGGCCTGCCGGTGGACCAGCTGAAGAGCCTGGTGCCGATGGGCCGGTTCGGCACGCCGGAGGAAGTAGCGTCAGTAGTGAGCTTCCTAGCGTCGCCTGGCGCATCCTACATCACCGGCGAAGTGATCCACGTGAACGGAGGCCTTCATTCATGATGGAACAGCGCGTCGTCATCACGGGCATGGGGCTATGGAGCTGCTTGGGCACCAGCCTGCAGGAAGTGGAAGCCTCACTGCGAGCAGGCCGATCGGGCGTGGGCTTCTCGCAGGAGCGCAAGGACATGGGCTACCGCAGCGCGCTCACGGGCATGGTGCCCATGCCGGACCTGAAGAGCCGATTGACGCGCCGTGAGCGCATCGGCATGGCTGAGCAGGCCTATTACGCCTTCGCCGCCACCGAGCAGGCCATGGCGCAGGCCGGCATCGATCGCGCATGGCTCGAGGCCAACGAAGCGGGCATCATCTTCGGGAATGACAGCAGCGCACTGGCTGTCATGGAATCGGTGGATACCATCCGCAAGAAGAAGGACACCACGCTGGTGGGGTCCGGCGCCATCTTCCAGGGCATGAACTGCACGGTGACGATGAACCTGAGCACGATACTGAAGCTCAAGGGCATCAACTTCACGCTGAGCGGCGCATGCGCGAGCGGGTCGCACGCCATCGGCATCGGTTACCTGCTGATCAAGCAGGGCCTGCAGCGCATGGTGATCTGCGGCGGCGCTCAAGAGGTGAACAACTACGCCTTCGGCAGCTTCGACGGCATCAGCGCGTTCAGCACGAAAGAGGATGATCCCGCTGGCGCCTCGCGCCCCTTCGATGCGAACCGCGATGGGCTCGTGCCCAGCGGCGGCGCGGCGGCGCTGATCGTCGAGAGCCTGGAATCGGCCCGCGCGCGCGGCGCCGCGATCCTGGGCGAGATCACCGGCTACGGATTCTCTTCCAACGGCGATCACATCTCCGACCCCAGCCTGGACGGACAGGTGCGCGCCCTGCGCATGGCCCTCGGCATGGCGGAGATCACGCAGAATGACATCGATTACGTGAACGCGCACGCCACCGGAACCCCCGTGGGCGACCGGATCGAGGCGCAGGCCATCGACGCCGTCTTCGGCGAGCGCCGCCCGTTCGTGAGCAGCACCAAGAGCATGACCGGCCACGAGTGCTGGATGGCCGGCGCCAGCGAAGTGGTGTACTCCATGCTCATGATGCTTGGCGGCTTCGTGGCCCCGAACATTAATTTGCGGCAGCCGGACGAGGAGAGCTCGCGCTTGAACCTGGTACGTGCCGCAACAGACGCCCGCATCGAACGATTCCTCTCCAATTCCTTCGGTTTCGGTGGCACCAATTCCACCCTGATCGTGCAACGCTTCCAGGACTGAACCTCGCCATGGCCAACACCGCGCTTCGACAAGAGATCATCGAGAAGACCAAGAAGTTCCTCAGCGAGGAGTTCGAGGTGGATCCCGCCACCATCACCCCGGAGGCCCCTTTGAAGGAGACCCTTGCGCTCGACAGCCTCGACTACGTGGACCTGGTGGTGGTGATCGAGGAGAACTTCGGCTTCAAGGTGAAGGGCGAGGAATTCCTGAAGATGACCACCTTCAACGATTTCTTCGATCACATCGAGGCGAACGTGGCCGAGCAGGCGTGAGCGCTGATAACCGCTGGAAAGGGACCAGCCGGGGCACCCCGCTGGGCTATCGCTTCTTCATCCTGACCATTCGCGCGCTAGGGCCGCGTGCCGCCCATGCGCTCCTGTGGTTCGTGGTGCCTTGGTACGCGCTCACCGCGCGCGCAAGCAACAAGGCCATCCGGTCCTACTTCCAGCGGCTTCGCGCCTCTGGCCAGGCCAGTCGCCTCACGGTGCTCGGATCGTACATGACCTTCGGCCGGTCGCTCATCGACCGGGCTGCCATGCGCGCAGGCCGCGCGAGCGATTACACCTGGCTGAAGCCTGGCACCTTGCAGCCGCTGAAGGATGCTGGAGCGGGCGTTGTGATCAGCGCCCACGTGGGCAACTGGGAACTGGCCGGCAATCTACTCGGCCACCAAGCAGGCATGCCCGTGCACGTGCTCATGTACGATGCGGAGGTGCAGGCCATCGCTCGCGCGCAAGAGCAAGGCCAGGAGCGCCGGACATTCAACGTCATCGCCATCAAGGACGATTTCTCCCACGTGTATGCCGCTGCGGAAGCCATGCGTGCGGGCGGTCTGCTCTGCCTGCATGGAGATCGCTTCCTGCCTGGCGCTCGCACGGTGCTCAAGTCCTTCCTAGGGCACGATGCGCGCTTTCCGGTCGGCCCATTCGCCCTGGCCCGTTCGCTGCAAGTGCCAGTGAGCTATGCCTTCGTGGTGAATACCGCGCCGCTCTGCTACTCCTTCCATGCCACACCGCCACTGCCACCAGGCTCCACTGTCGAAGCGCTCATCGACGCCTATGTGAAGGCCTTGGAGGACGTGACGCACAAATACCCGCTTCAGTGGTTCAATTATTATGACTTTTGGCGACATGACCCAGCCCTTGGCCAGCGGACCTGAAGCGCTCGCGCTGATTCCACAGAAGGCTCCCTTCGTGCTCGTGGATACGCTGCTCGAGGCCACGCCCACCTTGTTCCGAAGCGCCTTCACCGTGCCCGGCGACCATGTCCTCCTTCGTGCCGACCGCCTCAGTGAGGCCGGCCTCATGGAGAATGCCGCGCAAACCGCAGCGCTCGGCATGGGCAAGCTCGCCAAGGATCATGGCGCGCCGCCGCCGTTGGGCTTCATCGGCGCCTTGTCGAGGGTCGAGGTCATGGCGCTTCCCGGCATCGGCGATCGCATTGAGACCACGGTGGATCTGCGTCACGAGGTGATGAGCGCCCGCGTGCTTGAAGCCCGGATCGAGCGCGGCTCAGAACTCCTCGCGAGGCTTGAGTTGAAGGTCTTCCTGATCGACGAGCAGGCATGAAGCAATTGGAGACCACCACCGCTGCGCTGATCCGCTTCGGCGACCTTGACCCCATGGGCATCGTGTGGCACGGCAACTACATCAAGTTCCTCGAGCTGGGGCGGGAAGCCTTCGGCCGCGAGCATGGGATCGATTCGGTGGAGATGTACGGCATCGGCTATTTCACACCGATCGTCCGCGTGAACGTGGAGCACAAGGCCATGATCGGATACGGCGAGACCGTGCTCATCCGGACCTGGCTGCAACCCAGCCCTGCTGCCAAGCTCATCTTCCATTACGAGCTGCGCCGCAAATCGGATGGGGCGATCGCGGCCACCGCCGAGACGGTGCAGGTGTTCCTGGACCGGGACAAGAAACTGATGCTCGACGTGCCGGAATTCTTCCGCCTCTGGAAGGAACGGCACCAGATGGCTTGAACCGATGCAGCGCATTCCTGTGTGGATCGGCGCCGCGCATGGCATCAGCGCGCTGGGCGAGGGGATCGATGGGCATGTGGAACGCATGACCTCCGGCGGCACCGCGCTTCGTGAATGGTCGGTCCCTGCGAGCAAGCCCCTTGTCGCTGGGCGCATCCCTGCGGATTCACTGACCGAAGGCCCGCAACGCGTGCAGCGCTTGCTGGACCGATGCGTGGATGCCCTGCTGGCGGAGGCAGCGCCGTCGGGCGCCGAACGTTGGATGCTGGTGCTGGCCACCACCAAAGGCGATATCGAAGCCCTCGAGCGAGGAGATGCCGCCGCCTCGGCGCTTCCCCTGCTCGGCGAGCGCATGCGCCGGCGCTGCGGCATGGCCGAACCACCCTTGGTGATCTCATTGGCCTGCGCATCCGGCACCGCGGCATTGATACAGGCCTGTTCAGCGATCCAGCAAGGTCATTGCGACCACGCGCTCGTCGTCGGCATCGACGTGCTCAGCCGGTTCGTGCTCGATGGCTTCGCTTCATTGTATGCGCTCGATGCCGTGCCCTGCCGGCCTTTCGATGCCGCGCGTGCGGGGACTTCGCTCGGTGAGGCCTGCGCAGGCGTGGTGGTATCGAGGGACAAGGGCCGTGTGCCACGGCTTATGGGCCGATGGAGGGGGGGGGCGATCGCGCATGACGCCAACCATATATCCGGTCCTTCACGCACCGGCGAAGGACTTCTGCGCGCCGTTCAGAGCGTATCGCGACAGGCAGGCTTTTCTTCCGCGGACATCCACGCCATCAATGCGCACGGCACGGGCACTTCCTACAACGACGCGATGGAGTCCATCGCCTTCGAGCGCGCAGGTTTGAGCGAGGCGCCCCTGAGCGGCTACAAGGGCTGGTTCGGCCATACCCTGGGCGCGGCCGGGCTCTTGGAAACCGCCATCGCCCTGAAAGCGCTTCAGGATGGCGTGGTGATTCGCACAGAAGGCTTGCACGAAACGGGCGTGCCCGGAAGGGTCAACGTGCTCCGCGAAGATGCGCGTGCGCGAGGGCCAGTGCTCCTGAAGACTTCATCGGGCTTCGGCGGAAGCAACGCCGCTGTGATCATCGAGGCTGCATGAGCATCCTGGGCACCACTTCCTACCGCGATGGAACGTTCCGCATCGGTGATTCGCGCTTCGATGCGACCGCCGGTGATGCGGATGCACGGCTCGCCTCTGCCTGGGCCGCACTCGCACAGGACTACCCGCGCTTCCATCGTGCCGATCGGCTATCGCGCCTGGTGCTGCTCAGCGCGGCGCCCTTCTTCGACCCCAGTGGCGGTCCGTTGCGGGAAGTGGATCCTGAGCATGTCGGCATGCTGCTGCTCTCCTGCACGGGATCCATGGAGAGCGATGCGCGCTATTGCAAGCTTCTGCGCGACGAAGGCGTGGCGAGCCCGGCTCTCTTCGTTCCTACGCTTCCCAGCATCGCGCTGGGCGAGCTCAGCATCCGGCATGGCCTGCACGGCAGCGGCCTTTGCCTGCTCATGCCCGCTCCGGAGGCCGCGGCACTGTTGCCCGCCATCGGCATGCTGCGTCAGCAGGGCATGAAATGGATCGTTTGCGGCTGGGCCGATACCTTCGCCGATCACGCCCGAGCCGCGTTCGTCGCGATCGATGCCGAAGCGTGGAGCGACCACGACATCAACCGAATACAAGCACATTTCGATGAGCAATGACCGCATGACCGAGCTGAAGCAGGAGTTGAAGGCCAGGATCATCCAGCACCTCAATCTGCAGGACCGTACCGTGGAGAGCATCGCCGATGACACCCCGCTCTTCGGGGAAGGGCTCGGCCTCGACAGCATCGATGTGCTGGAGCTCATCGTGCTGATGGACCGCCATTACGGGGTGCGCATCAGCGATCCGCAACAAGGCCGCGAGGTGTTCCAGAACGTGACCACCATGGCCGAACGCATCCTGGCCGAGAAGTGACCGACCAACGGATCGCGATCACCGGCGCTGGCGCGGTCTGCTCCATCGGGATCGGAACAGAAGAGATCGCCCACGCACTGCTCGATGGCCGCTCGGGCATCGGCCACCCTCTGCTGGGCCTGCCCTACCCGGACCTTCACGTCGGAGAAGTCCGATTGTCCAATGCCGGCATCCGCGAGCGGCTGGGTCTCGGTGCCGATGGCCCGCGATCGCGAACCGCGTTGCTGGCCTTGATCGCCGCCCAAGAGGCTGTGACCGGCCACGGCAACGAATCGCTCGCCGTGGTGAGCGCGAGCACCGTTGGCGGAATGGACCTGAGCGAGGACCATTACGACGAATGGCGCCACGGACGATTCAGCGAGGCGCGCGTGGCCATGGAGCATCCTGTCCATGCGCATACACGAGCGATCGCTGATGCCCTTGGCGCGAGAGCGTTCAGCACAACCATCAGCACCGCGTGCAGCTCATCAGCCAATGCCATAGCCCTCGGTGCGCGGCTGCTGCGGCAAGGGCGCGCCGAACGCGTGCTCGCTGGCGGCGCCGATGCGCTCTGCCGATTCACGATCGAGGGCTTCCGATCGCTGAGCGCCATGGACCCCGGGCCTTGCAGGCCATTCGCTCCGGACCGTAAAGGCATGAATCTGGGCGAAGGCGCGGCCTACCTGATGCTGGAACGCCTGGATGACGCGATCCGCGAAGGCCGCGAGCCCCTGGCCATCTTGGGCGGCTGGAGCAATCGCAACGACATGCACCACGCGACGGCCACCTCCCCCGATGGCCGCGGCCCCTACCTCGCCATGAAGGACGCGATCGATATCGCGGGCCTGGCACCATCTGACATCGAGCACATCAACGCGCACGGTACCGCGACCGAGAACAACGACGATACGGAGCTGCGGGCCATGGAGCGCCTGTTCGACCCGGTGCCGCCCTTCACGAGCACGAAGGCCCTCACCGGCCATACCTTGGCCGCAGCGGGCGCGCTGGAAGCGGTGATCGCTGTGCAATGCCTGCGCCTCGGGCTCATCCCCTGTTCGCGCGCTGCCGACATCATGCCGGGCCATTCCGCTTCCCCTGTGCCAGCGCCGATCAGAAAGCAACTGCACAACGTGCTGAGCAACTCCTTCGGATTCGGCGGTAACTGCTCCTCGCTGCTGCTCATGAATGCCGCATGATCGGATTTCGCAGCACATCCCGCACAGGACCGGTGGGCAGTGATGCTCCAGCCATCCCTTCGTCCGTCGAGCGGAGGCTCTCGAGCATGCAGCGCCAGGCTTCGGGCATGGCGATCGCTGCGCTTCACCGCGCAGGCGTCGAACGCCCCGACGCGATCATCGCGAGCACGGCGCTCGGCTGCCTTGACGATACCGAGCGATTCCTCGGCGAGATGCACGACGCGGCCGGCGCATTGCTCTCACCGCTGCCCTTCATGCGGTCGACCCACAACACTGTGGCGGGC
>JAEUSX010000217.1 GCA_016788405.1 Flavobacteriales bacterium
TGCGCGGTGGTGCTTCATCATTCCAAGCACGCTGTGGCTCTTCCTCGCATGCGCGGACATCCCCTACTTCGATTACACGAACATGCGCATCACCGATGCTGCGCTCGTGACGCTGCACGACCCCGCGCAGGCGCTGAAAGAGCTCCTGACCACGCCCGCCTACCTCGGCGCCTTGCTGCTCTTCGCGCTGGCCGCATGGCTGGTGGCCCGCGCCACGCGGCGCTCATTCCAGCCTCCTCAACGGCATGAGGAGAGCTCCGCGGCGCGGCGCTGGCTGCTCCTCCCTGTTCCGCTCGCATTGCTCTTCCTGGGCATGCGGGGCAGCGCCGATCCCGACCAGCATCCGCTGATCGCGCAGGATGCCTTCTTCAGCGATACGCCTTTCCTGAACCAGCTGGGCACCAACGCCGCCTTCAGCTTCATGGAGAGCTTGGGGCAGGACCATATGCGGCTGATGGATGAGGAGGAGGCCATCAGCGAGATCCGTGCGGAGCTGGGCATCGCGGAGGTGGGCTTCGCATCGCCGATCGCCCGCTGGGCCCGCTACGAAGCGCCGCCAAGGCGGCTTAACGTGGTGCTTGTGCTCGTGGAGAGTTTGAGCGCGCAACGCCTGCACCGGTACGGTCACCCGAAGCAGCTGATGCCTTCATTGGAGCTGCTGATGGACTCCTCGGTGACCATGGACTGTTTCTTCTCCAGCGGCATGCACACCGCCAATGGGATCTTCAGCAGCCTTTATGGCATCCCGCCCATCGGAGCTCAGCACCCCATGATGCATCCGAGCATGACCGCGCAGCGCTTCCATGGCTTGCCCGGCGCCTTGCTCGACAACGGGTACCGCACCTGCTTCATCGGTCCCGGGGATCCGCGCTTCGATAACCTCAACGGATTCCTGCCCGTGAACGGCTTCAAGGAATTGGTGTCCGAAGGCGACTTCCCGGATACCGATGCGCGCAACAGCTGGGGCGTCACCGACCATGCATTGTACCGCATGGCCTTGCGCAAGGCCGATCAGCATCACCTCAGCAGCGATGCGCCGCTCTTCCTCACCCTGCTCACGGTGAGCAGCCACAAGTGGAGCAAGGCGCCGGATGATATCGCGGGCTTCGCGCCGACGAGCACTGAAGATGATGAGGCCGTTTACGAGTACGCTGATCGCGCGTTGGCCGAATTCCTGGCCGAGGCCCGAAGGCGCGCTTGGTTCGACAGCACCGTGTTCGTCATCGTCGGCGACCACGGACAGGCCTTTGACCCGCTCCATGAAGTGCCCATCGCCTATCACCATGTGCCCTTGGTCCTTTACGCGCCGGCCCTCCTCGCACCAGCAAGTCTTGATGGTTACGGGACACAAGTGGACCTGCCGGAGACCATCCTGGCATTGCTCCGCATGCCGCACGTGAACAACACGTTCGGAAAGGACTTGATCGCTGGCGGGCACGCCATGGCCTGCTTCTGCGCGGATCATCGCGTCTGCGCCATCAACGATCAGGGCTACCTGATCCGCGACCGCGAGGTGGTGCGCCTCTATGATCACCGTCGAGGCGGCACGCGCGACCTCAGCGCGGAACGGCCGGCGCTGCGCGATTCGCTCATGCTGCGATCCGCGAGCATGGTGCAGGCCGCGCAAGCCATCGTGACGCGAAAGCTCGCTGGTACTGAGGGCATGCGGCGGCGCGTTCCGTGAGCATACATTGGCGGATCAAACCACCTCCGCATGGATCGCCGCGACTTCCTCCTGAATGCCTGCCGCACCTGCGCCGCGCTGGCACTGCTGCCCGCTGCCGCTTCGCTTGAAGGTTGCGCCCCTTCCGCCAAGGCCATGGCCGTGAAGGATGGGATCATCGACGTGCCGCTGGATGCACTGGGCGCCTCAGGGAGCACAGTCATCTCTGCGAGCGGGCTTTCCGAGAAGCTCTTCATCTCAAAGCGCGCTGACGGCAGCTATTCCGCCTTGGAGTTGAAGTGCCCTCACAAAGGCGGGCCGGTGAAGGAGAAGGAGGGGCAGCTGGTATGCAGCTGGCACGGCAGCACGTTCGGCAGGGATGGCGCGCTGGTCAAGGGGCCCAGCAAGGCCGGGCTGAAGAGCTATCCGGTGGAGGCGAGTGGAGCGATGCTGCGCGTGCGCGTGGCCTAGCCCAGCCCTTCGACGTACCTCCGATCGTTAGCCAACCTGGGCATCTTGCTCTGCGCATCGTTCATGCCGCGCGACTTCATCCAAGCGGTGAATGCGCCTCGCGGCAACGCGCGGATCACCAAAGGACGCAGCACATTCCCGGAGATGAGGTCCTTGTAGTAGGGGTTGCGCTTCTGCATGGCCCTGTCGATCGCCGATGCGAACAGGTCGCTGTCAGAAGGCGGTGCCGCGAATTCGATGAACCATTCGTGATGCGGGAGCCCTTCCGCAGGTGAGAGCTGCGGCGCCACGGTGAGCTCGGCCACCTCGCACGGCACTTGCGCCATCGCATCCTTCAGCGCGCCTTCCACCTCCTCGGCGATCACATGCTCGCCGAAGGCGCTGGTGAAGTGCTTCGTCCTGCCGGTGACCACGATGCGCGGCGGCGAGAGCGAGACGAAGCGCACGGTGTCCCCGATCTCATAGCCCCAGAGGCCTGCATTGGTGTGCAGCACAAGCGCGTAGTTCACGCCCGGTTCCACTTCCGCGATGCTCAAGCGCCTCGGTGTCTGTTTGGCCGATCCGTTGGTGGGAATGAACTCGAAATAGATGCCGTTGTCGAGCACGAGCAGCAGGCCCTCCTCGTTGCTCCTGTCCTGATAGGCGATGAAGCCCTCGCTCGCGGGGAACAACTCAATGCTGGGCACCACACCGCCAATGAGCGATTCCATGCGTGCGCGATACGGCCCGTAGTTGACGCCGCCGTACACGAAGAGCGAGAGGTTCGGGAATACCTCCTTGACGTTCGCCTTGCCCGTGCGCGCAAGCAAGCGCTCGAAGTACATCTGCGCCCAAGCGGGAATGCCACTGATCAGGCGCATGTCCGCCTGCATCGTCTCGCTCACGATCGCCTCCACTTTCGCTTCCCAGTCGGCGATGCTATTGGTGGCGAGGGATGGGAGTCTGTTCTTCAGCAGGTAGCTGGGAACATGATTGGCCACGATGCCGCTGAGCCTGCCCGTGGGGATCGTGCGGCTGCTGTCGAGCACCGGGCTGCCTTGCAGGAAGATCATCTTGCCATCGACGAAATCGGCGCGGCCACTATGCGCGATGTAAGCGAGCAAGGCGCGCCGCGCGCTGCCGATATGGTTGGGGAGCGATTCGCGCGTGATGGGGATGTACTTCGCTCCGCTGGTGGTGCCGCTGGTCTTGCACAGGTAGAGCGGCAGGCCAGGCCAGAGCACATTCCTCTCGCCGCTGATGATTCGTTGGATGTACGCGCTGATCCCCTCATAGTCGCGCAGCGGCACGGCTTGGATCAGGTCGGCATGATCGCGCACATGCTCCAGCCCGTGCTCCCGTCCGAATGCCGTCCGGGCACCATGGTCCACCAACCCGGCGAGCACCCGTTGCTGCGTGGCGGCGGCATCCATCGCGCGGGCCATCACGGCTCGGGTGACGAGCCGCGCGTAGGGCTTGGCGATGGAGCTCTTCAGGCTCATGCTTCTGTGCGCAGACCGCCTTGCGGTGATGCAGAGGATTGAGCGAACCGCATCAATTGATTCGTTCGGGCTCCATCATTGGAACACCATGTAAGCGGCTGGGTCCACGGGCTCGCCATTGTGCCAGAGCTCGAAGTGCAGATGGGGGCCGGTGCTGTTCTCGCCCGTATTCCCGACGATCGCGAGCGCCTCCCCGCCATTCACGCGGTCGCCGGGCTTCTTCAGCAGCACCCTGTTATGCTTGTAGAGGCTCACCAGCCCATTGCCATGCTGCACCGCGATCACATGGCCTGCATCCGTGGTCCAGCTGGCCAGCGCAACCGTGCCGGCAAGGCAGCTCTTCACAGCCGCATCGGGCGCCGTGACGATGTCCGCCCCGTAATGGCCCTTCGCCCGGTCGAAAGCGCTGGTGACGATGCCCTGCACGGGCGGCACGAACAGCATGCTGGCCAGTTCGCGCCGTTCGCCGGCCGCCCGTCCTTCAATCAGGCTGTAGCGCTCCTCGCTCTCTACGCGCGCGCGCAATGCGCTATCGGTGGCGCCCGGCGCCAATTCCACGCTGATTTGCGGTGTGGCGACCGGCCGCTTCAGCGATGCGCTGTCCAAGGGCAGCTCGCCGGTGAGCACGGCGCGGAGATTCTCGATGTAAGCGCGCTGCTCGGCCAGTGCGTCCTGCAACGAATCGGCCACCAGGGTGCCGCGGTAAGCGTTGATGCGCGTCTCCTCATCGCTGTAGCCCGGAATGAAGCGCTTCAACGGGGTGAGCACGATGAGAGCCGTGACCAGGGCACCGAAGATGAGCAGGCCCATGACCGTGAAGACGAGCACGGAGAGCCGATTGAGCTTGGCGCTGAATCGCTCCTCGAACGTGCGGTCGTCAATCAGCACGAGCCGGTACCGGCTGCGCAGACGTGCCAGAAGGCCCCGCTTCCGCGGGCGCTTCACGACCTCTCCTGGAGCGTTCATGCTGCTCGTAATGCCTGACCTGTGCCCGGACAGGCCGCGAAGTTCGCGATCGCCCGGTCGGAGGCCATGAAATAACTTCGGCCGCCCGCAGTTATCCACGCCGTATGCGCCTCTCCCTCGTCCGTCTCACCGGCTACGCGCTCATCGTGTCCGGTCTCGCTCTGGCCGGGTGCAAGCAGGACAAGGATAGCTTCGTGAACCGCGCCTACCATCGGCTCACGGCGCGGGACAACGGATGGTTCAACGCCAACGAGAAGCTCAAGGAGATCGTGGCGGGAATCGAGGATGCCCACGTGGACGATTTCGATGAGGTGCTGCCGCTCTTCGTGGACGGCAGCGAGCAGCAGTCCAAGAACGCCACCCCGGAACTGGAGAAGTGCATCGACAAGTGCTCCCTGGTGATCGAGCGTCACAGCATGGACATCAAGGGGAAAGAGAAGAACACGTGGATCGATGACGCGTGGTTCGTGATCGCGCGCAGCCAGTATTACAAGCGCAACCACTCCGAGGCCGAGCGCGGATTCGCGCACATCACCCGGCAATACAAAGGCTTCAATCGCGAGTACGACGCGCAGATCTGGCTGGCGCGCACGGCGATACAGCTGGAGCAGTACGGCAAGGCTCAGAGCGCCCTGGACCATGTGGCCAATGCGAAGAAGCGCCCCAAGCACCTGGATGAAGGGCTGCTCTCCGCCGTGCATGCGGAGCTGGGGCTCAAGCGCGGGAAGGTCGATGATGCGATCCTGCATCTTGAGCGGGCCGTTCCTGCGGCGCAGGCCAAGCGCCAACGTGTGCGGTGGGCTTTCGCGCTCGCGCAGCTGTACGCCCTCAAGGGCCAGGAACAGAAAGCCATCGATCAATTCGCGGCGGTGGTGAAGATGGGTCCGCCCTACGAGATGGCCTTCCATGCCCAGATCTTCCAGGCGCTGGCCTTCAACAAAGGCGACGCCAAGTCGATGCGCAAGAAGCTCAATGGCATGCTGCGCGACGACAAGCACATCGACCACTTCGACATGATCCATTACGCGCTGGCCGAGCTGGACCTGAAGGAGCGCAAGAAGGACGATGCGCTGGCACAACTGCGCAAGAGCGTGAAGGCGAGCACGACCGATACGAAGCAGAAGGCCAAGAGCTTCCTGAAGCTCGCCGACATCCACTTCGATGATCGCAAGTACGAACCCGCGCAGCAGTACTATGACAGCACCAAGGTGATCCTGGATCCGGAGCACGCGCGTTTCGACGAGGTGGAGACCCGGGCGCGCGTGCTGGGCGAACTCGTGGAGCAGCTGGCCATCATCGACCGCGAGGACAGCCTGCAGAAGCTGCAAGGCATGGACCCGGATGAGGTGCTGAAGAAGATCCGCGGCATCATCCGTGAGCGCGAGGACGCCGAAGAAGAAGCGCGGCGCAAAGAAGAGGAGGCGCGTGAGGCGCCAGAACCGGCGGCGAAAGCGCCCGCAGCGCCCGCTCCCGGCGGAAGGGGCAACTGGTACTTCTATGATCCGCAGCAGATCGGTCGCGGCCTGGCCAACTTCCGGAAGAAGTGGGGCAACAGGAAGCTGGAGGACAACTGGCGGCGCGCCGACCGCAGCGGCGGTGCGCTGGCACAAGGCGAAGAAGAGGAGGAAGAGGAAGGGGGGAAAGAGGGGAAAGAGGGAAAGGAAGCCGCGTGGAAGGATCCGGAATTCTACCTGCGCGACATCCCGAAGGATGACGCCGCGCTGGCCGCGTCGAATGCCCGGATCTGCGATGCCCTCTACAAGAGCGGGATGATCTACAAGGAGGAGCTGCGCGATGTGGACAATGCCATCGAGAGCTTCGAGGTGCTGAACAACCGATTCGAAGAGTGCCGTTTCACGCCAGAGAGCCATTACCAGCTTTACCGCATCTACCTCCAGAAGGAGAACGACGGCTGGTTCTCGCTCGAAGGCTTCGGCTCGAAGACCTATGCGGACATCATCCTGGAGCGCTGGCCCGATTCACAGTTCGCGCGCCTTGTGCGCGACCCCAACCTGCTGCAGGCCGATGCTGAGCGACGCGCGGCCGAGGAGTCCGCGTACCGGGAGGTGTACCGCTTGTTCCGCGATCGCTCGTACTACCCGACCATCACCGCCTGCGACAAGGTGATCCTGGAAGAGCCGGACAACCATTTCAGGCCCAAGTACCACTTCTTGCGCGCGATGGCCATCGGCAGCACGCGGAACATTCCTGATTTCCGCAGCGCGCTCGTGGGCGTGAAGACCGAATTCCCTGGAACCGAAGAAGCGGTGCGCGCGGAAGAGCTGCTGGCCACTTTGGATGGCGCCGCCGGTGGTGCACCGAAGCCGAAAGCGCCTGAAGCCGCCCCTTACACGAAGGATGATGGGCCGCACACTTACGTAGTGGTCATCCCCAACGAAGGCTCGGATATGGCTTTGGCCATGTCCGCGGTATCCGATTTCAACACCGCCTACTTCGGGCACACCCCGCTGCAGGTCACGAGCGGCATGCTGGGGACCGATCAGCAACTCCTGTTAATCAGCCCTTTGCCCAGTAAGACCAAGGCCTTGGAGTACCATGCGTTATTCGTTGGCAACGAGGACATGCTGCAAGGACTCGCCGATCAGGGCTACCCTGCCTTCGCCATCACCCAAGCCAACTACACGCTCTTCTACAAGTCGAAGGACGTGGCGGGTTATCAGGCCTTCTTCCTTCAGAACTACCTTGACGGTCAGTAGGATAAGCGGGCACGGCGGCTATATTCGCCCCCGTCGGTACGTTCCACCCAAAGCCCTACCACCATGTTCGGTAGCGATAAAACCGCCCCAGCGCCCATGAGCAAGCCCAACGAACCTGTCAACAGCGGCAAGATCAACAGCATCATGGAAGGCACCTCCATCGTCGGGGAGGTGAACAGTGACAGCAATATCCGCATCGACGGCAAGGTGAAGGGCACCGTGAGCGCCCGCGGTCGTGTGATCATCGGCCAGACAGGCGTGATCGAGGGCGAGGTGATCTGCCAGAGCAGCGATATCGAAGGCACCTTGGTCGGCAAGATCAATTGCCAGGACCTGTTGAGCCTGAAGGCCACCGCCAAGCTGCAGGGCGACATCAACACGAAGAAGCTGGCCATCGAGCCGGGGGCCGTATTCACGGGCAATTGCAGCATGGCCGGTGGCGTCGTGAAAGAGATGAGCCCTAGCGTTCAGAGCGCGCCGCGACCGGAACAAGCCGCTCAAGGCGGCCGTTGATCCCGGTCCATCCTCCAATCCCCTCACCTGGTCAGGGTGACGCATGATGGCGCCCCATCGCTGGTCCTTCCTGATTCCGATCCTCTTGTTCACCGCATGCATGGGCCTGCTGCTCTGGATCGCCTTCTACGGCCTGCAGCAGGCGCTCCAGCCGGTGCATGCGATCATGCTGCTCTGGTTCGCCGCCATCACCACCGCGCTGCACCTTTGGCAGGAGCACTCCATGGCATCCGACCCCAAAGGCTTCGTGCGCCGGTTCATGGCCGGGCTCATGCTGAAGATGCTGCTCTCGCTGGCTGTGCTCTTTGCGCTCCTCATTCGTGCGCCCGAAGAGACCGTGATGCCAAACGGCATCGCCTTCGCCGTGCTCTACCTCGCGTTCCTGGCCTTCAGCACCGTGCGGCTCAGCGCGCTTTCGCGCAAGTTGCCCAAGGCATGAGCGGTGGCGACGACCTGAAGAAGGCCCGCAGGGGCTATGACAACTACCTCCGGTACACGGGCCTGGGCTTCACCATGCTTGGCGTGGTGCTCGCCTTCACGGCTTTGGGCTGGTGGCTCGATCAGCGGCTGCACTGGATCTTCCCAGCCTGCACCTTGGTGGGCAGTTTACTGGGCATTGCTGGGTCCATGGTCTACCTCTTCAAGGAAACAGGGAGGCGTTAGCGCTGCAGAAACGCGCTTGCCCAGAGCGGCATGTTGATGCTTCATGATCCTGCGCTCCACTGATCGGAGTGGATCCCTACATTCGCGGCCGCAAACAAGGGGGCAACCCCGGTCGTGATGTCGCTGAAAACGTTGCTGCGCCTAGGAACCCTGATGATTGGAGCCCTGTTGTTGGGCCCTGTTTCCGCGCAGCACGAAGGGCATGATCTCGTTCCTGGCGGCCAGGAGCATGTCCATGAGGACTCCGCCTCGGCCGTTTCGGCGTCTGCTGCTCCCGCTCATCATGACGAGGCCAAAGGCGGCTTTGATGCCGGGCAGTTGATCATGGGCCACATCGGCGATGAGCATGGCTGGCACCTTTGGGGGCACACCAGCCTGCCGCTGCCCATCATCCTTTACAGCAGCGAGCGCGGCCTGAGCGTGTTCAGCAGCAGCCGATTCGACCATGGGCACAAGACCTACGGCGGCTATGCGCTGCACGATGGGCATATCGTGGCCGTGAATGACCCCGACGGAACGGATGCCCACCACGCGAGCATCAACGAAGATCTGACCAGGGCCACTTGGGACATCAGCATCACCAAGAACGTGATGAGCTTATTGGTGAGCGCGGCCTTGCTGCTCATCATCTTCATCAGCGTGGCCAAGGCGTACACCCGCCGCACCGGCCAGGCGCCCACCGGCCTGCAGAATCTGGTGGAGCCCATCGTCCTGTTCGTTCGCGATGATGTGGCGAAGAGCGCCATCGGGCACAAATACGAGCGCTTCCTGCCCTATTTGCTCACGGCCTTCTTCTTCATCTTCCTCAACAACCTGCTCGGCTTGGTGCCCATCTTCCCCGGTGGCGCCAACCTCACGGGCAACATCGCGGTCACGCTGGTGCTCGCGCTGCTCACGTTCATCATTGTCACGGTGAACGGCAACAAGCACTACTGGCACCACATCCTGGCAATGCCGGGCGTGCCCGGCTGGGTGCTGGCGATCCTCACGCCGGTGGAGATCCTGGGCATGTTCCTGAAGCCTTTCGTGCTCATGATCCGATTGTTCGCCAACATCACGGCAGGCCACATCATCGCGCTGAGCTTCTTCAGCCTGATTTTCGTGTTCGGCGAGACCAGCGCCGGCGCTGGCTACGGCGTGGCTGTCGGCTCATGGGCCTTCACCGTGTTCATGATGTGCCTCGAATTGCTCGTGGCCTTCATCCAAGCCTACGTCTTCACCTTCCTCAGCGCCATGTACATCGGTGCAGCCGTTGAGGAGCCGCACCACCACTAGAACCTTCACAAACAACCACGTTCCCATGTTCCTCTCTGTCCTCCTCGACCTCGGCACCGGTTACGGTATCGCCGCCCTCGGCGCTGGTCTCGCCGCCCTCGGCGCTGGTGTAGGCATCGGCCGCATCGGTGGCGATGCCGTGCAAGCCATGGCCCGCCAGCCGGAGTCGATCAATGACCTGCGCGCCAACATGATCCTCACCGCCGCTCTCGTGGAAGGCGCCGCCTTCTTCGCGATGGTGGTGGGCCTGCTGGTGGTGCTGAAGACCGCCTAAGCCGGTCCGCGTCGGTCCTTTTCCAACCCTGAACACGCCCGCCCATGCTGCTCGCGAGTCTTGTTGAGCCCTCGTTCGGCCTCATCTTCTGGATGACGCTGACCTTCCTGACGGTGCTCTTCCTCCTGGCCAAATTCGCCTGGAAGCCCATCCTGAATGGGCTGAAGGAGCGTGAGGCCAGCATCGCCGATGCGCTGAATGAAGCGAAGCGTGCACGGGAGGAGATGTCCGCGCTCAATGCCCGGAACGAGGAGCTGATGAACGCCGCCCGCGAAGAGCGCGAAGTGCTGCTGAAAGAGGCCCGCGACATCCGCGACAAGGAGATCGCCGAGGCGAAGGGCAAGGCGAAGGCCGAGGCCGACGCCCTGCTGGCACGGGCCCGCACGGACATCCAGAACGAGAAGAACGCCGCCATCACCGAGATGAAGAACCAGGTGGCCGAACTGAGCATCCTCGTTGCCGAGCGCATCCTCCGGGACAAGCTCGAGAGCAGCGCCGCGCAGCAGTCGCTGGTGGACAAAGTGATGGCCGAGGCTGAGACGCGCAAGTCATGAACATCGCCCCGGTCGCCTACCGCTACGCACGCTCACTGATGGAGCTCGCCCAGGAGAAGGGCGTGCTCGCCGGGGTGCATGAGGATATGCGATTGGTGGCCGCCACCTGCGCCGGAAGCCGCGACCTGCTCGTGCTGCTGAAGAGCCCGGTGGTGAAGAGCGACAAGAAGGACAAGGTGCTCGATCAGGTCTTCGCCGGGAAGATCGGACAGCTCACCAGCGCCTTCATGGGCATCCTGGTGCGCAAGGGCCGTGAGGCGCTGCTGCCCCATGTGGCCGCCGCCTTCGACGAGCTGTACAAGCAGCACCGCAGCATCGTGACCGCGCTGGTGAAGAGCGCTGCACCGCTGAACGAGGCCACCCGCGCGAAGGTGCGCGCCCTGGCCGAGAAGCAGCATCCCGGAAAGACCGTTGAATTGGAAGAAGTGGTGGATCCCTCGCTCATCGGCGGTCTCACCATCCGCATCGGAGACGAGCAGTACGATGGAAGCGTGAGCCGCCGTCTTGGCGACCTGCGCCGAAAATTCTCCGAGAACCCTTACATCCCCGAGATTTAAAGCATCAGCCCCATGGCACAAGTGCAACCCGCCGAAGTGACGGCGATCCTGAAACAAGAACTCGCTGGTTTCCGCAGTGAAGCCGAGCTCGAGGAAGTCGGCACCGTGCTGCAGGTCGGTGACGGCATCGCCCGCATCTACGGCCTCAAAGGCGTGCAGAGCGGTGAGCTCATCGAGTTCAACAGCGGCCTGCGCGGCATCGTGCTCAACCTCGAGGAGGACAATGTGGGCGCCGTGCTCCTGGGTCCCAGCGTGGGCATCAAGGAAGGCGACACCGTGAAGCGCACCAAGCGCATCGCCAGCATCAATGTGGGCGAAGGGATGGTGGGCCGCGTGGTGAACACCCTCGGCGAGCCCATCGACGGCAAAGGCCCCATCGCTGGGGAGACCTTCGAAATGCCCATCGAGCGACGCGCTCCGGGCGTGATCTTCCGAGAGCCGGTGAAGGAGCCGCTGCAAACGGGCATCAAGGCCGTTGACGCCATGATCCCCATCGGCCGCGGCCAGCGAGAGCTCATCATCGGCGACCGCCAGACGGGCAAGAGCACGGTGGCCATCGACACCATCATCAACCAGAAAGAGTTCTTCGAGGCCGGCAAGCCCGTATACTGCATCTACGTGGCCATCGGCCAGAAGGGCAGCACCGTGGCCGGCACCGTGAAGACCCTCGAGGAGAACGGCGCCATGGCCTACACCACGGTGGTGGCCGCCAACGCCAGCGACCCGGCTCCGATGCAGTTCTACGCTCCGTTCACCGGCGCGGCCATCGGCGAGTACTTCCGCGATACCGGCCGTCCCGCGCTGATCGTGTACGATGATCTCTCCAAGCAGGCCGTGGCCTACCGCGAGGTATCACTGCTGCTGCGCCGTCCGCCCGGCCGCGAGGCGTACCCCGGCGACGTGTTCTACCTGCACAGCCGCCTGCTCGAGCGCGCCGCCAAGGTGATCGCCGACGACAAGGTCGCCGCGGAGATGAACGACCTGCCCGCTTCGCTGAAGAGCAAGGTGAAGGGCGGCGGTTCGCTCACCGCGCTGCCCATCATCGAGACGCAGGCCGGCGACGTATCGGCCTACATCCCCACCAACGTGATCTCGATCACCGATGGCCAGATCTTCCTGGAGAGCAACCTCTTCCTCAGCGGTGTGCGCCCCGCCATCAACGTGGGCATCAGCGTGAGCCGCGTGGGCGGCAACGCGCAGATCAAGAGCATGAAGAAGGTGGCAGGCACACTGAAGCTCGACCAAGCACAGTACCGCGAGCTGGAGGCCTTCTCGAAGTTCGGTTCCGACCTCGACGCCGCCACCAAGAGCGTGCTGGACAAGGGCGCGCGCAACGTGGAGATCCTGAAGCAGGGTCAGAACAGCCCCATGCGCGTGGAGGAGCAGATCGCCATCATCTACTGCGGCACCAAAGGCCTGCTGAGCAAGGTGCCTGTGAAGAACGTGAAGCAGTTCGAGGCCGAATTCATCACCATGCTGCGCAACAAGCACAGCGATGTGCTGGCCGCGCTGAAGAAGGGCGATTACAACGACCAGATCACCGGAACGCTGGAGAAGGTGGCCGCTGATCTCGTGAAGAGCCTGCACAACTAATTGAAGGGGCAAGTGAAGGACGACTTGCCGCTCGCCGCTCACCAACCAGCCAACTGCACCTGAAATGCCCAGCCTGAAGGAGGTACGCAGCCGGATCGTCTCGGTGAACAGCACCAAGCAGATCACCTCGGCCATGAAGATGGTGAGCGCGGCGAAGCTGCGTCGCGCGCAGGACGCCATCGTGCGCATGCGGCCCTATGCTGAGAAGCTGCAGACCATCCTGGGCAATGTGAGCGCGAGCCTCGACAGCAACGAGGGCGTGTACAGCGCGCAGCGCGAGGTGAAGAAGGTGCTCCTTGTGCCCATCGTGAGCAACCGCGGCTTGGCGGGCGCCTTCAACACACAGGTGTTCCGCCTCGTGCGCACGGCCATCAATACGGCCAAGGCGGGCGGCCAGGAGGTGAGCATCCTGCCCATTGGCAAGAAAGCCATGGACATGTACCGCCGCAGCGGCATGCTGAACGATGCGCTGCCCACGGACCTGGCCTCGCTCTTCGACGGCCTCAGCTTCGACAAGGCAGCGCCGGTGGCCGAATTGCTGATGGAGCAATTCGCCGAGGGGAACTACGACCGCGTGGTGCTCTTCTATAACAAGTTCAAGAACGCGGCGGTGCAGATCACCACGGAGGAGCAGTACCTCCCGATCGCGCCCGCAGAGAAGAAGGCGGAGGGCGGCTCCAAGGTGGACCACATCATGGAGCCCAACCGGGCCACCATCGTGGAGGGCATCATCCCAAAGAGCCTGAAGATCCAGCTCTATAAGGCGCTGCTCGACAGCCATGCCGCCGAGCACGGTGCGCGCATGACGGCCATGCACAAGGCCACCGACAACGCCGACAGCCTGCTGAAGGACCTGAAGCTCACCTACAACAAGGCGCGCCAGGCCAGCATCACCAACGAGATCCTCGAGATCGTGGGCGGCGCGGAGGCTCTGAAGGGGTAGTCCTCCCGCCTCCATTCTTCACATTCCAGGCCGATTGCTGCGAGGCGAATCGGCAGGGCGCCTTCCCATCCGAATCGTTTAGGTTTGTTCGAAGCGGCGCCGTTCATCCCATCGGCTTCCAGAGCCGCCGACTCTTAACCCGTACGCCATGCGCAGAATCCCGACACCTTCGAGCATCGTCGCAGTTTCGCTGCTTGCATTGTTCTCTGTCGGCGCCTTCAGAGCGAAGGCGCAAGTGGTTGAGATCAACACCGGCACCCCGAACACGCCCCTGTATGCCGTAGGTCCCATCTACGTGTCGTCCACCTTGTTCTACCGATACAGCCGCTTCGCGTACCTGTACACCCAAGCGGAGCTGGCAGCGGCAGGCATCGTCCCCGGCACGGTGATCCTGAGCACTGGCTGGATGAAGAGCACCGCGAATTCCGCGACCGGTCCTGCGGTCTTCAGCATCTACATGAAGAACTCAAACGTGACAGACTACTCGCTTGCGTCGGAGACGTGGGCCAACCTGAGCGCCGGGGCCGTGCAGGTGTACACGAATCCGGCACAGTCCATTCCCGATGCTTCCACCCCGAACTACATCGACTTCACGCTCACGTCACCGTTCACCTATACCGGTGGCTCGTTGGAGATACTCACGGAATGGGACATCTCGGCAGCGCCGGCGCCCATCGCCACCGGCGCGTTCGAATGGGTGAATACCACCGTGGCGGACCGGATCTACGCAAGCGGCAACACCAGCTTGCCCGCCACGCTGTCCAGCACCACCAACAACGTGGACATGAACGATCGCCGGCCCGTGATCCAGCTCACGGTGGAGGCACCCACGAGCGTCGTTGATGAGCTGGCCGCCGGCATCAGCCTATGGCCGAATCCCACCGATCGCTTCGTCACGATCAGCAATTCGAGCGGAACTCCCATCGAGCGCGTCGAAGTGATCAACGCGCTCGGCCGTGTGGTGATGACCGACAGACCGAACAGCGCCGCAGCGAGCCATCAGCTCGATCTCGAGCAGCTCGCGGCCGGGCACTACTTGTTCGGCTTGTACGCGGGAACCGGGCGCGTGCTGAAGCGCGTCACGTTGAAGTAGGAGGGGTCTCCATTGCCGCGCGGCTAGCTCTGGTCGTCGCTCTCCGCTGAGCCGCGCTTCCCCTTTCTGAAGAGGAACTCGACCGCGAACCATAGCGCGACGAATCCGAGGCCGGTCACGATCATGAAGTTGCCGTAAGGCCAGTGCTGGATGCGGAAGAGGGTGCCCCCGATCACCAGTGCGAAGCTGAGCGCGTAGATGACGATGGAGAGTCTCGACGGTGACCCGGCGCGCGCATCATCGGTCCAGAACGACCCGACGCCTTCCATGCCGAGCCAGATGAGGAAGCTCATCGAGGAAAGGAGCCAAGGCAGCCACGCATTCGGCAGATGGAAGAGGTTGAACGCCGTGGAAATTGGCCAGCTGAGCGCGAGCGTGAGTTTCACATGATCAAGGAAACGCTTGGGGCTCTTGGCCGCCCAGCGTAACGGATACAGGAGCACGATGGCGCACAAACCCGTGATCAGCGCGATGTCCCCTCCGGGCCAGTGCTGCAGGTTGAGGAAGACCCCGACCAGCACTGCCGCCAGCGCGAACTGCAAGGGCAGGGTGAATCGCTTCGCTTCCGGTGCGGTGTCTTCTCGCATATCGTCCATCAATGGCGAAACTAGAGCGGTGTAACGGATAGAGGCCGAGACCGGCCCCCTACTTTGGCGCAGCCCTTGCGGCCTGCACGCCGATGCCACGTCCCCTCCGACTCCTACTGCTGTGCGCGCTTTGCGCCGCAGGAGCGGTCATGGTGCGCGAGCCGGACGCCGATGCGCGCCTGAACAGCGCAGCGAAGCGACTGCAGCGGCACGTTGCCGAAGCAGAGCAGGAGCTGCGCGCCTTCACCGATAAGCAGGCGGAACGCATCACCTCGCTCGGTCCGCATGAATGGATGGCTCGTGAGGCTGACGCCCTCGAACAGGAACGACTGCGTACCGGCACCTTGGTGAAGGTGCTGGTCTCGGATAGCACGGTCGCTTGGTCGGGCGATCTGGTGACCGATGCGCAGGACACCTCATGCGCCTCGCTGCGCGCGGAGACCCGTGTCGGGACGATGAGCGTGCGGACCGCACGGCCCGTCTGGATTGAACCGCGCGTTCAGAACCGGTACCTCAGCGCGGCTTTCCATCCGTCGTTCCATGCGCCGGAGGGACTCATCGCCGTGCCACGCGGCAGGCCAGGCACGGAGATCCTGCTTTCGGACGGAAGCGCGCTCCTGCGGGTGGCATGGCGCGAGGGCGCCATGGAATTGGGCAACTGGCTATGGTGGCGCGCGGCCCTGATCATCGCTTCGGCGATCGCTTTCCTGGGCGCACTGTGGATGGCATGCGCGCGCGTGATCAATCGGGGCAGGCGCTGGCAGGCTGCGCTCCTCTTCATCGCCACAGTGATCGCCTTTCGCTGGGCCACCATCGCGCTCGGGCACACCGCCCCCTTCGACCGATGGCCACTCTTCGATCCCTCGATCTACGCGGCAGGATGGTGGTTCCCCTCGCTCGGTGACATACTCATCAATGCCGTGCTCATCGTGCTCAGCTCGGCCTTCCTGCTGCGCGCCGTTCACAAGGCTGACAGGGTCAATGGCCCTTGGGCAGTGGTGCTCGTCGGCGGAGCATTGCTGGCCTTGGCAGCGTGGATCACGCGACTGATCATCGGGCTGGTCAACGACAGCACCCTCGACCTGGACCTGTTCCGCATCCAGGATATCGGCGCCTACGGCATGGTGAGCTTGCTCGTGGCCGCGCTGCTCATGGGCGCATGGTGCCTCGTGGCCATCGCCGGGATGCGCGTGCTCGCATCCGCGCGCTCCATCGCGCGGATGGCTGCGCCCTGGATCGTCGCAATGGCCGCATCGACCATCTTGCACCACCTGTTGGGCGTGCGGGACACGGTGCTGTTCCTGTGGCCGATGGCCGCGCTCATCCTCTTCCTGTCCGGGCAGAAGAGCGGCTTCGGGTTCTTGCGCGGCGTTCTTCTGCTGGCGGTGCTTTCAGGAACCACCACGCATGTCATCACGCGCCACATGGCGCAACGGGAGCGGAACGAACGGTCCGCGATGGCCGAACGACTGGCCATGCGCGAGGACCCCTATCTGGATCAGCTCTTCCGCGAAGCCGCTCCGGCCATTCGTCGCGATGCCGCGATCTACCACCTGTTCACCAACGGTGGCTATTGCGACCCGCAAGACCTCGAGCGACTGGTGCGCCAACCCTATTTCAGCGGGTACTGGGAGCGCTACGAGCTGCGCCTGTTTGCCTACGACACGCTCGGCGAGCTGCGATGCGCCACCGATCAGGAGGGGCCGCGCGGGCTGCGCACCGACTCTTCGGCCTTCCCCATGGGAGTGGCGGACATGCCCGATCTGTTCGTGGATGAGCGCCTCGGCGGCGACCTGTACTACCATGGTCGCATCGCCGTCATGCCCACGGACAGCACTCCACCAGCGCAGCTCATCATCGAGCTCAAGCCGCGCTCACTCTCACAGGGCACCGGATTCCCCGACCTGCTCGTGGCGGGCCAGGATGAGTGGGAGGATCGCGCCCAGCATTACGCGCAAGCACGCTATGTGAACGGCTTGCTCATGGATCAACGCGGGCCGGTCGCCATGGGTCAGCGGTGGGAACGTCCGCTCAGCGACGAGGCATGGTTCGAAGAGCAGGGCCAGGACTACCTGGCGAAAAGGATCGGGGATAACGTCGTGATGGTCCTGGGCCTTCCGCATCGCAGCACGACCGACCGGATCACCACCTTCAGCTACCTCTTCACGCTTTTCGGGCTGCTCATGCTCACCGCCCTGGGCGCCCACGCGGCCATCGGCGGCACGCTACCGGACCTGGGCATCGGCACGAAGGTCCGCGCGGCGCTGGTGCTCTTCGCCATCACGGGGCTGGTCTTCTTCGGCATCGGGTCGCAACGCCTGCTCACCCGCCAGTTCCAGGAACGTGAGGAGAGCACCTCGTTGGAGAAAGCGCGCGCCGTGAGCCAGGAGCTGAGTCGCCGCATCGGCGACGAGCGCATCGACAGCGACGTGTACGCCGGATACCTCGGTCATCTGCTCGGCTTGCTCGGCAACGCATATTTCACGGACCTCACCCTGTACGCGCCCGATGGGCGGTGGCTGGCGTCCACGCGGCCGCAGATGCTCACGCAGAGCCTTCTAGGGCCGCGCATGGACCACTCTTCGTTCGCGCGCCTGGCCATACGCGGAGAGAGCTCCTTCGTGCATCAGGAGAGCGTGGGATCGGCACGCTTCCGCACCGCATACATGCCCGTGCTCGACAGCCGCGGCGCCACCCTGGCCTACCTCGCGCTGCCCAGCTTCGCCGACCAGGCCCGCCAGGCCGAGGAGCGTGCGCAATTGCTGGTGGCGGTGGTGAACCTCTTCGTGCTGCTGTTCTCGCTGAGCGTGCTGCTCGCCGTGTTCATCAGCAACTGGACCACGCGCCCCCTCGATGCGCTGAAGCGCGCGCTGGCGAGCGTGGCGCTGCGCGGGAGCAACCAGCCCATACAGTACCGCGGCAAGGATGAAGTGGGAGAGCTCGTGGCTGTTTACAACCGCAAGGTGGAGGAGTTGCGCGAGAGCGCCGAACGTCTCGCGCGCAGCGAGCGCGAGACGGCCTGGCGCGAGATGGCAAGGCAGGTGGCGCACGAAGTGAAGAACCCGCTCACTCCGATGAAGCTGGGGATCCAGCACTTCCAATACACTTTCGACGCGAAGGCGCCGGATGCCAAGGAGCGCCTGGACCGCTTCGCGAAGAGCATGGTGGAGCAGATCGACACCTTGAATGGCGTGGCCTCGGCCTTCTCGCAGTTCGCGCAGATGCCTGCGGCAGCGCCCACCGAGCTGGACCTCTGCGAAGTGGTGCGCGCGGCCGTCGATGTCTTCCATGCATCGCCGGGCATCACCATCACGCATCAGGAAGAAGGCCCCTTGCCCGTGCTTGCCGATCGCGAGCACATGCTGCGCGTGCTGAACAACCTGATCAAGAACGCCGTGCAGGCCATGCCCGAGGATCATGACGGCCGCATCTCAGTGATCGCGCGACGCGAAGGCTCGCGAGCCAGGATCGAGGTGCGCGACAATGGCACGGGCATCCCAGAGGAAGCGCGTGAACGGATCTTCACGCCGAGCTTCACCACCAAGAGCAGCGGCATGGGGCTGGGATTGGCCATGGTGAAGCGCATGGTGGAGCAGGCGGGCGGGCGGGTGTGGTTCGAGAGTGAGGCAGGCGAGGGCACGCGTTTCCTGGTGGAGCTGCCGTTGGTTCGATAGCCAGGCCGTAGGCCGGGTACATTCGCGCCGATGTCATACACCAATCTCCTGGTGTCCGATGCCGATGGCATCCGCACCATCACCATCAACCGACCCGACCAGCTCAATGCGCTGAACCGCGCCACCATCGACGAACTGGACCGTGCGCTGAACGAAGCCGATGCGGACAAGAGCGCGCGCGTGCTCATCATCACCGGCAGCGGCGCGAAGGCCTTCGTTGCGGGAGCCGACATCAAGGAGTTCGCGCACTTCAGCGTGGAAGAAGGAAAGGCCCTCGCTGCCGACGGGCAGAAGCAGCTCTTCGATCATGTAGAAGCGTTGAACAAACCCGTGATCGCCGCCGTGAACGGGTTCGCCCTCGGTGGTGGCCTCGAATTGGCCATGAGCTGCCACGTGCGCATCGCGAGCGACAACGCCAAGATGGGCCTGCCCGAAGTGAGCCTCGGTGTGATCCCCGGCTACGGCGGCACACAACGCCTGCCACGCCTCGTGGGCAAAGGCAAAGCGATGGAGATGATCCTGAGCGCGCAGATGATCGATGCGAACGATGCACTGCAATGGGGCCTCGTGAACCGCGTTGTACCACAAGACCAGTTGCTGAGCACCGCCCACGAACTGGCCGTGCGCATCATGAAGAACAGCCCCACCGCCCTCGCCGCCGCCATCCGCGCGGTGAACGCCGGTTACGAACCCGGCGCCAACGGCCTGCAACGCGAGATCGAGGAGTTCGGCAAGTGCTTCGGCACCGCGGACTTCAAGGAGGGGACGACGGCGTTCGTGGAGAAGCGGAAGGCGAGCTTCACGGGGGCGTGATTCGCATATGGCACAGATGAACGCAGATAGTGCGCAATGAACCGAATTGGCTCGCTCTTCGTGCTCTTCTTCGTCACATTCCTGTTGTGTTCATGCGGGAGTGATGAGAGTATTGAAGGGAAGTGGCGTAAAACGGCTGGCGTTGGCACATCACAACAGAGCAAGCAGTTCTTTGATGATGGACGTTGCATCTGGACACTTGAAGACGAAGATGGCGGCGAGATCCTGATTGGAGAGTATTCCTTCAGCGGTGATTCCCTGCTCGAAATTTTCGACCCATCCGTTTACGAAATTGATACCATAGAGTGGAAAGTTGAGTTCTATGATTCTGAACTCATGGTTCTGACCTCCGCTCGGCTTGCACTTCAATTCGAACTGGTAAAATAGAAGCCTGAGCGCCACACACAAACTCGGCGCCCTAGCAGGATTTACTTGTCGCGCAATGCACGATACCAATCCGTGGTATATTCGCGTTCACTCCGGTAGATCATGAGCAAGAACACATCGATCCTCTTAGGAGACCACTTCGAGGAGTTCGTGACCCGGCAGGTGAAGTCCGGCAAATTCACTTCCGTAAGCGAGGTGATCCGTGCTGCGTTGCGACTGTTCGAGATGGAGGAGACGAAGAAGGAAAGCCTCATCAAGGAACTCAAGAAGGGCGAACGCTCCGGCTTCGTTGTGGACTTTGATCGGAACACGTTCATCAAGGATCTGCACCGGAAGCGCTCCGCGAAGCGATGAAACTGAAGGTCAGCCAGGCGGCCGCCGACGATCTGGAGGGCATCTGGTCGTACACGGTCGAACACTGGTCCATTGAGCAAGCCGATCGTTATGTGAACCTGATCCTCGACGAATTCGACAACATCCTGCAGAAGCCAACAACCGGCAAGGACTTCGGACATGTGCGCGAAGGCTACCTTGGACTGAAGGTCGGATCGCACATGATCTTCTATCGGCTGGATCACGCGGCCAATGCGCTCGAAATCATCCGCGTACTGCACGGACGCATGGATCTGGAGAACCAGCTGACACCATGAGCGCCCTCCGCAAACTCGCCGGCCAAACGGCCATCTACGGGCTGAGCAGCATCGTTGCGCGCTTCCTCAACTTCCTGTTGGTGCCCCTGTACACCAGCAAGTTCGTCTTCGAGCCGGCTGAGTATGGTGTGGTCACCGCGCTGTATTCATGGACGGCGCTGCTCAACGTGGTGCTCACCTTCGGGATGGAGACCACCTTCTTCCGCTTCGCCAGCAAGGACCACGTGAAGCTGAACCCCGACGGCGGACGCGTGCTGTATGCCACCGCTACCTGGGGCCTCTTCTTCCCTGCGCTCGCCTTCATGGTCTTCGGAGGCCTCTGCTCCGGGCAGCTTGCACAAGGCCTTCACTACGGTGCCTATGCGAGTTCCGTGCTCATGCTGGTGGCCATCATCGGCATCGATGCCATCACCGCCATTCCCATGGCCCGCCTGCGGCAGGAGGGCCGTCCGTGGAAGTACGCCGCCATCAACCTGCTCAGCGTGGGTGTGAACATCGCACTCAGCCTCTTCTTCCTGCTGTACTGCATGAAGCGCTACAACATGGGTGAGAGCACCGCACTGATCGAGGCGGTGTACGACCCCTCGCTCGGCGTGGGCTACGTGTTCGCCATCAACCTGGTAAGCACTGCTGTGAAGTTGCTGGTGCTGCTGCCCACATGGCCCGCGTTCGGCGGCTTCAACCGCGACCTGCTGCGCGCAATGGCCGCCTTCGGTGCACCGCTGATGATCGCAGGCCTCGCCGGCATGGTGAACGAGACCGCCGACCGGGTGATCTTGAAATACCTGCTGCCTGATGATATCGCCGATAGCGAGATCGGGGTCTACGGCGCGTGCTACAAGCTGGCCGTGCTCATCACCCTATTCATCCAGGCCTTCCGCATGGGCGCCGAGCCCTTCTTCTTCAGTCACGCAAAGGAGAAGAACAGCCGGGAGACCTTCGCCCGCATCATGAACCTCTTCGTCGCGGTGTGCATGAGCGCCTTCCTGGTGGTGATGCTCTTCCTCGACCTGTTCAAGTGGTTCATTCCCAACCCGGCCTACCACGAAGGGCTGCGCGTGGTGCCCATCCTGATGCTGGCCAACGTGTTCCTGGGCATCTACTACAACCAGAGCGTGTGGTACAAACTCACCGACCGGCCGCGCGTGGGCAGCACCATCAGCCTTATCGGCGCGGCCATCACCATCGTGCTACTCTTCGTGCTCATTCCATCGCTCGGCTATATGGGCGCGGCATGGGCCACCTTCATCTGCTATGCCAGCATGGCCGCCATCAGCTACGTGTGGGGACAGAAGCACTACCCGATCCCCTACAACGTGACCCGCGTGCTGCTGTACATGGCGGGAGCGGTGGTGCTGTGGTGGGGCTGCGAACAGGTGGTGTTCGACAGTGCTTTGCAGAATGCGCTTCGAGCGCTGGCCCTGCTCGGCTTTGTCGGCGTTGCTTGGAAGCTGGAAGGGCGAGCGTTGCGTACTTAGTCCGCCTCCTATCTCTTCTTGCGGAATCTCTTCCCCGGGTCCTGGCGGGTATGGAAAACCCGATAGATGACGATCGTTCCATGCCAGAGTCCATACATGACCACGTAAGGGAAGCCCTTCATGGGCAACTGGCGGAAATGTTTGTACACGACCGGAGCTCCCTTGGGGAACTGGAGCATCAACACTTCACAGGCCAACACCTCCTTCAGGAAGCGCTCATCCAACCCCACCGCCCGGCTACGGTACCACGTCATTGCATCAGCAATGTCATCCGTTGCTTCATCACGGTAGGAGATGGCCCAACTCATCCCCGCACGATCTTCCGGACCCTGCGCACCATTTCGGCACTGCTATAATTGCGGCCTTCGCCTCGTTTGAATCGAGCGTGTGCTTCGTCAATCGCTGTCTTCTGCTTGGCGTCCAACGAGAAGTCGACACCATGGTTCATCACCAGATCCACGGAAAGCAATTCCGATTCATTCTCACTTTCGAGGATCTGCTTGGCCAGCGCGACTTTCAGGTCGTTGAACTTGGACATGTACTCGTACTATGCTGCGAAGATAATCGCTTGGATAGCCCCTTGGTATATGGACGCGTGCGTGCCCAGCCATCGGACAGTTCCGACGCAACCGTCTATTTTGGCTCCATGACCGACCAGGAGATCGAGCGGATCTACCTACGCCACCGGACCCCATTCAAGGCCTGGGCGGTGAAACAGTTCAGCCTGCGGGACGAAGAAGCGCTCGATGTGTACCAGGAAGCCATCGTCACTTTCGTACGGAACGTTCGGAATGGTAAATACGATCCAACTTCGTGTGAGCCCTCCACCTATTTGTTTGCCATAGGTCGCAACCTCGCACTGAAGGCGATACGCGCACAACGGAACAATGGAGGCAACAATGTTCTGGAAGTGCCCGAACCCGTGCAAATTCCCGAATACGAGCGACTCACCGATGAGCTGCATGCTAAGGATGTCCTTGCTCGCGGTATGGAACACCTTTCCGAGAAAGAGCGCGAGATCTTGCGGCTTTATTATTTCGAAGAGCGCTCCATGGCGGATATCGCTGGCATCATGGGCTACAACAATTCGGATGTCGCCAAGAAGATGAAGTACATGAGCTTCCGCAAGCTTGCGGCGCTCATCACCAAAACCATGGCACCAAGACGCACCGCCGATGTGGAATGATCGCGACGACATCGAGGTGATCGAAGCATACGTTGAAGACCGTTTGAACATGGCCGACAAAGCCGCGTTCGAACTCCGGCTGGATAGCGATGCCGCGCTCGCCGAACTCCTTTCCAACTATCGCCACACTCGACGTGAAATTGTGGAACACCACGAGGATGAACGCGTGAAGCGCCTACTGAACGCCGTTGAGCAACGCGCCAATGGCGCTGGTGCAGCTTGGTGGCGCTGGGCAGCTGCCGCAATACTTCTCATCGGCATCGGCGCTGCCACGTGGTGGCTCTTACAACCTATCAGCTTGCCCGCGCTCGCCGAGGAATTCGCGGTGGAAGAAACTCCGTTGCCCGTGTTCATGTCGGCAAGCGAAAACCCGAACGTGATCCTGGACGAGGCCATGCAAGCCTATGGTATGGGCGACTTCGCCACTTCGCTGGATCGGCTGGCGCAGCTGCCCGCCAGCGATACCACGCTCTTCTTCACCGGCTTGGCACAAATGAAACTCGGCCATGATCCCTCCACAGCACTTGGCCATGTCGCGGAACAACAGGATTCTCCGTTCCATAGCAAGGCCCAATACCAATTGCTCATCCAGGCCTTGCGAAACGATAATTCAGCGTTGGCCCACCGACTTTGGTCGGATCAGATCAGCGACGAGGCTCACCCATACCACGACCGCCTGGACGCGATCGCTGCGCGTTTGGAATGGAAGCATTGAGCCGTCGGCTGCTTCGCGTGCGTACAGTGCTGGGCTTCTGCGCCAGCCTGTTCATCCACGTCGCCAACGCACAGTATCCGGTCATCGATCGCTTGGAACTTGCCTTCGCCCAAGGCGCTTCGGACAGTGTGATCGTGCAGCTAAGCCGACTTCTGGGCGCTTCGAACACTTCCCGCGACCTGCGCTACGAGGCATGCATGCTCATGGCCGAGTGCTACTACCAGCGCGCAAGCATGGAGCAGTTCGCCGCGTGGAATGATAGTGCGGCGGCACTCGTCTCCGGACAGAACGAACAACGTCTTGCTCGTATCGACGTGAACCGATGCCGCTATGCGAACTTCTTCATCAAGCCGCACCAAGCCCTCGCTTGGGGTAACAAGGCACTGATACGCTATCGCAACGCCGTTGACCGCTCACGCTGGAAACATGGATATGCGATCTACCAAGCCCTAGGCACGACCCACCGCAATATCCACGGAGGTCAAGAGGTCCTGTTCGCACTGTTCGATACAGCACAGAGCTTATTGGAGCGCCGCTCGGATGTGATACCCTACTGGCAAGCGAACCTGCATAAGTCCATCTCCAATGCCGCAATGGACCGCTTGGTGTCGGGATTTTACGACTCTGAGCCGTATGGACCGATCTGCGACCGCCAGCAACTTGCAGCGATCCGCATTCTGGAAGCCAACTATCCGACACAATTGACCGAACGAGGCACCTTGCAGAACCTGCGCGGTCTTTACCACATCTATAGCGATAGGCCAGATAGCGCACGCTGGTGGTTCCAGCGCACAGAAGTGTTGGTCGGGCCCGCATACAAGACCGGCCATAATGACGACCTAGCTTCCACATGGTTAACGGGTCTCCGGTATAGTTCTTTCGTCCTCGATCAGGAGCCGTGGCGCAACGACAAAAGAATTCTGAAGACTTTTCTCCTCGAACTGACCAACGCCCAAGATCACTTCACGAGTTACCTCGATAGCCGAGCCACGGCAGGTGGTCTGTTCTTCGACGACCAATACTGGATCTCTCCTTTTCCGACCATCATGGCAACCTGTTCACGCCTTTGGGAGCTGACCGGAGACACCACCTACATCGAGCAAGCCCTCTGGGCCACTGAGAAGAGCCGGCGTGATGCTTGGAATACCGCGCAGTCCATTCGCGGAAAGACCACACTCCTTGGGGACCCACCACCGAACATGCTTCGTTCAGTGCGGGAACATCTCTCCCAAAAAGAAGCTGTTCTTGTCTGCGCTCAAAGCAACCTCGGTGGGTTAAAGGAGAAATTGCTCTTGCTCGCTATCACCAGGGATACGGTCGCCTTCATAGCGCGTGAGCCAAAGTTCCCGCTCCGTATCACCGCGCATCTAGATCACAAGACAACTGCCTCGTATCGAAGCGAATATCACTTGTTGCACAACGAGGTTTACCTGCCGGTCGCTCCTGTCCTGCGCAAAGCTTCCCGCATACGAGTGCTCCCCAGTGGCGATGCCGCATTCGTCGCATTCGATGCACTACTGGCCGATACGAATTCAAAGGAGATAAGACGCTGCAACCCTTTGGTGGAACGCCACGCCTTCAGCTACCCCATGTTGTTGATAGCGCCGAACCTCGAGGAGGCCAAATCCTTCGCGACCAAAGCGCTGTACATCGCTCCAGCGCCCGGCACTGGCCAACTCACCGATCTGAAACGGATGCGCAGTGCTTTGCGCGGATGGGCAATGGAGGCCGAGGTCGACTCCTCCTTTAGGGAAAGCGAAATGCTACTCGAGTTTCCTTCGGCTGCGGAGATCTACCTCGCAGGACATTGCGCAGGAGGTCACGAACGGGACAACCAACCGCGACACTACTTCAGTACCGATACCAGTAATTTCTGGATAGAACCCAGCGACCTTTTGCCTTTGGATCTGCGCGCCGATCTCGTCGTCCATCTGGCCTGTAAAAGCGGACTTTTCGAGGCCGACAGGAGCGGTAGCGCGATCTCCTTTTCTCGTGCCTTCCTGTTGGCCGGTGCGCGCAACGTGGTGAGTTCACAATACCTGGCCGACGAAGCCTCTTCCATCCGATTGGTCGACCTCTTCCGTGAGGAATTGACCAAGGGACTTCCGAAGGACGTAGCACTGCAACGTGCTAAGCTTACCTACTTGGACCAGTGTGTAACAGAAGAAGACCAAATGCCCCTTCACTGGGCTGGTTGGCAAGTACTCGGGGAGCCGGAGCGAATCGAAGAAGACTCTGGATCAGGAGCTTGGTGGTTGCTGATCGCCTCACTGATCGGTATCCTCGGCCTTGCCGGGTACTTCAGGTTCCGCTGAATTTCACCGCGGCTGGTTACCTCCTTCATCCGTTTGGTATTAACGGATGAAACAACCACTCTTCCATGCGCATTACTCTCCTCTTTGTTGCCTGCCTCTTCCTGTGCGACAACTCGAACGCCCAAGTGCCGAGCTACGTTCCTGCTGATGGACTTATTGGCTGGTGGCCGTTCAATGGGAACGCGAATGATGAGAGCGGGAATGGGAATGATGGGGTGGTGAATGGTGCCGCGCTGACAACAGACCGGAACGGCATAATCGAGGCGGCGTACTCGTTCAATGGGATATCGGACTTCATAGAAACCACGGCACAGGGTCCGCTTGGAACAACTGCTCGCACGTTCTCCTTTTGGATCCGCACGGGTAACACAGCTCATCAGACACCTATTGACTACTATGGTGTTGACGGCGGGGCGTTTCAGCCCATCCTGAATAATCCTTGCCCTGGCTTAGGGGTAGATGCAGGAAGCGGTGTAGTAACACGCGGGGACGAAACGCTGCTTGATGCAAGTTGGCATCATTGCACATTGGTCTTTGACCCGACCGTAGGAAACACGATCAGTTCCGTGATGATGTACATCGATGGAGCCGAGCAGGTTTCCATCGCCTGCAATGCACTCGATGCGAACGCAGAGGTGAACACAACATCAACAGCCCCTCTCCTTTTCGGAAAAACAACCAGCAACATCCGGTACGTCAATGGCGACCTAGATGATATCGGCATTTGGAACCGCGCCTTGACCTCCACTGAAGTGACCAGCCTGTATACCGGATCAGGAGTCGGTGTCACCGAGACACCGAATGAAACAGCTCAGCTACGTGTGTTCCCCAATCCAAGCGCAGGCAGGTTCTTACTGGAGACTTCGCTTTCTGGAAAGATCGGAATGCAAGTGCTGGATATAGCAGGTCGACAGGTTTACACAGGTAGCCTACCGACAAATGCAGGAAGTGGACATCACCGCTTGGACCTCACCGGGCTGAGTTCCGGCACCTATCTGTTGCAGGTTCGGAGCAATGCGACCGTGATCTCCGAACGACTGATCATTGAGTGATCGACATGTTGACAACTCTCTCTTCAACCACCCATAAACGAATCACCTCATGCGTCGACTTCTCCACACTACCGTAGCGCTGTTCTTGCTCACCAATCTCTCGGCCCAAGTGCCTAGTTATGTTCCCACCGACGGACTCGTTGGCTGGTGGCCGTTCAGCGGGAATGCGAATGATGAGAGTGGAAATGAACTTAACGGTGCGGTGAACGGCGCAACCCCAACTCAAGATCGGTTCGGCAATCCATCCGCCGCGTTCAGCTACTCTGGGAATGATGACTACGTCGAAATACCAACCAGTTCTGGGTTGTTGGACAACGAAACCTACACAAGGTCCTTTTGGTTCAAAACACCCATCGGACCTTCCAGCGTTCTTGGAACACCGAATGTGAACCCGGCCATCCTTTCAAGACTTCCTATGGGTGGACCTGTAAACTCCCCAGATGCGATCGACAATTGGGTGGTCTATGAGATTGGAGGGTCAGCCCATCTGAATGGAATTGGAGGTGGCGGGATCACAGGGTTCAATACAGTCACAGACAATTCTTGGCATCACATAGTCTACACACGCTCAGAGGATTCATCAAAGACCTTTCTGGACGGCACATACATTGGTGGAGGCCCCGAAAGTGGCCAAATCGTTTTCCAGTCTTACCCGATCAGGATAGGTCGCTCACAACACACCTATTGGAGAGACCTTACTGGTGACGTGGACGACTTGGGCTTCTGGAATCGAGCGCTATCAGCAGAGGAGATAGTTGGGCTGTATACTGGATCCGGGGTTGGAGTGGTGCAACAATCTTCACCGACAGTTGAGCTGCTGGTGTTCCCCAACCCAAGTTCTGGCAAATTCCTACTGAAGCACACGCTTATTGGACAGGTATACGTGCGCGTATTTGACGTTACCGGACGTTTGGCAACGGACATGGTCATCCAAACCAATAGCAGCGCCACGCAGTCCGCTTTGGACCTCTCCTATTTGGCCAAGGGAAGCTATGAAATACAACTTGAGAGTGCCGACACAACAGTCACACGGCACGTGGTCATAGAATAGCTCGCCTACACCTTCGACCTTTTCAAACCCAATAGATCACAACCATGAAAGTCTTCCAGTGTAGCAAGTGTGCAACCGTCATCAGCGCCAATAATCTTCCAACATCCAATGGCTGCCCCTCGTCAGGGCAGCACTCCTGGAATGTGCTTGGGGAGGAAGGACCAAGCAACTATCAATGCAAGAAATGCGGGACGGTCATTCAAACACGAAATCTTCCGGCCTCGAATGGATGTCCAAGAGGAAGCCAGCATTCTTGGAACAGGCTTTCGTAAGGGGCGGAGGTTCATCAGCCATGAACCCAACAGAGGTCTCGCGGGCGTAACTCCCACCGACTGTCGCTCACAAGGAGCCAACATGTGCTCCAGTAACGGTCGACTGCCTCATTCATGGGCTTCACCACCTACTCCTTGCTGTGGCCTTGCATATAGAAGCCTTACACGCCTCCGAGGCTACTGTTGATGAATTCAAAGTTAGGTTGGAGGAGAGCAGGTGTTGAGATGCCACCTTTGCCTCCATGAACGAGGTCCTCGCAAATCCCACCGAAGTTCGCATCACGAACAAGAGCCACCACCCGCTCCCCGCCTACGCCACTGAACACAGCGCCGGCATGGACCTCCGCGCCAACCTCGACCGGCCGGTGATCCTGGAGCCCGGCCAACGAGCCCTCATCCCCACCGGCCTCTTCCTGGAACTACCCGAAGGCACCGAGGCACAAGTGCGCCCCCGGAGCGGTTTGGCCTTCAAAAACGGCATCACGGTGCTCAACAGCCCGGGCACCATTGACGCCGATTACCGCGGTGAAGTGGGTGTGCTCCTCATCAACCACGGGCACGAAACCTTCGAGGTGAAGGATGGGGAACGGGTTGCCCAACTGGTCATTGCCCGCTACCTAAGGGTTACTTTCACGGAAAGTGCGGACCTTCGCGCCACTGAACGAGGCGCGGGAGGTTTCGGACATACCGGCACCAACTAACCCTCGACAGCTTCTAAAAATAAGAGAATCGCACACCAAGAGAACGAAGGAGCTGCACCATCCGCGTCGACCAGCCGGATCCGTGTCATCTGCGCCTGCCTGCCGGTAGGCAGGTTCCATTCATTCACTTCGTGTCGCACCAGAACCTCGAATGAAGATCATCGTCCCTATGGCGGGCATGGGCAAGCGCATGCGCCCACACACCCACACCACCGCCAAGCCTCTGCTGCCCATCGCCGGCAAACCCATCGTACAACGCCTCGTGGAGGACCTGGCCGCCGTGGCCGGCGAAGCCGTGGAAGAGGTCGCCTTCATCGTCCACCCCAGCTTCGGCAAGAAGGTGGAGGATGAGTTGGTCGGCATCGCGAAAGCCATTGGGAGCAAAGGCACCATCCACTACCAGAAGGAAGCCCTCGGCACGGCACACGCCATCCTCTGCGCCCAAAGCGCGCTCAACGGCCGCGTGATCGTGGCCTTCGCCGATACCCTCTTTCGCGCCCAGCTGAAACTGGACAAGGACTGCGACGGCGTGATCTGGGTGAACAAGGTGGACGACCCCAAGCCCTTCGGTGTGGTGAAGCTCGACGCCCACGGCATCATCACCGAGTTCGTGGAGAAGCCGCAGACCTTCGTGAGCGACCTCGCCATCATCGGCATCTACTACTTCGCCGACGGCGAATACCTGCGCAAAGAGATGCAGTACTTGATCGATAACGACATCAAGGACAAGGGCGAGTACCAGCTGACCAATGCCATGGAGAACATGAAGCAGAAGGGCGCGCGCTTCAAGGCCGGCAGCGTGGATGTGTGGATGGACTGCGGCAACAAGAACGCGATGGTGGACACCAACACCAAAGTGCTCGGCTACCTGAAAGGCGACCATTCGCTGGTGAGCGCCAAGCTGCGGAACGAGAACAGCGTGGTGATCGCGCCCTGCTACATCGGTGATGACGTGACGATCACGAACAGCATCGTAGGGCCGAACGTTTCCATCGAGCAAGGCGCAACGGTCACAGGCAGCGTGGTGCGCGATTCGATCCTCCGAGGCGGCGTGCGTGTACAGGACGCCGTGATCGCCAACAGCATGATCGGTGAGCGCGCCGTGGTGCGCGGCACGGCCCTGGACCTGAGCCTTAGCGACGACAGCACACTGGGCTGAACCTCCCGCGATGACGAACCGCCTCCTCTCCATCCTCGTCCCGCTCCTGGTCGCTTGCGGCGGCGCAAAGCCTGTGGCGCATCAAGAGCCCGGTGCCGATGGCGGCACCAGCAGCTCCGGCGGGGACCCGCGCGCGCAGGTGATGCGCCTTTTCATGGAGGCCACGCAAGCCAGGCTTCAAGGCCAGCTTCCCAAGGCGGTGGCGCTCTATCAGCAATGCATCAAAGCGGATCCGAAGAACGGCGCCTCGATGTTCGAGCTTGCCAAGCTCTATCATCATGGGCAGAACTACGGGCAGGCCGTTGAGTTCGCCAAGCAGGCCGTGGCGGCCGACAGG
>JAEUSX010000027.1 GCA_016788405.1 Flavobacteriales bacterium
AGATCAGGCGGTCGGTGCCGAGGGGCAGGCAGAAGCCTTCGCCGCCCGCGATCTGGCTGATCGTTCCGCTGGTGAAGTTGCTGCGGTCGTCGATCAGGCGCGCGCCATTGAGGATGCGCAGCACATAACCGCCGTTCACGACGCCGTCGCCGCCATCATCCTCCACCACCAGATAGAAGCAGCCGTCGGGCAGGCAGGTCTGCGAAGTGATGCTCGCGGCCACCGGCAGGAACACGCTTCCGCTCTGCACCAGGTTCGTTCCGCCCTGCTGGTAGATGGACCAGTCGAGCGTGCTCAGACCATCAAGCTGGAACTCGAGCTCCAGGTCGGTGGTGCAGGCCGTGCCGGCGCAGGTGCAGTTGTTGTCGTACAGGTCGAGCACCGTGTTGGCGTCGAAGTCATCGCAGGCCGATCCCGGAACCGCCGAGCCGCCGAACGTGCCCTCGCAATCCGGTTCGAGCACGCAGATGTCGAACGCGCCATTCGCGCCGGCCCAGCCGTACACGCGCACCAAGTAGGTCTGGCCGATGGCGAGGCCGGGCACGGTGAGCGTCTCGGTCTGCCCGCCTACGGTGTTGTCCTCGCAGTCCACGCCAGTGCCGTTGCATGCGCCGCTGCGCAGTTCAACCACGGCGTCGAAGGCGCCCTGGCCGGTCACCACGACGCGATGCGTGGTGCGCGTGGCCACGAAGCTGTACCACACGTCGTTGGCCGCGGTGCTCGTGAAGCCATCGCAGGTGCTCGGAGCCACGGATTGCGAGGCGCCGATGGTGGTCCCTGCGGTGGGCGCGCAAACTGCGGCAGGCACGAGCGAGATCGCATTGGCGCAATCGTCATTGGCCGGCGGCGGAATCGGGCACACCACCTCGAAGGCCACGGTACGGCCGGTGGTGCTCTCCGGATCCCACATGATATAGTAGGTATTGCCAACGTTGAAGTTCAGCGCGAGGCCGCCGTTACCGACATCGGGGGTCACGTTGCCAACCAGGTTCACGTCGCTCACATAGTTCCAGCCGCTGTTGTCGCACGCGCCCACCTGCTTCCAGTAGAAGTCCACCCAGCTGCCGCCAGTGTATTGCGTCACATTGATCGTATGGACGCCGCTGATGGTGGGGCTGAAGGTGAAGATGCGCTCGATGCCCGGGGTCTGGTAAGGACCGCCCAAGGTGTTGTTGCTCCATGCACCGGTGCCGGCAGCAACCGCTACGGGCCCCGTGGAGACCGCGCAGGCGCTGATGTTGGCGATTGAGGCGCATGGGTCAGGAGGAGGCACGCCGGCGCTCAGGCAGATCGTGAAGTTGCCGCCTTGCCCTGCGGCCGAAGCCATGCGGAGCCAGTAGTCCGTGTTCGGCGTCACCACGAACGAGTTGCTGAGCGCTGATCCACCGAGCGCGCAATGCACCGATGCCCCATTGCAGGCGCCTTCGAACACCTCTACCAGCAGACTGGTGAAGGTGAAGGAGGGGAAGCTGTAGGCGATCGCTCCGTTCGCGCCCGAATTGAAGCGGTACCACTTATCAAGGAAGGGGCCCGTGCTGCCGCTGCACGAGAAGAGTCCTCCGTCCTGCGTCGCGGTAGCGTTGCTGCCGGGCGTGCCGCCAGCCGGGCAGCCGCCCAGGCCATTCACGTTGAGCAGGATGGCGCCCACGCACGCTTCACCCGCAATGCAGGTGTTGTCATCGGAGAAGTCCCCGAAGTTGTGGTCGCAACCGGAGTCGGTATCGTGAAGCAGGCGGATGTTCACCTGGTCATCGATCGCGAAGGGCCCGATCGTCTCGACATCGTTTGCCACCAGGCCGGGGATGATGACCGGCGTTCCGCCGTTCACCGTGTAGCGCAGGTCGGTCGTGAAGCCATCACCCGTGGTGAGCACCTCCACATCGATGCTGAAGTTGTAGGCGGCGCAGTTGGTGTTCACGGTGATCCCTGCATCGGGGTCCGCGCATGCAGCGGTGCATTCCACCTCGAAGGTCCAGCTGGTCTGATCACCGCTCGTGCAACTGTTGCTGCCATCGCTGTCGATCACCAGCATCAGGGTATCGGTGGTCGAGGTGATCACCAATTGCGGTGCGCCCAGGTTGGCGAAGGAGCCGCTCACCAGCGAAGGGCTGTTGTCCTCATCCGTTCCGGCGTAGGTGCGGATCACATCGTTCGCATCCATGCTCCCATTCAGGAAGGTGAGCGTCAGGGTCTCGTTCGGATTGGACGCGATGAATGTGAACCTGCGCGGATCGTTGTTCGTGTAGCAATGGCTCACCTCGATCACGTCGCCGCATACCACTTCGACCGGGCAGTTGCTGAAGTAGCTGCCGAGATCGAGTTCACAAACCGTGGAGTTGCTCACGGAGATGGCGACTTCAGCGGTATCCGGGAAAGCAGGCAGCATGTTGATGCCCAGTGCAGCGGCCATGCTGCCAGGGCCTCCGGGCGTGGCCACCCAGTTGATCGTGAGCGCTCCGCCGGGGTTGCCGGTGATGTCGACGGCCACGCTGAATTCATCATTGGCGCAATCATCGACCACCGCAGCTGTAGCAACGGGATATCCGCAGACGTTCACCGTGTAGTCATGCGTCTGGCCGAAGGGCGCGGTGCCGCACGGCGAATTCCAACCGAAGCCAGGCGACATGTTCACGCGGCGCACGCGCATCCGCTTGTTCCCAGGCGATGTGCCGTTGGGAATGGTCATCAGCGCATTGAGCGGATCGGAGGGGGGGTTGGTGGTCGAGAAATAGACGAGTTCACCTGGGTCGTTGAAGTCGATGTCCTCGTTCAGGTCCACCCAGATCAGGATGGAGTCGTTCGTGAAGTTCGTATTGCGGTCCAGCGTGAATGCGGTCGCGACACCGGGTTGCACGAAGGCGGTCTGCGCGGTGAAATTCAAGTACCCCGCGTTCGAGGCGTTCACGTTGTTGATGCCGCCGTACGTGAAGAGGTTGATCACAGGATCGTTGGCGCCCACCACCGCTGTCGTCGCGCAGTAGTCCTGGAGATGATTGACGGGTCCGACCCACGGGCTGAAGTTCGCGCCGCCGCAATCGGCGCGCACGTACACGCTATAGGTCTGCCCGAAGGTAAGGCCGGTGGCCACGATGCTCAACGAGCCCGTGCTTCCAGTGAAGGTGGCGCCACCGCTGCCCGGAGCCCCGCCTTGGCGAACTTCAACGTCGTAGGAAATGGCCGAAGGAGCTGCGAGCCAGGAGATGTTGGCGGTCGTCGCGGTGGCCACGGCAGCAGCCAAGCCCGATGGCAATCCGCAGGTGGGCTCGGGAAGCACATTCAGGCTGTAGTCCTCCACCTCGCCGTAAGCGGAGTTCCCGCAAGGGTTGAACAGAGGTGTGAATGAATTGTCGTGAAGACGGATGCGCATCGTGGTGGCTCCGAGCACGGCGGTCGGAGGAACCAGGATGGTGGCGGTGAACGGACCTGTTCCGAGCGCGGACGTGTGCATCAGTTCGCTCGGGTCGTTGTTGAAGGTGCCGTTCTGGTCCCAGTCGCACCAGATCTGGATCTGGTCCGAAGCAGCGGCGACGCTCAGATCCACCGTCACATCGAAGGAGTTGTTCACGAGCACATCGCCGCGCAGGCCGCGGAAATTCTGGTAAGGTCCGATGGCCGTGAGCGAGTTGTTGTTCACCGTGTTGCCCGAACCGTAGGCTACGTTCGCGATCTTCTCGAAGAAGAAGTGGTCGGCTGCATTGGCGCCCGCTGCGCAGAGTGCGCACATGTGAGCCGGGGTGACCGGAACGAAGAGCGGGTTGCTCGCCACGGCCGGCGGGTTCGCCGCGCAAGTGACCAGACAGCGGTAGTATTTGTTGGTGGTCTGTGTGGCCCACTGAACTGGGTTGGTTCCCATGTTCACCAGGTTCACCGTGAAAGCGGCATCATCGGCGCTTTGCCATTGGTAGCTGACGTTAGAGCCCAGCGTGGTGTTCTGCAGGCCCATGCTGAACGAGGTGCCGGAGCAACCGCTTCCAAGGATGAAGACCGTATTGCCTGGATTCGGCGCGGCACCGCAGTTGGGATCATTCACGAACTGAATGGCACCTCGGAAGTTAGACTGCACCATCGACGAGACGCCGACAGTTGGCACCGTTGCGCCGTTATAACGACGGCACGTGAGGGCCGATGTTCCGGCAACGGCATTGCCAAGAGCGCAGTAAGAGGTATGTCCGACGTGTGCGGTATTGTCCAAGCGGACAACGAGCAGTTGCAGGTTCCCCGAGGCTTGAACGTAATTGAAGGGGGTCTGCAAATAAGCCCCCGCCCAACCGCTCTTGGCCCACACGATGGGGCCGGAATACACCAGGGTGTAGCCCCCGATGCCCGGATAGGTTCCAGTGGCCAACGTGGTCGCTGCGGTATAGCGGAGATACAGGTTGACGGAATTGAAGCTATCGATGGCGCCGGTGCCGCCCATGATGGCGTTCTTGAAATTGATCCGGTTGATCGTGAAGTCCTGGCCGATCTCGCTGGCCAGATAGATGTACTCGCCCGCGTGGTAAGCGGCGGAGCCCATCGGTCCATTGCCACTGGTGCTCCCACCATCAATG
>JAEUSX010000029.1 GCA_016788405.1 Flavobacteriales bacterium
TGCCCATGATTGTTGGCGTGCTCCTTGGGGCTGATGTCGATCACGACCAGATGCTTGAGCAATTCAGGCCATCGTTGAGCGAAGAGCATGGCCACCTTGCCGCCCATGCTGTGGCCCACCAGCACGAGGTCCTTCAGCCCAAGGCGCTCCACCAGCGCGTGAACATCGGCGGCCATGATGGGATAGGAAATCGCTTCGGTGTGCGGCGAGCGGCCGTGATCGCGCAGGTCCACCAGGAGCACATCGAGCGGTCCGATCCCTGAAGCGCTCGGTTCCGCGAGCTCCTTGCCGATGCTGCCCCAATTGTCACTGGTGCCGAAGAGGCCGTGCAGGATCACGATCGGCGGTGCGCCCGGCGGCCCGAGACGCCGGTAATGAAGATCGACCGTGCTCATCGCAGCTCGCGCAGATAAAGGGCCAGCGTGTTCTCCATGCCGAAGGTGAGCGCATCGCAGATCAGCGCATGGCCGATGGACACCTCCAGCACGTCCGGGACGCGCTCGGTGAAGAAGCGGAGGTTGTCGAGGCTCAGATCATGTCCCGCGTTCACGCCGAGGCCGAGCTCCCCTGCCCTGCGCGCCGCGCTGATGAAAGGCGCGATGGCCGCCACGCGATCGCGCGCGTAGCCGTCGGCGTAGGGCTCGGTGTACAGCTCGATGCGATCCGTGCCGGTCTCCGCAGCGTGGGCGATCTGCTCCGCGTCGGCCTCCATGAAGATGGACGTCCTGATGCCGGCGTCCTTGAAACGCGCGATCACCTCGCGCAGGAGGGACTTCTTCGCCTGCGCGTCCCAGCCCGCATTGCTGGTGAGCACGCCCGGCGGATCGGGCACGAGCGTGACCTGATCGGGACGCACCTCCGAAACGAGCGCGATGAAGTCGGCGCTCGGATAGCCTTCGATGTTGAACTCGGTGGTGACCACCTCGCGGAGCGCGCGCGCATCAGCCCTGCGGATGTGCCGTTCATCCGGCCGCGGATGCACCGTGATGCCCTGCGCGCCCCAGCGCTGGAGGTCCAACGCCCAGCGTAGCACATCGGGATTGTTGCCGCCGCGCGCGTTGCGCAGGGTGGCCAGCTTGTTGATGTTGACGCTCAGCCTTGTCACGCGAAGGGCCGTTACTTTGAGCCGCTCACCAGCGGTGCGCGAAAGTACAGGCCCAACAACCGGCAACCCAGCTCATGCACGCGATCGACCTGATCACCGCCGACATCCCGCCCTTGCGCCCTCAGGACGACGTGAGCCGCGCGCTCGATTGGATGGAGGAATTCAAGGTGAGCCATCTGCCCGTGGTGGAGAATCGCCGGCTCGTCGGCCTGGTCAAGGACCAGGACCTGGTGGACCGCAACGAAGCGCGCGCGATGGTGAGCGGTGTGATGGACAGCGTGGAGATCCCCTTCGCGCGGGGCGGTGAGCACATCTATGCCGTGATGAAGCTCTTCAGCGAGCGCGGCCTCACGGTGGTCCCCGTGCTCGACGACATGGGCATGTACCTGGGCGCCATCACCGAGCATGAGGCCCTGAAGCGGCTGGCGCAGGTCACCAACATCCACGAGCCGGGCAGCATCGTGGTGCTCGAGATGAACCAGCACGATTACAGCCTGCACGAGATCGCCCGCCTGGTGGAATCGAACGACTGCAAGGTGCTCAGCGTGTACACCCGCACCCTCCCGGATTCCACGCGCATCGAAGTCACGCTGAAGATCAACCGTGAAGATATCAGCGACGTGCTGCGCAGCTTCGAGCGCTACGAGTACTTCGTGAAGACCACTTATCAGGGCAGCAAGCTCCACGACGACCTGCGCGGCCGTTACGATGAGCTGATGCGCTTCATCAACCTGTGAGCCGCGCGGCGCGCCTCCTCCTCCTCTGCGCGCTTGCCGCATCGCACGCCTCGTCCGCGCAGCAGACCTCTGCGCGCGTGGCGGTCCTCGGCATCTCCATCACCGGCAACAAGGCCACCAAGGACCGCATCATCCTGCGCGAGATGGTGGTGAACGAAGGCGACACGCTTGCCGCCATGGAGCTCGCCGAGCGCATGGAGCGCAGCCGGCAGAACCTGATGAACACGGGCCTCTTCAACACGGTGGCCGTGCTCCCCTTGTACATCGATGCCGCCAACGCCATGATCGAGGTCTCGGTGCATGAGCGCTGGACCATCTGGCCCTCGCCCATCTTTCAGCTGGCCGATCCGAACTTCAATACGTGGTGGCGCACCTTCAACCGGGACCCGGACCGCGTGAACTATGGCGCATACCTCTACAAGTACAATTTCCGAGGACGCAACGAGACGCTCTACATCAAAGCGCAGTTCGGCTACACGCGCCAGTTCGGCTTCCGGTACAAGGTGCCGGGCATCGACCCGCGCGGGCGGTGGGGCATGAGCATCGGCGCGTACTACACCGAGCAGGCTGAAGTGACCGCCGCGACAGCGGACAACCGCCGCGTGCTGCTGCGCCGGGCCGATGGCCCCAACCGCGATGAGCAGAAGGCCGATCTGGAAGTGAGCCTGCGCCGCAGCCACGACATCCGCCATTTCATCCGCGCCGCCTTCATCCAGGCCAGCGCGCGCGATACGGTGATCGGCACCGCCCTCGATTACTTCGATGGGCCGGCATCATCAGCGCGCTACCTCACGCTGGGCTATGGCATCACCTGGGACCGCCGCGACCTGCGCATCTTCCCGCGCGCCGGTCACTACGCCGAAGCGCGCGTGGACCGGCTGGGCCTAGGGCTGTTCAGCACCAACGCGCCCGAGATCACCACGGCCTACGCCACGGTGAAGAAGTGGTGGAAGCTGGGCGAGCCGGTGAGCCTTGCCCTCGGTTTGCGCGGCAAATACACTTGGGGCACGCCGCCATACTACGCGCAGGAGGGCCTCGGATACGGGCACTTCGTGCGCGGCTATGAGTACTATGTGGTCGATGGCGAGCACTTCGCACTGGGCAAGGCCAACGCCGTCGTGCAGCTCGTGCGCCCGCGCAACCAGCGCGTGGAATTCATGCCCGCCGAGGCCTTCCGCTCGCTCTACTTCGCCCTCTACCTCAACCTCTACGCCGACGTGGGCCAGGTCTGGGACAGCCGTTACACCGCATCGAATTTCCTTGCCGGGCAGTGGATGAGCGGCTACGGCGCTGGCATCGACCTGGTGAGCAGCTACGATCAGGTGATCCGCATGGAATACACGCTGAATGCCATGGGCGAGCATGGCTTCTTCCTACATTTCTCGCAACCATTCTGAACCATGCGCGCAGCGGTGAACAGCAGGGACATGGATCGCGGCATGGCGCCGGTGGTGGCTGAAGCACTGTTGCGCATGCACAGTGCGGGCATCACGCCGGTGCTCACGCGCAGCCTGGCCGAATGGCTCAGTGCTTGCGGCCATAGCGTGAGCGATGCCGTGCTCGCCGATTACGATCCGGGCAAGCAGGACATCGACCTCTGCATCAGCCTGGGCGGCGATGGCACCCTGCTCGATACCGTGGCGCAGATGGGTCGCGCGGGCGTACCGGTGATCGGCATCAACCTCGGGCGGCTCGGCTTCCTGAGCAGCATCCGGCACGAGGAGATGGATGCCGCGCTGGCTGCCTTGCGCAATGGCCAGTACGCGCTGCAGGACCGCATCGTGCTTCAAGTGACGGGGCACGAGGCGCTGCTGGGCAACGACGATTTCGCGCTGAACGAGGTGAGCGTGCACAAGCGCGACACAAGCAGCATGATCACCGTGCGCGTCTTCCTCGGCGACGATTACCTCAACACCTACTGGAGCGACGGCCTCATCATTGCCACGCCCACGGGCAGCACGGCCTACTCCCTCAGCTGCGGCGGGCCCATCCTCTACCCCACCGGCGACGCCCTCGTGATCAACCCCATCTCGCCGCACAACCTCAACGTGCGCCCCTTCGTGGTGCCCGACCACTACACCATCCGTCTGGAAATCGAAGCGCGGGGCGATCTCTGCCTGCTCAACCTCGATGCGCGCAGCCACAGCATCGACGGCCGTGCCACCGTCACCATCCGCCGCGCGCCCTTCACCGTGAAACTCGCGCAGCTGGAAGGCCATGACTTCCTGCGCACCTTGCGCGAGAAGCTCAACTGGGGGCTGGACCTGAGGAGCGGGGGTTAGCACTTCACCTTCGTTAACATCCTTGCTGCCAGCGGCTTCATCGCGCTCGGATGGGCGGGATACATTCGCCCGGCCGGTCCCCGATAACATATGCCGGGCCGCGCCGTTAGGCAGCCGATGCAGCGCATCTTCCTCCTCCTCTTCCTGGCCTTGGGCCATAATGCCCGCGCGCAGGTGAACGAACTGGGCATCACGGGCGGCCTCACCTATTACATCGGCGACCTCAACCCTTACAAACATTACCCGGCCGATACGAAGCCCGCCGGCGGCCTCGTGTTCCGCCACAACATCTCCGACCGGTACGCGCTACGGGTACAGGGCCTCTACGGCACCCTGCAGGCTTACGACAGCAAGAGCGACAACGAGGTGCAGCAGATCCGCAACCTGCATTTCCGCGCACGGCTCTTCGAAGCGGCCCTGATCGGCGAGGTGAACTACTTCCCCTACCGCAAACGCGGCAAGGACGGCAAGAAATGGACGCCCTTCCTCTTCGCGGGCCTGGCCTACTTCCGCGCCAACCCGCAGGCTCAGCTCGACGATACCTGGTACGACCTGCAGCAACTGGGCACCGAAGGGCAGGGCACCACCGGCGGCGGCAAGCTCTATCCGGTGGATCATCTGAGCATCCCCTTCGGCGCGGGCATGAAATTCAATGTGGGCCGCATCGACTTCCAGGTGGAATGGGGCATGCGCCGCACCTACACCGATTACATCGACGATGTGAGCGGCACGTACTACAACAACGACCTGCTCGAATTCGAGAACGGCCCGTTGGCCGCCTCCCTGGCCGACCGCAGCGGCCTGGAAGAGACCGTCCCCGGCCACAGCAACACCGGGCGCTCGCGCGGCGACCCCAACACCCGAGACTGGTACGTCTATTCGGGCCTTGCCATCACGTACATCCTGAGCCGTTTCTCCGATTGCGAGGAGCAGTACAACTGGATGAAGCGCAAGCACTGACCGCTCGCCGTCTTCTTCGCACCTTCGCCGCCCGTTTTGCAATCCCCCGCACATACCGAAGCGCTCAAGGCCCGGATCGACCCGACCCGCGCGCCGCAGCACGTGGCCATCATCATGGATGGCAATGGCCGTTGGGCCGAGCAGCACGGGGAGGCACGCATCGTGGGCCATATGAATGGCGTGCAGGGCGTGCGTGAGGCGCTCACCGGCTGCACCGAGGCCGGCGTGCGCTGGCTCACGCTCTATGCCTTCAGCACCGAGAACTGGAACCGCCCGCAAGCGGAGGTGGAAGCGCTCATGGACCTGCTGGTGCGCACGGTGGTGAACGAGATCGATGAATTGCATCAGAACAGCGTGCGTCTGCGCGCCATCGGCGACCTGGACAGCCTTCCGGCGAATTGCCGCGCCACGCTGGATGAAGCCATCGCCCGAACGGCCGGCAATACGCGCATCACGCTCACCCTCGCCCTCAGCTACAGCGCGCGCTGGGAGATCATCCGCATGGCGAAGCGCCTCGCGGGAGAAGCGCGCGCCGGTCGTTTAGCGCCGGATGCCATCGACGAGAAGGTCGTGAGCGATGCCTTGGCCACATCGGGCATGCCCGATCCCGAATTGCTGATCCGCACCAGCGGTGAGCAGCGCGTGAGCAATTTCCTCCTCTGGCAGATCGCTTACGCCGAACTCTGGTTCACGCCGGTGCTCTGGCCCGACTTCCGGAAGGAGCACCTGTTCCAGGCCATCCTCGATTACCAGGGCCGCGAGCGCCGCTTCGGCAAGACCAGCCAGCAAGTGGCCACCCGTTGAACATGCGCGCGCTCCTGCTCCTCCTCACCCTGGCCTTGGCCTGCGCCGCGCGCGCGCAGGAGCAGCGCCCGGCGATGGACTACGGCATACCGCAGAACTACGAGATCGGCGGCATCACCGTGAGCGGCACGCGCACCGTGGACCCCAGCGCCGTGAAGCTCTTCGCCGGCCTGCAGGTGGGCGACAAAGTCGATGTGCCCGGTGAGCGCATCAGCCGCGCCATCCGCAACCTGTGGGAGCAGAAGCTGTTCAGCGATGTGGCCATCGAAGCCGCAGAGGTGCGTGGCCGCACCATCTTCCTGCACATCATCGTGCAGGAGAAGCCGCGCCTCTCGCGTTACAAGTTCCGCGGCATCACCAAGGGCAAGGCCGACAAGCTCGATGAGGAGATCGGCCTCACGCGGGGCCAGCAGTACAACGAGGCCACCGAGCAGCGCGTGCGCCACCTGGTGCGCCAGCACTACTACGACAAGGGCTACCTCTACGCCGATGCGCGCTTCACGCAGCTGCCCGATACCCTCAAGGGCGCTGTGTCCGATGGCGTGGTGGTCTTCATCGATGTGGATCCGGGGCCGCGCGTGAAGATCAAGGACGTGGTCTTCAGCGGCAACAGCGCCATCAAGAGCGCCAAGCTGCGGCGCAAGATGAAGAAGACCAAGCAGAAGCGCTGGTGGAACATCCTTGGCAGCAGCAAGTTCCTCGCCGATGAGTACAAGGCCGACAAGGCGCGGGTGATCGAGACGTACAACAACCAAGGCTATCGCAACGCCATCATCGCGCGCGACACCATGTACCGCGTGGGCAACAAGCGCGTGCGCGTGGAGATCGACCTGGACGAAGGGCAGAAGTTCTATTTCCGGAACATCACCTGGAGCGGCAACACCAAGTACCGCAGCTCACGCCTGGACAGCATCCTCAACATCAAGAAAGGCGACATCTACGACAAGAAGAAGCTCGACAGCCGCCTGTACATGAACCAGAGCGGCATCGATGTGAGCTCGCTCTACATGGACGACGGCTACCTCTCCTTCTATCCGGAGCCGGTGGAACTGGTGAGCGAAGGCGACAGCATCGATCTGGAGATCCGCATCCGCGAGGGGCGTCAGTACCGCATCGGCGAAGTGATCATCAAGGGGAACAGCAAGACCAACGAGCATGTCATCCGTCGTGAGATCCGCACGCGGCCCGGCCAGCTCTTCAACCGCAGCGATGTGATCCGCACGCAGCGCGAGATCTCGCAGCTGGGCTACTTCGACCCGGAGAAGCTCGGCGTGAACCCCGTCCCCGATCCGCGCACCGGCCTCGTGGACCTGGAGTACACCGTGGAGGAGCGGCCCAGCGACCGCCTTGAGCTCAGTGGCGGTTACGGCGCGCAGCGCGTAGTGCTCAGCCTCGGGCTCTCCTTCACCAATTTCAGCCTGCGCAAGATCCTCGACCCCAGCGCTTACCAGCCGCTGCCGGCCGGCGATGGCCAGACCCTGAATGTGCGGGCCCAGACCAATGGCCGATTCTTCCAGAGCTACAGCCTGAGCTTCGTGGAGCCGTGGCTCGGAGGCCGCAAGGCGAACGCGCTGAGCTTCTCCGCCTATTACTCGCGGCAGACCAACGGCGAGCCGCGCCGCATCGAGACCTCCGATGGCAAGCAGGCCAATCCGAAGCTGCAGTCGCTGGACATCATCGGCCTCACCTTGGGACTCGGCAAGCGCCTGCAGGTGCCCGATGACTGGTTCATCCTACGCCAGAACATCAGCTATCAGAACTACCGGCTCAACAACTACAACTTCGGCACGGTGGTCTTCGACTTCGGCAAGGGCACCAGCAATGTGCTCGCGTACAGCGTGCAGCTCTCGCGCAACTCGGTCGATGCGCCCTTCTTCGCCCGCAGCGGATCGGATGTGACCCTCTCGCTGAAGGCCACGCCACCGTGGTCGCTCCTGCAGCCCGGCCGCGACTGGGCCGCGATGCCATCGGCCGAGCGCTTCCAGTGGGCCGAGTTCCACAAATGGAAGTTCACCACGCAATGGTTCAACCGCCTCACGCGCTCCAAGACCCAGCATGACCTGGTGCTCATGCTGCGCGCTGGCTACGGCTTCCTGGGCAAATACAATAGCGCCATCGGCCAGTCGCCCTTCGAGCGCTTCTACCTGGGCGGCAGCGGCCTCACCGGCTTCCAGCTCGATGGGCGCGAGATCATCTCGCTGCGCGGCTATGACGATACTTCCCTTTCCCCGCGCACGGGCAACTTCATCGTCAGCAAGTACACTGCTGAATTGCGCTTCCCTGTCTCACTTAATCCGCAAGCCACCATCTTCACGCTGGCCTTCGCGCAGGCCGGCAACACGTGGGGATCCGCGGAGAAATTCGAGCCCTTCAAGATGTACCGCAGCGCCGGCGTCGGCCTGCGCATCTTCCTGCCCATGTTCGGCCCCATGGGCCTGGACTACGGCTGGCGCTTGGACGATGTGCCCAACGCGCCAGGCATGGCCAAGAGCCAGTTCCACTTCACCATCGGTATAGATCTTGGCGAGCTTTGAGCCGAGCCGCCTACATTCACGCCCCTCGCATGCGCACCCTGCTCCTCCTTCTGGCCGTGGCCATCGCGGCGACCTCCGCCACCGCGCAGAAGGTGGCCTTCGTGAACACCAAGTACATCCTGGATCAGCTCCCTGAGTACGGCACCGCGCAGAAGGAGCTGGACCGCCTCAGCAAGCAATGGCAGGAGGACATCGATGAGCGCCACCAGACCATCAAGCGGCTGCGCGACGCGTACAACGCCGAAGCCGTGCTGCTCACGGAAGAGATGAAGCGGGCGCGCATCGACGAGATCGAGTCGAAGGAGCGCGATGCCCGTGACCTGCAGAAGAAGCGCTTCGGGCCGCAGGGCGACCTCTTCAAGAAGCGCCAGGAGCTGGTGCAGCCCATTCAGGACCGCGTATACAACGCCGTGAAGGAGGTGGCTGGCACGAGCTACGTGGCCGTCTTCGACATCGGCGGGCAGAACGGGAACAACCTGCTCTTTGCCAGCGATAAGTACGACAAGAGCGACGCCGTGCTCAAGAAGCTCGGCATCCGACCGAAGAAGGAAGGTACGGGTCCGGTGCAGGATGAGGAGTTTGGCAAGGATCCTGAAGAGAACAAGGACGGCGGCAAGGGCGACGAGCCACCCAAGGACCAGCCCCAGCCCGACGGCGGCCGCGATCAGAAACCACCCCGATAGCAGAACATGAACACCCAGATGAAACGAATCGCACTCACCCTCGCCATCCTCCTTGCCGGCTGCAATGCGCTGTTGGCGCAGGCGCCCAAGCTGGGCCACATTGATCGGCAGCGCTTGCTGCTCACCCTGCCCGAGCGCAAAGGGGCCGAGGAGAAGATGCAGGCTTTCGCCAAGACACTCGATGAGCGCCTGAAGGCCATGGGCGGTGAATATCAGGCCAAGATGGCTGATGCCCAAGCCAAGGCCGAGACGATGACCCAGACCGAGAAGGAGATGGTGGTGCGCGAGATCAACGAATTGGAGCAGCGCATCCAGGCCGCTCAGGAGAAGGCTCAGGAGGACCTGGCCAAGCAGGAGGAAGAGCTCTTGAAACCCATGGTGGAGAAGACCAACCAGGCCATCAAGGACGTGGCCAACGAGAATGGCTTCACGTACATCTTCGACGTGAGCACCGGCATGGTGCTGTTCTTCGACAAGGGCGAGGACATCATGCCACTGGTGAAGGCCAAGCTCGGCATCCAATAAGCACGGCGTGCCCACCGACTCCCGCCCCATCGGCATCTTCGATTCCGGTATCGGCGGGCTCACGGTGACAGCGGCGATCAGGCAGGCGCTCCCTCAGGAGCGCCTGCTCTATTTCGGCGACAATGCGCATATGCCGTACGGCGCGCGATCGCTGGGCGAGGTGCGCGATTTCAGCGTCGCGATCACCAAGGCGCTGCTGGCCGAAGGGTGCAAGCTCATCGTGATCGCCTGCAACACGGCGAGCGCCGCAGCGCTAGCGGCCGTGCGCGAGCACTGGCCCGATGTGCCTTTCGTGGGCATGGAGCCCGCCGTGAAGCCCGCTGTGGAGCACACGCACACCGGCGTGGTGGGCGTCATCGCCACGGTGGCCACTTTCCAGAGCGACCTCTATACCTCCATCGTTGAGCGCTTCTCACAAGGCGTGGAAGTGCTTCACCAGCCGTGCCCGGGATTGGTGAAGCAGATCGAGGCCGGCGAGTTCGACACGCCGAGGACCGAGCAGATGCTGCGCGGGTGGCTGGAGCCGATGCTCGCGCGCCGCATCGATGCCCTGGTGCTCGGCTGCACGCACTACCCCATCGTGCGCCCGCTCATCGAACGGATCGTGGGGCCCGATGTGCGCGTCATCGACCCAGCGCCTGCCGTGGCCCGACAAGTGGGCCGGCTGCTTCATGAGCGTGGCATCGCGGCACGCTACGTTGATGGCGGACTCGAGATCCGCACGAGCGGAGACCCAGCCGCTTTCGCGAGCATGATGGAACGCATCGGCATGGGACGCCTGGAAGTACGGGGCGCTCATTGGGACAGTGGCACGCTCCGATTCGACTGATCCGATTCACGGAAGATGCACCGCGCCGCCAACGGTGTCGCGTCGAGCGCCCGTGACGCTCGCGAGCGCATTGGTCTCCCCGCGCAGGCGCAGCACGCCCAGCAGCGCGAAGACCAGCGCCTCCTTGAAGTCGACGACTTCCTGCTTCGGCACCTCGATGGGCACCTTCGCCAATGCCCGCAACCGTTCGAGCAGGAACGCGTTGCGCGCTCCGCCGCCGGTGACGAGCACCGACGAACGCGCGGGCCGCGATGAGCGCGAGACTTGCTGCGCGATATGCTCCACCGCCGTGCGCATGCGATCGCGCACGTCCACCTGCCGGTCGTCGATCACAGGCCTCATCTCGGAATCGAACCACTCCCGACCGAGCGACTTCGGCGCTTTGCGGCGATGGAAGGGCAGGTCGTTGAGCCGCTTCAGCATTCCGAGATGCAGCAGGCCCGAACGAGCGATGCGTCCATCCCGGTCGAAGGGAAGGCCCACCTCCGCGGCCAGATGATCCAACGCCTGATTCCCGATGCAGGCATCGAAGCCGACGAGATCGGATCCGCTGTGCAGGCTGATATTGCAGATGCCGCCGATATTGAGGAAGGCCTTGTGCTCGGGGAAGAGCAGCTTCTCCCCAATAGGCACCAGCGGCGCGCCTTGTCCGCCGTGCGCTATGTCGGCGCTGCGGAAATCGCACACGGTGGTGCAGCCGGTGATGGCGGCGATGCGCGCGCCGGAGCCGATCTGCGTGCTGAAGCCGAGCCTGGGTTGGTGGAAGATGGTATGCCCGTGCGAGGCGATGAGATGAAGCCGCTCACCCTGCAGGAACCGCTTGCAAGCCCGGCCGATGAAATCACCGAGGTCCGCATCGAGCAGGGCCAGGTCGAATGCGCTGCCGCTCATCGCAGACATCAAGCGTGACCGCATACCCTGCGGGAAGGGAACGGTCCGCGCCCGCTCGATGCGGTACGACCAGCCCCCGCGGTTCAAGCGCAGCGCGCACAGCGCCAGATCGAGCCCATCCAGTGAACTGCCGCTCATGACACCAAGGGCGAGGTAGGTGGGCATGGGGCAAAAGAACCGAGGATTGTCACATGACGGTGAAAGGCTGATTCCTTCGTTCGAGAACCGCCGACGGAGCCGGTCGTTTACTTTCGCGATCCCCATTGAACGCACGCATCATGCACGCCACGGACACCCTTGCCGGCTTCAACTTCGAACTCAGTGAAGAGCAATTGGCCGTTCGCGACGCCGCCCGCGATTTCGCGCAGAACGTGCTGAAGCCCGGCGTGATCGACCGCGACCGGGAGCAGCGCTTCCCCAAGGACGAGATCAAACAGCTCGGCGAGCTCGGTTTCCTGGGCATGATGGTGAGCCCCGAGTACGGCGGAGGCGGCATGGACACCATCTGCTACGTGCTGGCCATGGAGGAGATCAGCAAGGTCGATGCGAGCACGAGCGTCGTGATGAGCGTGAACAACAGCCTCGTGTGCTGGGGCCTGGAGCACTTCGCCAATGAAGAGCAGAAGCGCAAATACCTGGTTCCGCTGGCCAAGGGCGAAGTGATCGGCGCCTTCTGCCTAAGTGAACCCGAGGCTGGCAGCGATGCCACGAGCCAGCGCACCACCGCCATCGACATGGGCGACCACTACTTGTTGAACGGCACCAAGAACTGGATCACCAACGGCGGCAGCGCGAGCACCTACTTGGTGATGGCGCAGACCGATGCGACGAAAGGGCACAAAGGCATCAATTGCCTGATCGTGGAGAAGGGCATGCCTGGCTTCGTGGTGGGCGCCAAAGAGGACAAGCTCGGCATCCGCGGCAGCGATACGCACACGCTCATGTTCCAGGATGTGAAGGTGCCCAAGGCGAACCGCATCGGCGAGGACGGCTTCGGCTTCACCTTCGCCATGAAGACCTTGAGCGGCGGTCGTATCGGCATCGCCTCGCAGGCCTTGGGGATCGCCAGTGGCGCTTATGAGCTGGCCCTGGCGTACAGCAAGGAACGAAAAGCCTTCGGCAAGCCGATCAGCGAGCACCAGGCCATCGCCTTCAAGCTGGCGGACATGGCCACGGAGATCGAGGCCGCACGCTTGCTGTGCCTGAAAGCCGCCTGGCTGAAGGACCAGCACTTGAACTACGACCAGGCCAGCGCCATGGCCAAGGTCTTCGCCAGCGAGGTGGCCATGCGCACCACGGTGGAGGCCGTGCAGGTGCATGGCGGCTACGGGTACGTGAAAGAGTACCACGTGGAGCGCCTGATGCGAGACGCCAAGATCACGCAGATCTACGAGGGCACCAGCGAGGTGCAGCGCATCGTGATCAGCCGAAGCGTGCTGAAGGGCTGAGCGGACCCCCGGTGTTCATCACCGGGCGATCGTTGATGGGCGATCGTCGGTCCGGAAAGAGGCTCGGGCCCCGCCCGCCTATTTTTGGCCGTCCCAAACCGGCGCGGGCAGCGCCGATCGCCATGCGCACCTCCACCAAGCTCCTGCTCGCGCTCATCGTGCCCTTGCTGGCATCGTGCGTGAGCCGACGCAGCGTCAACTACCTCAACGACCCTTCGCTCACCCCTGGGGCCAGCAAGCTCTTCGAGAATCAGAAGTTCGAGTACCGCCTGCAGGTGAACGATGTGCTCAGCATCCGTGTACTGGGCCTCGATGACCAGACGCACCGCTACTTCAACATCGAAGGACCGGGCGGTGGAATGGGCGTGACCGATGCCTCGATGTACGTGAACGGCTTCTCCATCGACAAGAGCGGCAACGTGCAACTGCCTCAGGTGGGCAAGGTGGCCCTGCTGGGCCTCACCGTAAGCGAGGCGCAGGAGCTGGTGCAGCGCAAGGTGAAGGAGTACTTCACCAATGCCACGGTGATCCTGAAGATGGTGAACTGGCGCGTGAGCGTCCTAGGCGCCGTGGGCCGACCGGGCACGTACATGGTGTACAACAACCAGATCACCATCCTCGACGCGCTGAGCATGGCCGGCGGCCCGAATGAGCTGGCCGATAAGAGCCACGTGACGCTGATGCGGCAGAGCGACCGGGGCGTGCAGGCGCTCTACGTGGACCTGAGCACCACCGATGTGCTTCGATCCGAGTACTACTACCTGCTGCCCAACGACGTTGTTTATGTGCCCAACCTCGGAGCTCGGCCGGGCCGGCTCAACCTGGAGATCCTCGCCATCATCCTCAGCACTCTGAGCACGGCGGCCGTGGTGTTCACCGTGATCAAGACCAACACGCAATAGGCATGGCGGGCGCAGCCAACGACATCATCGATCTACGCCTCGTCGCACGCAAGATCCTGCGGCGCTGGTGGTGGTTCGCCCTCTCATGCAGCATCGCAGGAGCGCTCGGCGTGGCGCATCTGAAGACCACGCCCAAGACCTACATGGTGAGCGCACGCATGCTCATGGGCGAAGGCAATCGCGGGTTCGGCGCGCCGAAGGAGGACTTCCTCAAGGGCATGTCGCTGGTGCGCGGCAGCTCTCAGCTCGAGGATGACATCGCCCTGCTCACCTCGCGAAGCATGGTGGTGAAGGCCTTGCAGCGGCTTGATTTCGGCGTGAGCTATCACACCACCCACCGCTTCCTGACGCAGGAGCACTACAGCTTCCCCCCGTTCCGGGTCATCCTCGACTCGGTGAGCGTGCAAGTGGCAGGGGTCCCCATCCATGTCCGCGTCAACCGCGCGGCGGGCACTTACCGCGTCACCGCCGAAGCGGAGAACGTGATGCTCTATAACGTTCAGAAGCAGGAGTTCCTGCAGGAGTTCATCTCGGATTACAAATTGGACCAGACCGTGCGCATCGGCGAGCCGTTCGTAGGCGAGCACTTGAGCTTCCGCATCGAATTCCCCGACGACCGGCAGTACCGCGACGACATCGATTACTTCTTCAAGCTCAACAGCCTCGAAGGGCAGGTGATGAATTACAGCAGCCGTCTCGGCATCAGCGAGCCCGATGCCAACGGCCATGTGATCTCGCTCTCCATGACGGGGAGCACGCCCGAGAAGGACGTCGCGTACATCAACACCTTGATGCAGGCCTTCATCGAATCGGCCCTGCACAAGCAGCAGCAGAAGGGCCTGCGCACCATCGCCTTCATCGATGAGCAATTGGGCCTCGTCAGCGATTCGCTGCGCCGCGCGGAGGATGCCATGCAAGGCGCGCGCAGCACCACCGGGGTGTTCAATGCGGCCGGTGCCGCTGATGCACTGACCCAGGAGCGCAGCCGCCTGGAGAACGAGCGCAGCATGATCCAGCGCCGTCGCACGTATTGCATGAGCGTGCTCGACAAGGTGCGCTCGCAGAGCGATCTGCGCAATGTGCCGGCGCCCTCTTCCAGCGGCATCGACGACCCGGTGCTCAATAACCTGGTGCTCGAGATCACCAAGCTCAGCGCCGACATCGCCGCGCGCACGGTGGGATCCGGGCCGAAGAACGACCCGCAGACCCTGGCCATGGAGCGGCGGCTGCGGAACCTGACCTCCTCCCTGGAGCAGACGGCCGCCAGTCTCGTGGAGCGCACGGAGATCGATTACACCGAGCTCACGCAGCGGATCAATTCGCTCAGCTATCAATTGGGCCAGATCCCGCGCGAGGAGATGGAGCTGGGCATCAAGCAACGCCAGCTGAACCTCAGCGAAGGCATCTATACCTATTTGCAGGAGAAGAAAGCCGAGGCAGGCATCGCCATCGCCAGCGACCAGGTGGACAAGGAGGTAGTGGACGAGGCGCGCGTGGCCTTGGGCGGCGCCATCGGCCCTGACAAGAAGACCATCCTGGGCGGCGCCATCCTGATCGGCCTGCTGATCCCCGCGCTGCTGATCGTGCTGCTCGACTTCTTCAACGATCGCATCGGAAGCCTCGACGAGCTCAAGCGCGCCACAGCCCTGCCGGTGCTCGCGGTCATCCCCGCGAGCAAGCGCAAGCGGGTGAAGCCCGATGAGCCCAAGAGCCTGCTGGCCGAGTCGTTCCGCACGGCGCGGATCAATCTTCAGTACCTCAACGCGAACGCTCCCCGACAGGTCATCGGCTTCACCAGCAGCACCAGCGGCGAAGGCAAGACGTTCTGCGCGGTGAACCTGGCCTCGGTCATGGCCCTCTCCGGCAAGCGCGTCCTGCTGATCGATGCGGACATGCGCCGGCCCAATGTGTCGCGCACGATGGAGCTTGCTGAAGGCCCGGGGTTGAGCACCTGGCTGATCGGCGAGGCGGCCATCACGGACATCATCAAGCACTCCGATGTGCCTGGGCTTGATGTGATCGGCGCCGGGCCCATCCCGCCGAATCCTGGTGAACTGGCGGAAAGCCCGCGCATGGCCGAGCTGATGCGCGAGATGCGCGGGCGCTACGACCACATCATCGTCGACTCGTCTCCGCTGGGCCTGGTGAGCGAGTTCGTGGTGCTCATGGGCCACTTGGATGTGACGCTGTACGTGGTGCGCGAACGCTTCACCCGGCGCGGCGCGCTCCGCACCGTGAACGAGCTGACGGCCTCTGGCAAAGTGGGGCGCGTGGATGTGCTCCTGAACAACATGAAGGCCGAGAAGGGGAATGGCTACGGCTACTACACCAAGTAGGCCTGCATGCTCGGCTCCGAAGGCGCGCGCAAAGTCCTGAAGAACATCTCGTGGCTCTTCGTGGAGCGGGTGCTCCGCCTGGGGCTGGTCCTGCTCACCGGCGCCTTGGTGGCCCGCGCCCTTGGCGAGGAGCTCTTCGGCCAGCTCAACTATGCCACTGGATTCGTGGGGCTCTTCTTCGCGCTGGGCGCCATGGGCATCGACGAGATCCTGGTGCGTGACCTGGTGCGGCATCCGGAGAAGCGCGACGAGCTGATGGGCAGCGCCGCGCTCATCAAGGGCCTTGGCGCGGTGCTGCTCGTGCTGCTCGCGAGCATAGGCTCGATGCTGAAGGGCATGGAGGCGCTCTCGGTGACGCTGATCATCGTGGTGGCCTCGGCTGAGCTGCTGCGGCCCTTCGGCGTGGTGGAGCAGTGGTTCATGTCCCAGATGAAGGCCTCTCCCATCGCGCGCGTGCAGATGGCGCAAGTGATCATCAGCTCAGTGGCGAAATTGGGGCTTGCCTGGGCCGTGCATGCAGGGCAGGTGGACGGCCGCTCGGCGTTGATCGGCTTCGCTTGGATGTACGTGCTCGAGAACACCGTGCTCACCTTGGGCTACCTGCGGGTGCTCAGCCGTGCCGGGGCGCACTGGAGCCAATGGCGCATCAGCCGCGCGACGGTGGCCCACCTGCTGCGCGAATCGTGGCCCATGCTCATCTATGGCATGGCCCTGTACGTGCAGGCCCGTGTGGATCAGGTGATGATCAAGGACCTGCTTACGCGCACCTTGGGCGAGGAGGCCGCTTACGCTGAGGTGGGGCAGTACTCGGTGGCCCTGCGGATGATCGAGGCGCTGGGCTTCCTGCCGGTGATCGTGCAGAGCACGCTCTCGCCCACCATCACCAAAGCGAAGGCCGTGAGCCATGCGCTCTACACCGACCGCCTGCTCAACCAGTACCGCCTGATGTTCGGCCTGTTCCTGATCACGGCGGTCCCGCTCTATCTCCTCGCTGAACCGATCGTGGTGCTGGTCTTCGGCCATGAATTCGCTCCGGCAGGCGCGCTGCTCGCGCTCTTCGCCATCCGCCTCTTCTTCACCAACATGGGCACGGGCAAGCGCAGCTTCATCACCAATGAAGGCCTCTTCCGCTATTCCCTCTTCACCGCCGTGGTGGGCGTGGGCCTCAACATCGGCATCAACTGGCTGCTCATCCCGGAGCATCATTCCATCGGCGCCATCTGGGCCACCATCATCTCGTTCCTCGTCAGCATCTTCGCCCTCGACCTGTTCTTCAGGCGCACCCGCGAGAACCTGCGCCTCATGATGCTGGGCATCGTCACCTTCTGGAAGTTCCATCGCGCCACATGACCGCCGCCACACGCCACCTGGTGCCCTGCAAGCCCGGCCTTTTCGCTGAGCGAAGCTGCCCGAAATGCGGGGCGGACGGCCCCCAGGCGCTGGGGACGGTCTTCCCTGGCATCCACATCCTTGGCGCGTACGCGTGCCGCGCTTGCGGCTACCGATTCTACCACGACCTGCCGGTGGGCTTCGCCGTGGACTACGATGTGGCCATCGGCATGGACGACGGCGCGCTGCACAACCCCAAAGGCGTGAGCGAATGGGTGCATGTTCCGCTGATGGAAGGCTTCCGCGCGAAGAGCGATGACGAGGTGCGCATAGAGCGGCGCGTGCTGCGCCCGTGCAAGCGCGTCGTGCTGCTCAACGCGCTCGACTTCCTCTACGGCCATGTGCTGCTCAAGCTGTGGAACGCGCAGTACTACCTGGATGCGCACCCTGACCTTGGACTGGTGCTGATGATCCCGCGCTCCTTCGAATGGCTCGTGCCGGAAGGGGTCTCCGAAGTGTGGCTGGTGGACCAGAGGCTAAGCCAGGCGCATGGATGGTTCAAGAGCATTGACCGGCAAGTCCAGGAGTTCATCATCTCTTATGATGAAGTCTGGCTTGGACGCGGCTACGCGCAACCGGACAAGGCCGGCCTGGACATCGAGCGCTTCACCGGCGTGAAGCCCTTCCCTATCGAGTCGTTCGTTTCGGAGCCACCGCGCGTGACCATCGTCCTGCGCGAGGACCGGCTCTGGTACCGCACGCCGCTGCATAAGCTGAAGCACCGCGCACTGCGCCGGATCGGGCTCAAGCGAATCGGCGATGCCTACTTCCGCTGGGACCAGCAGCGCATGGCCATGGCCGCGCTCCGCCAAGCACAACGTGCCGTGCCGGGGCTCACCGCCACGATCGTGGGCCTTGGCGATGCCAGCGCGGCAGGCCCCGGCGTGGAAGACCTCCGCACGCGCCGCATGGATGCCGATACTGAGCGCCGCTGGTGCCGCGCCTACGCCCGAAGCCAGGTGGTGATCGGCGTGCATGGCAGCAACATGCTCCTGCCCACGGCGCTCGCCGGTGGCGCGATCGAGATCCTCCCGCACGACCGGCTCGGCAATCTCGCGCAGGATGTGGCGCATCGCCGCCGCGATGTCCTGCTCCTGTTCCTCTACCGCTTCCTCGATGAGTTCGCAGGTCCGCATGAAGTGGCGCTGCATCTAGTGAGCATGCTGAAGGACTTCGCGCTATTCCAACGCAACAACATCGTGAACCCGCCCATCCATGACGGCCGCTGACAACGATTTCCGCCTGGACACCGCCGTGCTGCTCATCGGCTTCAATCGCGTGGGGCCGCTGCGCCAGGTCTTCGAGTCGGTGAGGCAGGCGCGCCCCCCGCGCCTCTATTTCGCTGCCGATGGCCCGCGCCGGGAAGAGGAACGGGCGCGCTGCGAGGAAGTGCGCGCCTTGGTGGCACAGGTGGACTGGCCCTGTGAGGTGCGCACCCGATTCAATGAGAAGAACCTCGGCCTGCGCAAAGGCGTGAGTTCCGCCATCGCCTGGTTCTTCGAGCACGAAGCGGAAGGCATCGTGCTGGAGGACGACACCTTGCCAGTGCCGTCCTTCTTCCGCTACGCGCAGGACCTGCTCGCCCGTTACCGCGAAGATGAGCGCATCTGGGTGATCATGGGGAACAACCTCATGGAGGAATGGCCCGTGCCCACCGATGGCGATTACTGGTTCAGCGCGCATGGTTACGGCGCGCCGTGGGGCTGGGCGAGCTGGCGCCGGGTATGGAAGCACTATGATGTGGACATGGGCCAGTGGCCCGCGCTGCGCGAGAGCCCTCTCCTGCCCGGCTTCTTCCTGGACAAGCATGAGGAGCACGATGTGCGCATCATGTTCGAGCGGGTCCATGCCGGAATCATGAATTCATGGAGCTACCAGCTCGACATCACGCGCATCGCCAACCACGGGCTGAACATCCTGCCCGCCACCAACCTCATCGACAACATCGGCTTCGGCGACGACGGCACGCACACCACCAGCCTCGCCGATCCGCGCAACAAGCGCACGGCGCGTGATATCGGATTCCCGCTGCGCCACCCGCGCTTCATCATGCCGGATGCCGCGCGCGACCTGTCCTATTTCAAGCGCTACATCGGCACCACGGCCACATACCGCCTCAAGCAGCGCGTGAAGCGCATGCTGGGGCGCGACGGTCACTGACCCGCAGAGGCCATGATGCGCAAGAGCCAGCTCTTCAATGCACTGTACATCGCGGCGTTCCCGGTGTTCGGGTACGGCAGCTATTACGGCGTGAAGAACGGCCTCTCGAAAGGATTCATCGTGATGGTCGCGCCCTTCCTCGCCATCCTGCTCCTGCATGTGATCGATGCCGCGTACAACCGCAGGGTAGGTCGCTCCATCAAGCCGCTGTTCTGGCTCTGCATGGCCTATATCGGCACGCTGGTGCTCTCGCAGGTCGTGGCGCTGAAGAACGGCATCCCTGGAGTCGAGACGGGGAATGTCGTCTTCAGCAGCCTCGTGTACGCCGCGCCATTCCTTGCAGCCATGGTGGTGTGCGCGCACAACCGGCACGACCCCGAATTCGACTTCGCGAACACCCTCTTCCTGGCGCTCAGCGCGCTGCTGGCGATCAATATCCTGGGTTATTTCGGCGGGGTCAGCGCGGTGGGCCACAGTTTCGAGGGTCGCGCCAACCTGCCTTTCCTGCGCGGGCTGTACACGGGCGCGCATCTGCTGAGCATCTGGGCGCTCATGCTCATCGTGCGCATCCGCCACGTGGCGCAGCGGCCCGTGGCCACGGCGCTGGCCGTGCTCGGATTGCTCGTGGCGCTGTACTTCATGCTGAAGGTGAACAGCCGGCTCTCGACGATGATCTTCCTGATGCTCTTCGTGCTCTTCCTCACCAAGGCCATCAAGATCGCCAAGGGGCTCTATACCATCTCCCTCTTCACGCTGCCGCTTCTATTGAGCTTCGCGCTGCTCGTGTACCAGGTGCTCAGCACACCCTTCTTCGCGGCGATCCTCGGCCGCGTGGACAAGGAGGATGTCACTTCCTTCAACGGCCGCAGCTACATCTGGTACGCCGTGGGCGATTGGATCACCAACGACCGGCGCGGTCTGATCTTCGGACTGGGGTACAAGGGCCATTACACCATCCGCCTGTTCGATGAGGTGGCGCGGCTCTGGGGCGTGCCCGACAGCCATAATTTCCATTCGCACAGCACATTCGCTGAAGTGATACTCGCCCAGGGCATCGTGGGCATCGCGCTGCTCTATGTGCTGTTCTGGAAAGGCTTCGCCCACTATCGCGCCGAATACCTCAGTCGCACCAGCCAGGCGCCCATCTTCGCGGGGCTCTGCTACATGCTCTTCATCTGGCAGATCGACATCTTCTGCTACGGCACCGACCTGGGTCACGCCATCTTCTTCGCGATGCTCGCGCCCATGTGCATCCGCAGCGCGTCAGAACGCAGGGAACTGCTGCAATGACGGGAGCCCGCTGATGAGCGGGCTCCACGTGCCACGCGTATCGGACTCAGAGCAGGACGATCCGCTGCTGCGAGCGCTCGCCATCCTGATCCACCAGGAGCAAATACGTGCCCGCGCCGACCGCTTCATCCAGCGCAATGCGCGCGCGGCCACTGACGGAGCGGCTCATCCAGACCATCTGGCCCTGGGCATTCAGCAGGCGCAGGTCGGCGGGGCGCGCATCCTGGAGGATCACGTCCACGACGCCGCCACGTTGCGCAGGGTTGGGGAACGCGCGCAGCCCCGCGGAATGATCGACGGACTCCGGTGCATCAGTGCTCAGGCAGTCGTCATCGGCCTCCTTCACAAGCACGATCGAGCGGTACGGCGGTAACGTGATGCTTCCGTGGATCAAGGTGCCGTTCACATCGCTCCAGCAGCCGGATAGCTCGAAGTCCTGCGGCGTGCCCTGCTCGTTCACCAGGATCTGCTGGCGCTCGTAGGGGTCCACCGGCACGGCGTTCACGCGCTCCAGCGAAACGTTATCGAGGTAATAGATGCCGCCCGTGTAATTGCTGGTGAACATGCACACGCCCTGATCGGTAAGGTCGCTCAGGAAGTAGTGCTCCACGTCTCGTCGATTGCCATCGAAAGGATACACGCGCTCTCCCACGCGATAGGGATTCCCCAATTGGCTGTTGGCCTTGAAGCCCACGGTGAGCTCGCCGGTCACATCGCCCACCACGCTGAAGCGCATGCGGTACCAGCTGCCCTGCTGGACGCCGAGGGTGCTGCTGTGGTTGAGGTTGTGCGTGTTGTAGGTGCTGTTGTTGGTGAAGCTCACCTTGAGGCAGCCGTTGTCGAGGCGCTGGGTGTTGTGCGTGATCACGCCCTGGCTCGGCCAGCCCGTCCAGCCGTTCACATTGCTGCCGAATGAGCCGTTGGGGACCGTGCTCGCCTCCAGCACGCTCGTGGCCTCCATGCTGGGCAGGTACAGCGGGCTGCGCGTGCTGCCGATGTCATCGTTGGTCTGGGCCTGCCAGCTCTCCAGCGTGAAATAGCGCGGGATGCCGCTGTTCGTGTTGTGCACGTAGATGCTGCGGTCGTTGTAAGGGTTGAAGTAGCGGTTGTTCGTGAAGGTGCCGTAATCGACCCAGTTCGGGCTGTTCACCATGTACTGGCGCATGCAGAGCTGGTCCTTGCTCAGGCTGTACATGACATTGCCGCTGTAGATGGTATTGAAGGCCGGCACGTAGTACGGCGCAGTGGCGCCGGGGCCGTTGTAGTTGCTCGCGTCACTGATGCTGAGCTGGATCGTGTTGTTGAACAGCACGTTGTCCTTGATCTGGTTGCCGCTGTTCACCATCGTATGGTCCACGTGCATGCCGGCTCCCTTGCAGTTCATGACGGTGTTGCGCTGCACCGTGATGTTCTTGTTGAACACGTTCCCGAAGTAGATGCCGTGGCACATGGGCACGGAGTTGACCCAGCCGATGGCGCTGCTCTCCACATCGCCGTTCAGGTCGCGGATGATGTTGTCGCGGATGATCGCCCCATCGGTCTGATCGAAGGTGATGCCCGCGCCATCGTTCAGGATGGCCATGCTGTTGATCACCACGTTGCGCTCCACGATGGCGTTGGCCGTGACCGCGATGCCGGCGTAACCCACATTCTCCAGATGATTGTCGGTCACCACGACACCTGAGCCATTCATGCGGATGCCGACGTAGCCCATGTTCTGCTCGCCCAGGCCGGGTACCAGGGCGATGTCGGTGAGCGTGCAATGGTGCAGCGTCGTGTTGTTGTCGAGCAGGGCGATGCCGCTGGCCCAGGTGCGCTGCACATCGAGGTGGTGGAAGCTCTGGTTGTTGCCGGTGCTCAGGATGGCCTGCCAGGTGTCGCTGAAATCGAGGTTCATGGCCTCCACATCGCTGGTGCCGGAAAGGCGCAGGCTCGCCGTGTGCTGATGGCGGAGAGCGAGGCCATCGATCTTCACATGGTGGCGCTGCCAGCTCAGGTACACGCCGTTGTCGAGGACGGCGGCCTCCACCAGCGCGTTGGCTGGATCGCCGTTGTTCGGGCACCAGAGGTAGAGCTGCCCGGCCGCGCTATCGTAGAACCACTCGCCGGGCGCATCGAGCAGCGCCAGTTTGTTGCGCAGGAAGTAGCCCCATTGCATGCTGCCCAGCGGATTGCCCGTGCTGGTATGGGTCAGGGTGTTCCCGCTGAATGCCGACACGTAAGCCGTGTCGTAGCTCCAATTCGTGGTGCGGATCACGGCGGTGGCGCCGTTCCAATATCCGCTGGCCTGGGTGAGTTCGCTATCCGTGAGGCTTGTGGCCGTGGCGTCGTCCACGCGGAGCCATCCGGTGTTGGGAAAGCGTGCGATCTCCTGCAGATCCCCATTCACGTACACCTGCTTCGGAGCTTGTGCCAGGGGGGCGCGCCAGATGTTGCCGCTGTGCTGCACCCAACCGGTAACGGCAACGCTGCCGCTGATCACGGGCTTGGCGCCTGTGCCGTAGGCGCCGATCTCGATGTAATTGCCGGCCGTGCCGTTGCTGTTGATGCTCAGCTTGCCCCGGTACACGCCCCCGCGCTGGAAGAGGATCTTGTCACCCGGCTGAAGGTTGAAGTTGATCTGGTTCACACGGTCGATGGTCTGCCATGCCGTGGCCTGGCTGGTGCCGTTGTTGGCATTGTTGCCGGTGGGCGACACGTAGTACGTGGCCGAGCGCGCAGCGAACGAGCAGAGCGCGGTGAACATGAAGATCAGCTGGCGAGGGTTCGAGTAGCGCATGAATGCGTGGATCTGGGGCCTTCAACCTCCCTTCCCTGGCTGGTGTTCAAGATTCTCGACCGGCCTTCAGCCCCGCCCGACGAACTCCATTCCTCTCCGACGAACGCTCACGGTGGGTTGTTGGATCTGGGCTGGTCATCGCCCAGCAATCGATGCTGGCCCGGGTACTTTTGGCGGCGTGTCAGCCCGAACCAAGCCTTTGCGCATCGTGGTGGTGGGTCAGACCCCGCCCCCTCACGGCGGTCAGGCGGTGATGATCGAGGCTCTGCTGCAAGGGCACTATACCAGCATCCGGCTCTTCCATGTGCGCATGGCCTTCAGCACGGACATGGAAAGCGTGGGCAAATTCGCGCTGGGCAAGGTGCTCACCCTGTTCACCACCATCGCCCGTGTCGCGTGGGCCCGCTTCCGTTTCGGCGCACGCATCCTCTACTATCCGCCCAGCGGTCCCAACAAGGTGCCTGTGCTGCGCGACATCGCGTTGCTCTGCGCCACGCGGTGGCTCTTTAGTAAAACAGTGTTCCACTTCCACGCCGGGGGTGTCTCCGGCTTCGCATCGCAGCTGCCCGGGCTTCTGAGGCCCTTATTCCGAATGGCCTACGGGAGTCCTGACCTCGCCATTCGCACTGCTGAACAGAACCCTGACGATGGTGCTGCGCTCGGGGCGCGCCGCTGCACGGTGGTGCCCAACGGCATCGTTGATGCTCGCGGCAGCATTCCGGAGGACCTGACGAGAAACGGGGAGCCCCTGGAAGTCCTTTTCGTCGGCGTGCTGGTGGAGAGCAAAGGGGTGCGCGTGCTGCTTGAGGCCTTCGCGAAGCTGGTCGCCTGCGGGGTCGATGGACGATTGCGGATCATGGGCCGATGGAATGAAGAGCCCTTGCGCGCATGGGCCATGGAATTCATCGCGAAAAACGGGCTCACGGGAAAAGTCGAATTCCTCGGTGTGCTCAGCGGCGCGGAGAAGCACGCGCGCTTCGCCGCCTGCGATGTCTTCTGCTTCCCGTCCTGGTTCGAGGCGGAGAGCTTCGGGCTCGTGCTGGTGGAGGCGATGCAATTCGCGAAGCCTGTGGTGAGCACCCTTTGGCGGGGCATCCCTTCAGTGGTGGAGAACGGTGTGAATGGCTATCTCGTTCCGATTCAGGATGCGGATGCCGTTGCGGAGAAGCTGCTGGCACTGGCGCGCGACCCTGACCTTCGACGCCGCATGGGTGAAGCCGGCCGTCGCATCTTCGAGGAACGATTCACGTTAGAGGCTTTTCATCGGCGCATGGAAAACGAACTCGCCGCATTGGCATGAAGGAGGGAATGCGTCTGCTCATCACCGGAGGCTCGGGCTTCATCGGCACCAACTTGATGGAGCACGTCCTGGCCGAAGGCATCCCGGTCGTGAACCTCGATTGGAACCCGCCGCTCAACCCGGCGCATCGGCCGCATTGGAAAGAAGCGGACATCCTCGACGGCGAGGCCATGCGCCGTGAGCTGGCGGCCTTCGCGCCCACGCACATCGTGCACCTTGCCGCGCGCACCGATACGGAGGAGAACGACCTGGAGGCCTACCGGCAGAACCACGAGGGAACGCGCGTGCTGTTGAGTGAAGTGCTCCGATGCCCTAGCCTGAAACGCATCATCGTCACGAGCACGCAGTTCGTCTGCGAGGCCGGCTATCAGCCCAAGGACGACCTCGACTTCAAGCCCTTTACAGTGTACGGGGAATCGAAGCGGCGCACGGAGATGATCACGCGCGAGGCTGGTCTCGCCTGCGAGTGGACCATCATCCGACCCACCACGATCTGGGGGCCTTGGAGTCTGCGTTACCGCGATGTACTGTTCAAAGTGATGCGCAAGGGCCTCTACTTCCATCCTGGCCGCCAGCGCGTGGTGCGCAGCTACGGTTATGTGGGCAACGTGGTATGGCAGATCTTGCGCATGCTCGAAGCGCCCGCCGAGCGCGTGCATGGCCGCGTGCTCTACGTGGGCGATCAGCCCTTCGACCTGAAGGAGTGGGTGGAAGAGGTCTCGAAGCAACTCGTGGGCAAGCGGGTGCGTTACATCCCGAGCTGGCTGGTGCGCTCCTTGGCGCTGTGCGGCGATGCGCTCAAGGCCATCGGCCTCCCCTTCCCCATCACCAGCGGCCGCTACCGCAGCATGACTTCCGACTACATCACCCCCATGGACCGCACCATCGAGGCCCTGGGCCCTGCGCCCTGCTCGAACGCCGATGGCGTGAAGGCCATGGTGATGTGGTACGATGACGGGAGTGATCGATGGCGCGCCGGTGAGAAGAAGGATGCGCGGATCACGAAGGCGTGAGCGCGCCATCTTTACCCCATGCTCATCGCCTTCTCCAAATGGCACGGCACCGGTAACGACTTCATCCTCGTGGATGACCGAGCCGCTGCGTTCCCTGCAGGCGATCTTGACCTGGTGCGCCGACTCTGCGACCGCCACTTCGGCATCGGGAGCGACGGCCTGATCCTGATCCAGGCGCCGAAGGATCCGGATACGCGCTTCCATATGGAATTCTTCAACCCCGACGGGAGCAGGAGCTTCTGCGGCAATGGCAGCCGATGCGCCTTCGCTTCCTGGAGCGAATTGAGCCCGGGCGTGAGCAATGCCCGTTTCACGGCCATCGATGGAGTGCATGAGGGCGAATGGCGTGATGGCCTAGTGGCGGTCGCGCTGCGGTACGTGCCCTACGTCTCGCACGCTGATGACCACGACTTCATCCACAATGGATCACCGCACGAAGTGGTGCGTGTGCTCGATGTGGATGCCGTGGACATCATGAACGACGGACCGAAGCGAGCGCATCATCCGCGACGCGGCGAAGGCGGCACCAATGTGAACTACATGCGCGTGCAGGATGGGCGGGTGCACATGCGCACCTTCGAGCGCGGCGTTGAGGCCGAGACCCTGAGTTGCGGCACCGGCGTGGTGGCGGCGGCGTTGAGCGCCTTGTCCCGGCAGGAGGCCGTGTCACCGGTTCCAGTGCGCACGCGCGGCGGCGATTTGCGCGTCGAAGCGGAACTGGTGGACCGAGAGGGCTGGGACCACATCAAGCTCATCGGTCCAGCAGTGAAAGTATTCGAGGGCACTATCCGGATCTGATGGCGAAGCGGAAACGGAAGTGGGCCACAGGGGCCCTGGTCGTCGCGGTGATCCTGGCGGGCGCAGCCTACGTGGGTTATCGCAAGCTGCTTGCCCCGGCCACGCTCTTCGCCGAAGAGAGCCGCATACTCCTGGTGCCCACCGGCGCCGATCTCCAAACCGTGGTCGACAGCCTGCGCCACTTGGAAGCCCTCGGGAACGAGCAGGTCTTCCGTGCGATGGCCAAGCGCGGCACGGTGAAGCCCGGCCGATACCGCTTGAAGAAAGGCATGAGCGCGCGCGCCATCGTGCGCAAGCTGCACGCCGGCGAGCAGGAGCCGGTGCGTCTCACCTTCAGCAATGTGGATCACCTCTACGAGCTCGCAGGCCGTCTGGGCCGCGCATTGGAACCGGACTCCGCGGCATTCCTTCAGGAATTCCTCGATCCGGAGGTGCAACGGGAGGTTGGGCTCGATGATGCGACGATGATCAGCCTCTTCCTTCCGAACACTTACGAGCTCTGGTGGACCACTTCGCCCGGGCATTTCGTGGAACGCATGAGGCAGGAGCACGACACGTTCTGGAATGAACAACGACAGGCGCAGGCTGAAGCCATCGGACTTACCGCCACCGAGGCCTCTACGCTGGCGTCCATCGTGCAGGCGGAGACCGTGAAAATGACCGATGCGCCCGCCATCGCCAGGGTGTACCTGAACCGCTTGCGCATCGGCATGCCCTTGCAAGCGGATCCCACGCTCAAGTTCGCCCTCGGCCTTGACACCGTCCGTCGCGTGCTGCACAGGGACAAGGAGGTGGATTCACCATACAACACCTACCGGAACGCCGGGCTTCCACCAGGGCCCATCAACATGCCGGAGCCTCGATTCATTGATGCCGTGCTCTCCGCCCCCAAGCACGAATACCTCTATTTCTGCGCCCGTTCCGACCTCAGCGGCTACAGCGACTTCGCGCGCACCTATGAACAGCACCTGGTGAACGCCCGCCGCTACCAGAAGGCGCTGAATGCGCGGATGATCTACCGATGACACGGCGCGGAGCCGCACCTATTTTCGCCGCCCGCCGTTCAAACGGCCCATTCAACAGCAGATGACCAAGATCAAGTTCGGCACCGATGGCTGGCGCGCGATCATCGCGCAGGAATTCACCGTGGACAACGTGGCGCGCGTGAGCGTGGCCGTCGCGGAGTGGGTGATCAAGAAGCACCCTGCCAACAAGCGAATCGTGCTCGGGCACGACTGCCGCTTCGCCGGCGAGCTCTTCGCCGAGACCTGCGCCAAGGTGTTCCTGAGCCGTGGCATCGAGGTGCACCTTGCCAAGGGTTTCGTGAGCACGCCCATGGTATCGCTCGGCGCCCAGCGCGTGCAGGCCGGCATGGGCGTGATCCTCACCGCCAGCCACAATCCGCCCAGCTACAATGGCTACAAACTGAAAGGGATCCATGGCGGACCGCTCATCCCTGAAGAAGTGCAGGAAGTGGAGGACATGATTCCCGATGCCCATGGCCTCGACCTCGCCTCCATCGACCTGGACCGGGCGCGGAACGAGGGCCTGCTGAAGTCCATCCCCCTCGAGGACATGTACGTGGAGCATGTGGAGAAGAGCTTCGACATGAAGGCCATCCGCGAATGCGGCATGCGCTGGGGCTACGACGCGATGTACGGCGCCGGGCAGAACGTCATCCGCCGCATCCTCTCGCAGTCCACGATGCTCCATTGCGAATACAATCCTTCGTTCATGGGGCAGGCGCCGGAGCCGATCCACAAGAACCTCGGTGAATTCAGCGCGCTGATCAAGAAGGGCGGCATCGATTGCGGACTGGCCACTGATGGCGATGCCGACCGGATCGGCCTGTACAACGGGCGCGGCGAATTCATCGATTCGCACCACATCATCCTGCTGCTCATCCACTACCTGGTGAAGTACAAGAAGCTCACGGGCAAAGTCGCCGTGGCGGTGAGCACCACGCCTAAGGTGAAGAAGCTGTGCGAGCATTACGGGCTGGAATACGCAGTCACCAGGATCGGCTTCAAGTGGATCAGCGGCATGATGATCCACGAGGATATCCTGGTAGGTGGGGAGGAGAGCGGCGGCATCGCGATCAAGGGCCATATCCCCGAGCGCGACGGCATCTGGATGGGCCTCACCATCTGGGAATTCATGGCCAAGAGCGGGAAGACGCTCGATGAGCTGATCCAGGAGGTTTACGCCATCGTGGGGCCCTTCGCATACGAGCGCAACGACCTGCACATCAGCGAGGCCTTGAAGCAGCAAGTGCTCGAGAACTGCGAGAGCAAGGCATACACGCGCTTCGGGGAGCTCGAAGTGCGCAGTCTGGAGACCATCGACGGATACAAGTACCACTTCGACGGCGGACAGTGGCTCATGATCCGCGCCAGCGGCACCGAGCCCGTGCTGCGCTGTTATGCTGAATCCGCGACCATGGAAGGCGCGCGCGCGATACTCGCTGCCTGCCAGAGGGCCATCGGCGCCTAGCGCTTCACGAACGTGCTGGTCGAGAGCACGGCACCGCCGCCTTCGGTCACGAGCAAATACGCTCCCTGAGGCAGCGCGCTCACGTCGGCATGGGACGAACGCCCGCTGATGAGCGTGCGGCCCGCAGCGTCGATGATCCGGAAAGAATCCGCACTGGCGGGCATGGCCCATCGGATGAGGTCGGTCGCTGGATTGGGCATCAAGGTTATCGTACTCAAACCATCGGCAAGGGCGATCTCGTCCGAGTACTCATCATCGCCATGGCTGCTGACGACTCGTAGTCGGTAGTAACGCGTTCCCGGCTGCGACCCACGATGCAGGTAGCTGTATGCGATCGGTGCGCGGCTGGTGCCTGCGGCCGCCACCTCACCGACAGCCACGAATCCCGATCGCGGATCATTGGAGCGCTCAACAACGAAGCGCACGGACTCCTGCTCGGTGGCCGTGGTCCACTGCAGCAGATCCCCGGCCGGGACCGCCTCACCCGTGAACGAGAGAAGTTCCACCGGCAGGATGCCGATATCACCGACGCCCGACGCATAACCATAGTGCCAGCGGCCGAAGCGCTGCCCATCGATGAGCTTGTTGAGCGGATACTCCGCGCGAACGCGCCACTTGTACCGCTTGTGACCAGGCACTTTGTACACCAGCTCTTTGATCTCCTGACCCGGAAGAGCCAGATTCGTCCAAGCAGCGCTCATGGCCGTGAAGCCCATGCTGTTGGTGATGGGCGTCCCTGAGAAAGGCTGCCCTTCGAAGACCACTTCCCATCGAAGCCGAGCCCGTGTGCGCTGGATGGGGCTCTTCACTCGGTGGCCGATGCCGAACCAGTCGGTCATGAGCGGATCGAAGCTGTTGGTGGAGAGCGGCCCGACCAGATCGGTGGCCAATTGGCGCGTGAGGCGCGAAAGACTCAGCGCCTGGTTGCCGCGGAAGAGCAGGAAGGCGCCCTCATCCGTGAGTGCCGGCGCCGCATAGGGCGCGCCGCCGAGAAGATCGGAGAAGCCATCGCCATCCACATCGCCACCGCCCGCGACCGATGCGCCCAAGCGCCACCCGGTTTGATTGCTCTCGACGTTCACGGTCGCGCCGATGCCGCCTGGCGCCCCCTCCACTACGTAAATCCGGCCTTCGTCGACCTGGCCGTTCGCGATGAATGGCGCGCCGATGACCGCATCGGCATAGCCATCGCCGTTGAGGTCCCCGCCCTCGCACACCGATGTTCCCATGGCCGCGTTCACCACGTTGGGCTGCACGGTGATCATGCCAACCGCAGTGGTTCCTGCCGCCGAGCCACGATAGATGAACGCCGCGCCCTCGCCGGCTTGCCCTGAAGCCCAGCCGGGAGCACCGACGACCACCTCGTAGTAACCGTCGCCATTCATATCGCTGCCCGTGGCCACGCTCGTGCCCAAGAGTGAATTGGCAAGATTCGGCTCCATCTGAATAAAGGCGGGTGTGATGGCTCCGTCGATGCCGCCCTTGAAAACGTAGGCGGCCCCTTCGTTCGACTGGCCGTTGGAATACAGTGGCGCGCCAACAATCACATCGCTGTATCCGGTTCCATCCACATCGCCGGCAGTGCTCACCGCCGCCCCGAATCGCGAGCCCGCCGGCCCGGCGAGGACCGTGGTCACCACGGGATCTATGCCGGTCACCGTGCCCATGTGCACGAAGGCCGTCGCGATGCCCGGCGCTCCAACAATGAGATCAGCCCTGCCATCCGCATCAATGTCGCCTGCCGTGAAGACGGAGAAGCCGAATTCTGCTCCTGCGGCTCCGGTGAGCACGAGCGCGGGCAGGACCGAGAGCCCACCAGCCGATCCATGATGCACATAAGCTCTTCCACCTCCACCGCTCAATGGCGCCCCCACCACCACATCCGCGTAACCGTCGCCGTTCACATCGCCAGCGCTCGCCACCGATGCGCCGAACCGGGCACCGGCCACATTCGCTTCGAGCGTGAGTGATGGCAAGGGTGCGAGGCCTGCGGCGCTTCCATAGTGCAGGTACACGAGGCCTTCCCCGGCCTGGCCATTGCTTGCTTCTGGAGCACCCACCAACGCATCGCTGAAGCCATCGCCATTCACGTCGCCCGCATCGGCGATGGCCGAGCCCATGCGCGCGCCCAGCAGCCCGGATGCCCGCGTGAGGCTGGCAGTGGACGCCACGTTGCTAGGGCCGCCATTGTACAGCAATGCTCCACCACCACCCGTGTAGAGCTTCATGCCGATGAGGAAATCGCTCACCCCATCGCCATTCACGTCACCCGCGCCGCTCACGCATTCGCCCATGTTCGAGCCGGTCTGGTTGTACTCGTAACGCGTGGTGAAGGCGGCCGGGATGCCGGAGGGTGACCCCAGATGGAGATACCCCGCACCCTCGCTCGTCTGGCCGTTCGTGAATGTGGTGGCGCCAATGAGCACATCGGCATAGCCATCCGCGTTCACATCGCCGGCACAGGAGACGCTTCGTCCATAGAACGCGTTCGCCTGGGCATGCGCGAAGACGGTGGCCGGTGTCGCGGACATGCCAGCCGCAGAGCCGTGGAATACCAGCATGCAGCCGGCCTGGCTGGGTCCACCAGCCACATTGCCACGATAATCACCGGTGATCATGTCACTGTATCCATCGCCGTTCACATCACCAGCTGCAGCCAGGCTCCAGCCGATATTGGTCACATAGGCGAACGCGTTGATGATGGCGTTCGGCGCCGGATTGGCCGCACCCGCGATGCCCACCGCGCTGCCGTGGTAGATGCAGATGATCCCGTCATCGGTGCCGTTGAGGTCGAAGCGGTGCGCCGCGATGCCGATATCGCTGTAGCCGTCACCGTTCACATCGCCGAGGCCGGCCACCGCTCCACCGAATTGCGCCGCCCCCTGGTTCCTTTCCAGGCGTTTGTGGTAGACCGGGTTCAAGCCGGTGGCGCTGCCGAGGAAGACCCATGCGCAGCCCTCAAGCGATGTGGGGTAGTACGCATAAGGCGAGCCCGTGATCACGTCGCTGTAGCCATCGTTGTTGATGTCGCCCGCGCAGGAGACGCTGAATCCCATGTATTGCGTGACACCGTTCGACTGCAGGATGTAATCGGCCGTGGTGCTGATGCCCGCGGCCGAGCCGTGGAAGACGAACACGCCGCCCTCCTCGTTCTCCGTGAGCACGCTCTCCCAGCTCGATGCGCCCACCAGCAGGTCGCCGTAGCCGTCGCCGTTCACATCGCCGGCGGTGCCCACCGAATAACCGAACTGCGAAGAGGCCTGATTGGATTGCAGCGTGACGCTGGGGACATTGACCAGGCCTGCACTGCTGCCATAGTACACGTACACCACGCCCTCATTGGCCTCGCCCATGGATGCTGTGGGAGCCGCGACCACCACATCGCTGTAGCCATCGCCGTTCAGGTCTCCGGCGGTGCGCAGTGACTGGCTGAACGCTCCAGCGCCCGTTGGATTGGTGAGCAGCAGATTGGGCGCGGCGGCCACAGGGTCGATGACGATGGGGTAACGTGCGTAGGAATCGTCAACCCTGATCACGATCTCGTCCCTCCCTAGCACCAGCATGCGCGCGTTCAACGCATCGCCACATGCATCCCATGCTCTCAGGCCGCTGTACTCAAGGAAGCTCGTGCCTCGATCATCATCGAACGAGACAGCGCCGCTGCTCAGCGATACCGGTGCGCCATCTCCTCCTGCATTCAGATGCACGAGCAGGTCTCCGCAGCCATCAGGCCTCGCTGCGAACAGGAAATTCTGCCGAAGGCCTGCGGTGCCGTGCTCGTACTGCACCGTCATCCCGTCACCTTGGTACTCCAACGCATCGCCCGACAGGCTCTTGTTGCCCCCGCGCCATGGGACCATTTTCCCGCCCTCACGGCCATGGCCCATCACGTTCAATGAGACCGTCCTGCACGCGGCCCCACCACATTCCATGCGAAAGCCCTGTTGGTCGATCCAGGCCAGCTGACCACGACCCGGGTTGGCGGCGAGGAAGCATAAGCCATCGCTAGACGGGTGCATCCGCAGCTGATCCGATTTGATCCATCCAGATGGATCAAAGGCGCCGGACGCAGGGTCAACGTGCGCCGATATCGGACCCGCCCAGAGACCAAGAACAACAAGCAGGGAAAGGCGCGTCATCGGCTAGGAACGCGAAAATACCCTGAATACCAGCGCCTCGGCAAGGCGCATGGTACCCAAGTACCTTTCGCCCGGCACATTTTGCCCGCTCAACGATGCTGGATTGCAGGGGCCGCTGGGCCTGTTTGGCGGCCCTTTGGGCGATTGCGGGGCCGTCCTTCGCCCAACAGGACACGACCATCGTCACGGATGGACGCGCGTGCCGGAGCTGTCTGGTGTGGACGGGCGCTGGAGCTGGCGTGGCGGCAGCGGGCGCCCTGCTCGCATTGGATCAGGCCTGGTACGCGCAATACGACCGAGGTCCCTTCCACAGTTTCGACGACTCTCGGGAATGGTTGCAGATGGACAAGACCGGGCATCTGATGAGCTGCTACGCCGTGGGCTCCTGGGGCCACGCCATGATGCGGAATTGCGGCGCGGGTGAGCGTTCATCGCGCTACCTGGGCGGTTCGGTCGGCCTGCTCTTCATGACCGGCATTGAACTGTTGGACGGCACCTCGAGCGGCTGGGGCTTCTCCTGGAGCGACATGGCCGCCAACGCCGCAGGCGCAGGGCTGTTCATGGCACAGGATGCTCTCTGGAGCGAGCAGCGAATCGTACCGAAGATCTCCGCGCATCATACAGTGTACGCTGCGCGCCGACCCGACCTGCTCGGAGAGGGCTTCGCCGATCGGCTGTTGAAGGATTACAATGGCGTCACGCTCTGGCTCAGTTTCAACCTGAAGGACCTCAGCGGCGCGCAGTCGATCCCACCATGGTTGAATGTGGCGGCAGGCTATGGGGCGGAAGGACTCATCAGCGCGCATCCCAATCTGCAGGACCCGAGCGATCCTGCGTACCGGCAGTTCTATCTCTCGCCCGACATCGACCTCTCGCGCATCCGTTCACGCAGCAAGGCCGTGCGCACCTTGCTCTTCCTGGCCAACAGCCTCAAAGTACCGATGCCCGCCCTGGAATGGCGGAGCGATGGCGTGCTGCGCGGGCATTGGCTCTATTTCTGAAGCGCGATCGCGCCCTCGCTGATCATGCGATCCACTTTCAGAACACCGGCCACGGTAAGGCTGTCGCGCAATTCACCCCGCATCACCATGCTCACCACTTCGCTGAAGGGCAGCTTGCGTAGCGCGAGTTCCTCATTGTGATCCGGCTCGGGCTCGTGGAAGGTGAGCCCTTGGGCCACGAAGATGATGGCCACTTCATCGCTGGCGCTGTTGCTCAGGTCCATCCGGAGCACCTCGGTCCAACGTGCCGCTTCAATGCCCGCTTCCTCGCGCAGTTCGCGCCGCGCGCTCTCGAGCGGAGGCTGTTCGCGCGACCCCCCGCCTTCGATGATCTCCCAGCTGTAGGCCTTGATCGGATAGCGGTACTGCCCCACGATCCAGGTGTTGCCATCCTCATCGAGCGGAATGATGCCCACCGCGAGGTTCTTGAAATGCACCACGCCGTAGATGCCCTCTCGTCCGCTGGGGTCGATGATGTCGTGATGGCTCACGCTGATCCACGGCGTCGCGTAGCGCTCCTCCTCCTTCAGCTTCTTCCATGGGCCGCGTTGCTCCATGCGGCAAGTTTACCGGAGCGCGCTCACTGCCGCTGCTTCGGCAGGTCGAATCGGATCGGCACTTGCAGGACGCTGCGCACGCGCTTCCCATCCTTGAGGGCCGGCTGCCAGGGGATCCGGTAGAGCAAGCGCATGGCCTCATCGGTGCAGCCGCCACCCACCGATTGCAGCACGTGCATGTTGCTCAGGCTGCCGCTCGGCTCCACCACGAATTCGAGCTTCACCGTGCCCTCGAGGCTGTAGCGCATGGCTTCGTTGGGGTAACGCATCTCCTTGCCGATGAACGCCGGGAGGCCCATCATGCCGCCGGGAATGGCAGGCGAGACCTGCGCCTCCAGCTGCTTCGGCTGAAGCACGGCAAGGCTGGTGTCCACCGGCGCCGCGAATCGATCGCCTTCGTGCTTCACGCGCTCCTTGAGCCAACGCTTGTAGCGGCCGGGATCGAAAGGCACCGCCAGATGCACCTCCTTGCCGCTGCACAACTCACCGGAGGTCGCAGGCTTCCAGAGGATCATGCGCGCCACGCGGATCGCCTCTTGATCGCACTCCGGGGCGAGTTGCTTGCCCACTGCCAGGGATCGCACCGCGCCATCGGGTGCCAGCAGCGCCGTGACCACCACCTCTCCTCTAATTCCCGCTTCAAGCGCGACGGCCGGATAAAGCAGCTCCTGCTCGAACAGCTTGTCCAGCGCGGCCCTTCCGCCTGTTGCCATGCACTGTCCTTCGGTCTGGGCCGATGATCGCATGCCAAGGAGAGCAGCGGTGAGCAACAGGGCGGTTCGCATGAGGGGGCTGTATTTTCGCGGCCGCGCCTTCGGCATATGCTGTGGCGCGACTGGCATGTCCACGGCAAATTTGCAGCAAGGCGACCGAGTATCCTTCGTGGATGACGTGGGCGGTGGGGTGGTGCTTCGCAGCGGAAGGCCCGGGCACGTGATCGTCCGCACCGATGACGGATTCGAACTGGAGCAGCCCGTGCAGCAGTTGGTGCTTGTTCCCGAAAGCGCGCGTGCGGCTCACATGCGCCTCAGCGAGCACCAGCTGGGCATGGTGCGCGCCAATGACGAGATGGCCGAGCGCAGGAAGAAGCGGACCGCGGCTCGACCAGGCAAGACCCCCAAGAAGCAGGAGGACAACAGCGTGGCGGAGGTCGACCTCCACTTGCACGAGATCCTGGAGAACGAAGGGCGCATGAGCGACGGAGAGAAGCTCGAATTCCAAGTGCGCTATTTCGAGCGCGCGCTGGAGAGCGCCATCCGCGATGGCAAACGAAAGCTGATCGTGATACACGGCGTGGGCGAAGGCGTGCTGCGCGAGGAGGTGCGCAAGATGCTGCAGTACTATGATGGCGTGCAGTTCCATGATGCCGACATGCGGCGTTACGGATCGGGCGCCACGGAGGTGGTGATCCTGCGTCACCGCTAGCGTTCTTTGATAAACCTGTGCATCGCTCCACCGCTGTCCCGCGCGAGCGGGATGGAGGAAAGTCCGGGCAGCGTAGGGCACCGTGCTTCCTAACGGGAAGGGGCGCCGCTGGGAACGGCGGCGTCACGGAAAGTGCCGCAGAAAGGGAGACCGCCTTCCGCAAGGAGGGTAAGGGTGAAAAGGTGAGGTAAGAGCTCACCAGCATCGGTGGCGACATCGGTGGCTTGGTAAACCCCACGGGCTGCAAGACCATGTAAACCGGAGCAGGAACGGCTCGTTCCGTCCGCTGAAAAGCGGAATCCGGAGGGTAGGTTGCTCGAGGTCCATCGCGAGGTGGATCCCAGATAGATGGTGGAGGTCCCGCGCAAGCGGGGGACAGAACCCGGCTTACAGATGCACAGGCTTTCCTTGAAGGGCCTTCGGTCGGCGATCGCCGTTCCGGGGGCCCTTCACCATTTTTTTGGCATGCCCGCGCGTTGGTCCGGTTCGTGCCAGCGGGCACGGGTACTTTTGACCGACCAATGCGTGCTTCCCTGCTCCTGCTATTCCTGGTGCCGGCCGCGCTGGCGTGCGCTCAGGAGCCCGTCACGATCCATGGCCAGGTGACCTCCAGCTCGAACGACCGCGCCTACTACGACCTGATGATCGTGAACAAGCGCACGCGCAGTGGCAGCTTCGGAAGCCCGGACGGGCGCTTCTCCGTGCAGGCGCTTCGCACGGACACGATCCTCATCGGCTCCATCGGGCACCGCACCGCCATGATCTGCATGCGCGACAGCACCCCCAAGCCGGAGTACAACGTCGTGGTGCGCCTGCTGCCCCTTCAAGTGCAACTGGCCGCGGTCGAAGTGCTCAGTCAACGCACCCTTCAGCAGATCCAGAAGGACATCGAGAAACTGGGCTACCGGGAGAGCGATTACCGGATCAGCCAGGTGGACGCGCTGCAGAGCCCCATCACCTTCCTCTATCAGGAGTTCAGCCGGCGCGAGCGGAGCAAGCGGCTCGTGGCGCAATTGCGCAACGAGGACCGCAAGCGCGAGCTGCTTCGCGAGCTGCTCCAGCAGTACGTCGAATACGACATCATCAACCTCAACGACGAGGCCTTCGATGACTTCATCGATTTCTGCGCCGTACCGGATGAGGTGATCAAAGGCCTCACGCAGTACGAGTTCCTGCTCTACGTGAAGAAGAAGTACGAGCTCTATGGCAGCCTCGGACCTACGCGCCGGCATTGAACCGAGCGCGCGCCCATCGTCTGGCCCGGACCTCGTGCGCGCACTGATCGCCTTCTCTGCTCTCACGGCCAGCGCGACATCAGCATCGGCGCAAGCTGACACGCTCCTCCAGCACATCGCGCTCGATGAAGTGGTGATCAGCGCACAGGCGGAAGGCTTCGATGTGGAGGCCTTCGTGAAGCGCGTGCGCACCGACACCACCTTCCACAAGGCTTTCCTCCATACACGGTACCACCCGCATGTGGTGCGAAGCGAAGCGCGCGTGAGGCGGCAGGACGAACGGGAGATGGCCACGCTCCATCGCCGCGCGCATTTGCTGCGCGATGGGAAGAACGCTGCTCTGGTCATCGACAGCGTGGCCGAGGCCGGGCGCCTGCGCGACCGGAAAGGACGATTCCGCTACCTCACCATCGAGATGTACGACGACGTATTCTTCCCCAAGGGCTCCTTCCCTGCGGATAACACGGTGGCCGGCAGGGAACTGGATGTGCAGCGCGGCAGCAGGATCGAGAAGTACAAAGGCGAGCTGAAGAAATTCATGTTCGACCCCGGAACAGAGATCGCGAGCGTGCCCATGATCGGACGCAAGCTGGCGCTCTTCAGCCCGGAGATGGCGCCGCTCTACGATTTCCGCATCTGGGCCGATGAGCGTGGCGGCCGCCCATGCTGGGTGTTCAGCGCAGCGGCCAAGCCCGAGCACCGCGAAGGGAGAACGGTGATCAAGACCATGGACACCTGGTTCGATCAGGAGACCAACGATGTGCTGGCCCGCAGCTATCGCATCGCGCACAGCGCCCTTTTCCTTGACTTCGACATCACCATCAGCGTGCGCAACATCCGCATCGGAGAGGCACTTGTTCCCGTGCGCGTGCAGTACGATGGCGATTGGGACATCCCCTTCGAGCAGCGCGAGCTGGTGCGCTTCTGGTTGGAGTACACCGATTGGCGACCGGTGCCTTGATCATTCCTGCGCGCAGAAGCCCTCGTTGCGCAGCGCGCGCGCCAGCATCTCCGTGAATCGACGACCGCCCTTCCGGTTCAAATGCTTGTTGTCGTTGAACCAGCGCTTCTCCGGCAGGCTGTCACTGTAATCGATCAGTCGAAGTCCTTCCGCGGCAAGCACGCGGGCAGGCGCGCCGATAGCCTCTGCCGGCATCTCCAGCTCATAGTAAGGCGATGTGAAGGGCATCACCGCGATGCCTTGCTGCGCGCAGAGCGCGAAGAGCGCGCGCAGGTCCGCGCCCATGCGGTGCCCGCTGGGCGCATACGGGAC
>JAEUSX010000046.1 GCA_016788405.1 Flavobacteriales bacterium
CTGCTCAGCCTGCTGATCACCGGCAGCATCTACCTCAGCGCGGCCGGCGCGATCGTGATGCGATTCCTTCGCCGGGCATTGCTGCCGGTCCTGGACCTCGGCTTGCTCTACCTGCTGCTGGCCGTGCTCCGCCTGCTCGAACCTTCCATCCGGATCATGCCGGGGACGATCATCGGATGGTCAGTCGCGCTTCTGCTCAGCTTCGCGCTGCTTGGGGCGTACGACCGACCAGTGCGCATCATCAACCTCTTCAAAGGGGCGGCCTTCTTCGCGCTGCTGCTATTCTTCTGGCAGGACATGCCCGCCCAGTTGCGGGATACAGGCTGGACAGCGGCACTCCCTTTCATCGCCCAAGCTCTGCCGGTAGCCATCGCGGGCCTGCTTACCCGGCTGGTCCTGCACCTCCTTCGGGTGAAGGGCTACAGCCTGCGCACCCTCGACCGCAAGCGCGTGCTCGCCATTGGCAGCCCCGAGGAGAACAAGCAGGCCCTGGCGCTGCTGTGGCAGACCCATTTCGGCCTTGGCCGGCAGAAGCAGATGAGCGCCAAGGAAGCGGCCTCGAGCGATGCCATCGACCTCATCCGTCGCAAGATCCGGAAGCACGGCATCGACGAAGTGGTCTTCTGCGCGAAGGACCTCTCCTGGGGGCGGATCATCGAGCTCATCGAAGGCCTGCGCAGCACCGGAGCGGTCTTCAAGATCGCCGGGACCGGGAGCGAATTGATCATCGGCCCCAGCAGCGTCGAGAGCCTTCAGGACCTGGACATCATGGAGCCGCATGCGGTGAGCAGCGACGCGGGCCGTCGTGCGAAACGACTGGTCGATATCGCCACCTCCGTTCTCCTGCTGCTCACGCTACCGGCAACGATATGGCTCGTCGAGGACAAAGGCGGCTTCGTGTTCAACGCCTGGCAAGTGCTGCTCGGGCGAAAGAGTTGGGTGGGGTACCGGGCTGGTGGGGAACGCAGCCTGAAGCTGCCCGCCTTGCGCACGGGCGTGATCGACCCCTTGAGCGACCAAGGGCCCGTGGCCGATTCGGTGGCGGTGCGCGCCAACACCGATTACGCCAAGGATTACAGCGCCTGGCGCGACCTGCTCTTCATGGCCCGCAGCTACCGCTTCCTCGGTCATCGCCGATGACCGGAGCGCATCTCCACCGGTGGTTACATTTGGCCGCGCCAGCAGCGCCTTTCCGTCATGTCACAGATCGAGATCCTGTTGCCCAAGATGGGCGAGAGCGTGGCCGAGGCCACCATCACCAAGTGGTTGAAGAAACCCGGTGATGCGGTTGCCGCGGATGAGCCGATCGTCGAGATCGCGACGGACAAGGTGGATAGCGAGGTGCCCGCGCCCGAGGCAGGCGTTCTCAGCGAGCAGCTGGTGAAGGAAGGCGACGTGGTGAAAGTGGGGCAACCCATCGCACGCATCGGGGGCGCTGCCGCCACCAACGCTCCGTCGGCATCCGCGCCCAGCGCGGCGGCGGCGCCAGCGAGATCAGCGCCGGCCCCAGCATCGAACGGGCATGCGCAGGCACCTGCGAAGGCAGTCGTCACGAATGATGGGCCAGTGGCCCGCACCGGCCCGAGTGGCAAATTCTACAGCCCACTGGTGCGGAACATCGCTCAAAGCGAGGGGGTTAGCATGGCCGAGCTGGAGTCAATCATGGGAACAGGCGAAGGCGGCCGCGTGACCAAGAGGGACATCCTCGGCTACCTGCCGCAGCGCGGCGCGCCTTCGTCGCAACCCGCGCCACGCAGCCCGCAGCCTGTCGCCGAAGCGCTTGGCAGACCCGAACCCCAAGCTCCGGCCGTGATGCCAAGCCAGGGAGACGAGCTCATCGAGATGGACCGCATGCGCCGACTCATCGCCGACCACATGGTGATGAGCAAGCGCACCAGCCCGCACGTAACCAGTTTCGTGGAGGCCGACGTGACCAATCTCGTGCTCTGGCGCGAGAAGGTGAAGAAGGCATTCGAGCAGCGCGAAGGAGAGAAGCTCACGTTCACCCCGGTCTTCATCATGGCGATCGTCCAAGCGATCAAGGAGATGCCCATGGTGAACGTGCAGGTCGATGGCTACACCATCATCAAGAAGCGGGACATCAATATCGGCATGGCCGCCGCCCTTCCGTCGGGCAACCTGATCGTGCCTGTGATCAAGAACGCCGACCAGCTCAACCTGGTGGGGCTGGCCAAGAAGGTGAACGACCTGGCCAACCGTGCCCGCGCCGGTAAGCTGCAACCGGATGAGATCTCAGGGGGCACCTACACCGTGACCAACGTGGGCACTTTCGGGAATGTGCTGGGCACTCCGGTGATCAACCAACCGCAAGTAGCCATCATGGCCACAGGCGCCATACGCAAGAAGCCAGCGGTGATCGAGACCCCCACCGGCGATATGATCGGCATCCGGCACCAGATGTTCCTGAGCCATAGTTACGACCACCGTGTGGTGGACGGCGCGCTGGGAGGCCGTTTCGTTCGCCGTGTAGCCGATATCCTCGAAGGATGGTCCGTGGACCAAGCCTGGTGACAAGACCTGCCCATAGGGAAAATTCTACATTAGCCCCTGACCGACCGAACCGAACGCGCTCCTTCCTGATGATGAACCGTTACCGCTCCCTGCTCGTCGCGACGTGCATCGCCCTTGTCGGCGGATTGTTCGCCCAAGGTGAGAACACCTCCTTCAACTGGAAGTTCGAAGAGGGCAACAAGCTCATGGAGGAGAAGCTCTTCAATCAAGCGGCTGAGATCTGGAAGGAGCTGCTGGCCACCGATGGGGAGAACGCGAACCTGAATTACAAGGCCGGCCTCAGCTATTTCAGCTCTTACAACCAGAAGGCCAAGGCGCTTCCGTACCTGGAGAAAGCCTCTCAGCTCCGTAAGACCGGGAGTTATGGCGGCTTCAACCAGAGCGGCTACGACCCGTTCGAGCCCAAAGAGCGCAATGCCCCGGAGGAAGTGGATTATTACCTCGGCCGCGCGTACCATTTGGGTGAGCAATTCGACAAGGCCGAAGTGTCTTACCAGAAATTCATCGACGGCACCGACACGAAGCACGCCATGCACGCTCTTGCGGTCCGTGGCAAGGAACAGGTGGCCAACGCTCGTGAACTGCGCAAATCACCACTCGGGTATCAAGTGAGCAACGTGGGTCCCGTGGTGAATGGCGACCATCCTGACTTCAGCCCCGTGCTCAGTGTTGACGGCAACGCGCTCTTCTACACCAGCCGACGCGTTCGCCCGGACAGCTCCAACAAGAGCATCCTCGACCCCATCGCCGGTCTTCCGTACGAGAACATCTACGTGAGCTACAAGGACCGGGAGGGCAATTGGCAGAAACCCGAGCTGCTCAACATCAACCCCAGTGGCGCGGGCCACCTGGCCAGTGTGAACGTGGCCGCCGATGGACAGACCTTGTTCATCTATCGCGATGACGGTGGCGACGGGAACATCTATGAGAGCAAGCTGGTGGGTGAGGTCTGGACCGACCCCGTGCTCATGGGCAGCGACATCAACACGCGTTCCTGGGAGACCCATGGCGCGCTCTCCGCAGACGGCAACACCTTCTACTTCATCAGCAACCGGCCCGGAGGCAAAGGCGGCCGCGACATCTACCGGGTGGTGCGCTTGCCTGACGGACAATGGAGCAAGGCACAGAACCTGAGCGGTGTTGTGAACTCGGTGTACGACGAGGACGGGGTCTTCGTGCATCCCAACGGCCGCACCATGTACTTCAGCTCCATGGGCCACAACAGCATGGGCGGCTTCGACATCTTCCAGACCGAGCTCCTGGACGATGGGAACTGGACCCCGCCAGTGAACCTGGGCTACCCGCTGAACACCGTCGACGACGATGTCTTCTTCATCACCACCGCCGATGGCCGTCGCGGCTATTTCAGCAGCGACCAGATCGGCGGCCACGGAGAGAAGGACATCTACTTCGTCGACCTGCCCAGCGATATGGAAAGCGAAGGTCTCGCCGTGCTGAAAGGGTTCATCATCCCAGCGCCCGGCGAAGGCCTGCCACCGAGCACGATCCTGTACGTCACTGACAAGACGACCGGCGAGGTGAAGGCCTACAAGCCGCGCCAACGCGACGGGGTGTACGTGGCCATCCTGCCGCCTTGCCGTGAATACAACCTTGATTACCGCGTGGACGACAAGACCGTTCACACCGAGGACATCTTCGTGGAATGCGAAAGCGCTTACCAGGAGATCAACAAGGAGATCTATCTCTCGCCCGTGTCACTCGGCGGCCCGGCCAGCATCGTGGACCTGCCCAAGGGATCGCCTCCCGGCAAGAAGGAGCCCGGAGTGCCTGTGAAGCCGAAAGAGGACGGCGAGGCCGTGGAGATGATCAAGGATCCGAAGACCGGGAAGGAGCGCCCGAAGACCGATGCCGAGAAGGAGAAAGAGAAGCTCGGCAAGCACGTGGCCCCCGATGCGAGCTACGCGGATGAGTTCGCGAAGTACTACGCGTACAACGTGAAGGACATCGACCAGAATGAAGAGCGGTGGAAGCAGTTCATCGACGTGGTGGCCAAGCTGATCACCGAGAAGGGCGAAGCGCGTGTCGTCATCGATGGCAGCGCCTCCAAAGTGCCCACCAAGACCTTCGGCACCAACGAGAACCTGAGCAAGCAGCGCATGGAGGACGCGCGGAAGCGCTTGGTGGAGGCCGTGCAGGCCCGTGGCCTGGACCCCAACAAGCTCATGCTCGAGGCCGTGAACCATCTGGTGCAAGGCCCGCGCTACGAAGGCGACTTCAAGAACACCGACAAGTACGGCAAGTACCAGTACGTGAAGCTGAAGGTGCGCTGATCACGGTTGTGAAGAATTCGAGGCCCCGGTCGAAAGTCGGGGCTTCCTCTTTGATGACCTTCGCGTCGATGAAGCTCACCCTCCTCCGCCCCCTCGCCTTCTTCGATTTGGAGACCACCGGAACGCGCATCGGCAAGGATCGCATCGTGCAGATCGGCATCGTGCGGCTCGAGCCCGGCGGCAAGCGGACCAGCTGGCAGCAGCTCGTGAATCCTGGAATCCCCATCCCCGCCGAAGCCACCGCTGTGCACGGCATCACCGACCTCGATGTCGCCATGGCGCCGCGGCTCGAGGACGTCGCCGGTGAGGTCCTCGATCAGCTCGATGGCTGCGACCTGGGCGGGTTCAACGTCATGCGGTTCGACGTGCCCTTCCTCGCAGAGGAACTGCTGCGCGTGGGCCGCGAATGGGACAGCACGCACCTGCGGATCGTGGATGTGCAGCGCATCTTTCATCAGAAGGAGCCACGCAACCTGAGCGCTGCTCTCCGATTCTATTGCGGCCGTGCGCACGAAGGCGCTCATGATGCGCTCGCCGATGTGGAGGCCACCGCCGACGTGCTGCTCGCGCAGCTCGACCGCTATCCTGATCTGCCCACGGATGTGGAAGGCCTCGGGGACTTCAGCGGCGATCGGCAACGTCCGCCCGATGCCGCCGGCAAGCTCAAGTTCGATGAGCGCGGCGCCATCTGCCTCACCTTCGGCAAATACAACGGATGGCCGCTGGAGAACATCGGACGCCATGACCCCGGCTACCTGCAATGGCTGATGACCAAGGCGGAGTTGCCTGCGAGCACCCTGTCCGTGATGCGCAACGCACTGGCGGATCTGAACGCATGAGACTGATCTGCATCGGCCGCAACTACGGCGAGCATGCCAAGGAACTGGGCAATGCTGTTCCGGACGAGCCCGTGATCTTCCTGAAGCCAGAGAGCGCACTGATCGCGCAGGGTGGCCCCATCGTGCTGCCCGCCTTCAGCAACGATGTGCACCACGAGATCGAGCTCGTGTACCGCTTCGCCCGCATCAATGGCAGGCCCATGGCGGATGGTGTCACCATCGGGCTCGACCTCACAGCGCGCGATGTGCAGGAACAGTTGAAGAAGAAGGGCCTCCCATGGGAGAAAGCGAAAGCCTTCGATGGCTCCGCGTACGTGGCCTTGCCCTTCCTCGGCGAAGAGGCGCTGGCGCAACGCCCGCACACCTTCAGCCTGAAGAAGAACGGAACCGTGGTGCAGGACGGGAACAGCGGCCAGATGATCTTCGACCTGCCCACACTGATCGCTCACGTTGACAAGTACATGCGCATCGAGACCGGCGACCTGCTCTTCACCGGCACCCCTGCGGGCGTTGGGCCGCTGAAGGCAGGCGATTCGCTGGAGGGGTACATGCTTGGGGAGCTGCTCTTCGAGATCCAGGTGGAAGGCCCCACTCCCTAGGGAAGGCTAGATTTGCGGCCCATGACCAAGACTGTCCAAGTCGGCCCCATCGCCTGCGGCAGCGAACAGCTCTTCCTCATCAGCGGCCCGTGCGTGATCGAGACCGAGGACGTGATGATGCGCACTGCCGAGAAGCTCAAGGAAGTGAGCGAGCGCATGAACGTGCCGGTCATCTACAAGAGCAGCTTCACCAAGGACAACCGGAGCAGCGTCGACTTCTATCAAGGTCCCGGGCTGGAGGAAGGATTGAAGATCCTGGCCCGCATCAAGAAGGACTTCGGCTTCCCCATCCTGACCGACATCCACTACCCCAGCCAGGCCAAGCCTGCGGCCGAAGTGGTGGACGTGTTGCAGATCCCCGCCTACTTGGTGATGCAGACCACGCTGGTGACCGAGGCTGCGAAGACCGGGGCCGTCATCAACCTCAAGCACGCGCAATTCCTGGCCCCGGAGAACATGATCAACCCCGCCAAGAAGTGCGAGAGCGTGGGCAACAGCAGGATCATCCTCACCGAGCGCGGCTACACCTTCGGCTACAACGACCTGGTGGTGGACCCGCGCGCCTTCTACCACATGCGCCGCACCGGCTACCCGCTGGTGTTCGACATCACGCACAGCATCCGCAAGTACGGCATCCCCAGTGCCGATCCCCGCGGCGGCAACCGCGATGTGATGCCCACCATCGCGCGCGCAGGCGTGGCCGCAGGCGTTGACGGTGTGTTCATCGAAACGCACCCCGACCCCTCCGTCGCCAAGTGCGACGCGGCCAGTCAGCTCTGCGTGTACGACCTGGAGGAATTCCTGAAACCACTGCTGGACATCCATGCAGTGGAAGTGAAGCACCGGCAGTCAGCCGCAGAAACGCAGAGTCGATGAGAAAGCCAACACGAATCAACCAACCGCATTCTCCGCGCCTCTGCGCCTCTGCGGCCAATTAACCCAATATGGAACTCTACCTCGACAGCGCAGACATCAAGGAGATCGACGAGGCCTTCAAGCTCGGCTTCCTCACCGGCCTCACCACCACGCCCACCTTCATGCACCGCGGCGGCGTGAAGGACATCGACAAGATGATCCTCGACCTCGCGAAGAAAGTGCCCATCCTGCAGGTGGAAGCCTTGGGCGAGACCGCCGAGGAAGTGGTGAAAGAAGCAGAGCGCCAATTGAAGATGGGCCTGAAGAAGGACACCACCGTCTTCAAGATCCCGGTGAGCCTCGAGGGCCTGCGCGCGTGCCGCATGCTCCGCAACAAGGGCATCATGGTGAACGTGCACCTGGTCTACACCATCCAGCAGGCCTACATGGCCATGCAGGCCGGCGCCAGCTACGTGTGCCCGCTCGTGGGTCGCCTGCAGGATCAGGGACACGACGCCCTCGCCCTCGTGGAGCAATGCGTGCGCGCCGTGAACTACTACGGCTACGACACCAAGATCATGTTCAGCAGCGTGCGCACCGTGGAGCACGTGCGCAATGCCGTGGAACTCGGCGTGCACACGATCACTGTTCCGTGGAAGCTGATGAAACAGCTCACTGACAACCACTTCACCGCGATCGGCACCAAGCAGTTCTACGTGGACACGCGCCTGATCACCATGAAGGTGAAGGACGTGCTCTCGCGCAGCAACCCCATTGTGAAGGACAGCGCCACGGTGAGCGAGGCCCTCGTGGAGATGACCAAGCACGGCTTCGGCGCGGTGATGGTCGTTGACGGCAAGGGCAGGAACGTGGGCGTCTTCACGGACGGCGGCCTGCGCCGCGGCATCGAGAAGGAAGGCAACAAGGTCCTCGCGAAGAAGCTGAGCACCTTGAAATTCAACGCTCCATTCACCATCAGCCCGGAAGCCCTCCTCGATGAGGCCCAGAAGGCCTTCAAGGAGCATAAGGTGGATACGTTGAGCGTGAGCGAGAACGGCAAGCAGCTCGGTATGCTGGACATCCAGGACCTGATGAAGGCCATCGCCGGGTAGCATGAACCCGGGTGATCACCCATCCGATCGAGACCCGTTCCTGGAACTCGGCACAGAGCTGCTCCTCTCCCAGGTTCAGCTGACGAACAAGCTCCGGAACATCAGAGCCCTCCTATTCGATTGGGACGGCGTCTTCAACGACGGCTGGAAGGACCTCGATGGCGGCAGCCCGTTCAGCGAAGTGGGCAGCATGGGCGTGAACATGCTACGCTTCGGGCTGTGGCTGCAGAACGGGAAGCAACTCCCCTACGCGGCGATCATCACCGGTCAGCACAATGCGCATGCGCAGCGCTTCGCGCAGCGCGAGAAGCTGCACGGCCTTTACATGGGTTTCATCGACAAGCGCGAGGCCTTCGATGCATTCTTGACCAAGCATGGGCTGAAAGCGCAGGAGGTGGCCTTCTTCTTCGATGATGCCATCGACCTGGCCGTGGCCGATCGCTGCGGGTTGCGCATCCTGATGCGCGGACAGGCAGGCGAGTTCCTGGTGAAGCACGCCGTGCAACGCGGTTGCGTGGACATCATCACCGCGCTCAGCGGAGGTCAGAACGGCCTGCGCGAAGCCACTGATGCGCTGCTCACGCTCATGGGACGCTACGGAGAGGCGATCGACGACCGGGCGGAATACAGCACGACCTATCAGGGTTACTTGGCCGAGCGGCAGGCGGTGGCGCCTGAGATCGTGAAGTCGTCTCGCTAGCCGCGCCCCTATTTCAGCTTCACGGCCGTCACCACCGGCACCTGCTCGATGACGACGGCTGCTTCCTCGAACGCGGGCGGGCCGAATGTGCCGCGCGCATCGTTCCCGAAGCCGTACGGCTCGTTGGGGATGCCGAGCTTGTTGGTGTCGAGCTGGCCGTTCGCATTCACGTCATGGAACACCTTGACCGCATGCAGGCCCGGAGGCACCGTGAGGAAGACCGCGCGTGACTTCGCACCGCTCGCATTCAGCACTTTGGTCAGGCAGCCCTTGTCGGTGCCGTAAGCCTCGGCGCTCGGGCACAGCGCCACCATCAATTTCCCTCCAGCATCGGGCTTGCTCGTGGTGATATCGATCGTGAGCGAACCCTGCGCCATGGACAGCAACGGGGCCAGGAACAAGAGGATGCCGATCAAACGTCGCATGGGAATCGTGCTTCGTGCTTCAGCGCTTGACGCAGTCGCCGGTCGAAGTCGGCGGCGTCGGTCTCGAAGGCGCCAAGAGCGCGCGTGAAATCATTGATGTACTGTGAATCGAAGAGCAGATAGCCGCCTTGTCGCAAGCGCCGCACCAATTCATGGAACGCCGCCTTGCCCGCATTGTTCATGCCGAAGAGGCTCTCGCCGAAGAAAGCCGCTCCGATGGAGACACCGTAGATCCCGCCCACGAGCATGCCCCCGCGCCAGGATTCCACCGAATGCGCCAGGCCCTGGCGATGAAGCTCCGTGTACGCTGCGATCAATCGCTCATCGATCCAGGTCTCCTCACGGTCGGCGCAACGCCGCATCACTTCCTCGAAGCAACGGTCAACGGTGATGCCGAAGCGTTGAGTGCGCAGGTGGCGCGCCGTGGTCGGATCCATTGCGATCAGCTCCAGATCGAAAATGGCACGCCGGCGCGGGCGATGCAGGACGATCGGGCCATCGGATCCGGCCATGGGGAAGATGCCTTGACGATATAGATCGACGAGGTCGTGCGCGGTGAGCTCGCGGTCGATCGCAACGGCGCTCATGGCTTCACAGCGCGCGCGGACCAAACCCGTCCATCCTGAATAACACGGAACATGTAGGTGCCCGGCGAAAGGGATTCCAGCCTGGACAGGCCGGCTGATTCCGATCGCATCATGATGCCCTGCTCGGCTGCGGTACGGCCCAAGGCATCGATGATCACGATGCGCGCCAGGCCATCGCGCGCACCAGGCGCTCCTACCCTGACGCCCCGATCGAATGGATTCGGCGAGACCAGCATCCCGCCTTGCGCGGTTTCATCCTTCACCCCTGCAGTAAGCTCCAGCCAGGCGTGGGCCACCATGAAGTCGGGGATGCCGTAGCCCATGCTGTCGTTGGGCGCGAGCCAGAGGTGGGCGCTTCGTCGCACCGCATCCATCACGTCGTGCGCGCTGCGCTCGGGATGCAGCTGCCACAGGCAAGCCACCAGGCCGGCCATGATCGGTGAAGAGAACGAGGTGCCGTTGATGGATGCGACGCTGTCCCCCTCCAGCCGAAGTCCGATGGCGCCCCAGCCCACAGCCATCACATCGGGCTTCACCCTTCCGTCCGCGCTGGGGCCCCAGCCGCTGAATCCGGCGAACTGACCCTGGTTGCCCACCGCGCCCACGGCGAGGATGTCGTTGGCATCAGCGGGCGCACTGATGTAATGCCAGGGGCTCCAGCCATTGTTGCCCGCGCTCTGCACCGGGATCATGCCCTTCTGCGACGCCATGCCGGCAGCGATCGTGATCCGGGTCGTGAGCCCATCCAGCTGCTCATAGGTGTGATCGAGCAGCGAGTCATCGAACGTGGTGTACCCGAGCGAGGTGTTCAGCACATCACAGCCGAGGCTATCGAGCAGTTCGGCGCCCGCCACCCAGTTGTCCTCCTCAACCACCATCTCGAAGGCGACCTCTTCCGTGCGCACCAGCGCGTAATCGGCCATCGGCGCGGTGCCTTGCAAGTAGCCGGGCAGGATCCCGGTCATGCAGGAGAGCACGGAGCGGCCGTGCCAGTGATCGTCGTAGACGTCGCCATCGTGGTTCACCATGTCGCGGGTGAGAACGATGCCTTCACGCGTGCGCAGGTCGGCGAATGCCGCCAACGAATCCGCGTCCTCGAAGCCCGAGTCGAGCACCCCGATGAGCATGCCCTGGCCCTTGGCATCGAAGGCGTGCAGCAAGTGGCCGTTGTGGATGAAGATCTGGTTCCAGGAGAGTCCGTAATCCTCCGGCTGGCCGCCGCGCAGCATCATGGATGGCGGTGCTTCCAGCGTGAATTTCTCCTGGGGCGGCGGTGACTCCAGCATCAGCCGGCGGGTCGCGCGCACGTTGCTCACGAAGGGCAGTTGCCCGATGGCATCCAGAGCCAACGCGTCCGTGCTGCGGATGGTGATGGCGTTGAACCACTTGCTGCGGTTGATGAGCTGCACGCTGCCTGTGGCGAGCACCGCGCTGATGTACGCGGGATCCACCGGAAGGTCCGTCTCATCGATGGCAATGCCTTGCGCCTGGCGACGTGCGATGGAGCGCGCGGAAAGGAATTGCTCGGGCTCACCGATGGAGTACGGCGTGGCATCCTTGTCGGTGAATTGCACCCAGTAGGTGTCAGGGCCGATCTGTGCCGCGGCTTGCAGGGCGTTCGCGACGCAGATCAGGAAGGCGAATCGGCGGATGCTCATGGCTTACTCGGTTCCGTGCTGCACAGCGACCATGTCGAGGCGCCAGCCCGTATCACCGTCCACTTGGGAATTCATCTCTTCCCAGTACTTGCTCACCATGCCCACGCCATGCGCCCATCGCTCCTCGAAGTTGTTCGTGATCACGGCATTCGGCGGCACGGTGCTCTTCACCAGCACGGTGCGGTCGTAGCCGAGTCCGCCACCGCTCCATGCGCTTCCCACTTCGCGGAAGGCCACTTCCAATTCGTCGGCGATGTTGTACACGTTGATGTCCCACCGGCGCCCTTCGCGCACCGGGAAGGAGAGCTTCTGCCGCCGCATGTTCTCTTCAGTGACCTCGGCGGCGATCTCGTCCCAGGTGCTCGTCCACACATCGCGGATCACCCAGTTGCTGTCGGGGTCCAGCACGAAGCGGTGGATGCGCCAGGCTTTGCGGCCTGCGGGATCGAGGTACTCCTCCACCACCTTCTCCTTGAGCAGGTAGCTCACCGAGCCTTGCACCTGGGCGGGCTCGTCCACCCACATAGAATCGACCTGGTACACGATGAACGATCCCACCGTCCTGGGGAAGTACCCGTACCCGAGGTCTGGGCGTTCGGCCTCTTCCTTCTTGCAGCCTGCCAAGGCCAACGCAAGCAGGGTCAAAGCGGTGAGCGTGAGGTTCCTCATGGGTTATGGCCGATCGATGAACCCGCCTCCGAGCACATCCTCGCCGCAATAGAAGACGGCGCTCTGCCCGGGTGCGATGCCTGTGACGGTGCTGTGGAATTCCACCAGGACGCGTTCGCCGTCCATCCGCAAAGTGGCGGGCGTGCCTTTGTCCTTGTAGCGGATCTTCACCAAGGCTTCCATTTCCCCGGTCAACGCCTCTACGAGTTGGAAGTTCGGGCGACGCACATGCATGATGGTCTTCTGCAGGTCGTCCTTCCGGCCCAGCACCACGGTGTTGGTCTCGGGGACGATCTCGGTGACGTACAGCGGCTCGCCGGTGGCTATCCCAAGGCCTTTGCGCTGGCCCACCGTGAAGAAGGGGTAACCGTCATGCTCACCGAGCACCTCGCCTTCCACGCTCACCAGCTTTCCGTGAGCCAGCCGCGCCGTGGCCTCCGGCTCCTTGCGTTTCAGGAAGCCGCGGTAGTCGTTGTCCGGGATGAAGCAGATCTCATAGCTCTCGCTCTTCCGCGCCAGCTCAGGGAACCCGCTCTCCACCGCCATCTCGCGGATGCGGCTCTTGTGGAAGTGACCGATGGGGAAGCGCGTGCGCGCGAGGTTCTTCTGTTCGAGGCCCCATAGCACATAGCTCTGGTCCTTGCCGGGATCCAGGCCCTTGCGCACGGCCCATCGACCACCGGGGTGCTGGATGGCCTGCGCGTAATGACCGGTGGCGATCAGCTGACAGTCCATCATGTCCGCGCGCTTGAGCAGCGCTTCCCATTTGATGAAGGTGTTGCACAGCACGCAGGGGTTTGGCGTGCGGCCGGCCATGTACTCGCTGGTGAAGTTGCCGATGATCGCATCGCCGAACTCCTCGCGGATGTCGATGATCATGTGGTGGAAGCCCCGGCTCACCGCCATGGTGCGGGCATCGTTGATGCTGTCGAGATCGCAGCAGCCGGTGATGCGCTTGCCGCCGCTGGCATCGGCGTAATCCCAGGTCTTCATGGTCACGCCGATCACCTCATAGCCCTCTTCATGCAGCATCAGCGCCGCCACGGAGCTGTCCACGCCGCCGCTCATGGCCACCAGGATGCGCCCGTGCTTGCTCATGGCTGCTCCACGCCCGCCTTGAAGCGCGTCGTCTTCACCAGCTTCCCTTTCTCGTCGTAGTCCTTCACATCGCCTTCGAGGAGGTCGTTCACGTACGTCCCTTCGCGCTTCTTCGTCTGTCCTTCGAGCACGCGCTCCAGATCGCCGCCGGGCGTGCCCAGCTCGGGGTCCGCCTTCATGGGCTTCATCATCCAGGCGCCATTGTGGTGCCACTCCGTGAATGCGCCCTCGCGCTTGCCTTTCTTGTAGCGCACCTCGCTCTTGGGCTGCTCATCGTCGTAGTACTCGGTGAA
>JAEUSX010000086.1 GCA_016788405.1 Flavobacteriales bacterium
GTGATATGCCGCGTGATGCGCCCCAATGAGCCGATGGTGCTGCCTACTTTGCGCGTCCAGCTTCGCGCGCTGCGCAGGCATGGCCAAATATATCCGTGGGTTGAGCACTGCATCGGAAAGGCGCGCGGTCAGGGACCTGCATCAGAAGAAGCACCGGCAGGAGCAAGGACTGTTCCTCGTGCAGGGGAGCAAGCTGGTGGGCGAGTTGCTCAATTCGATGTTCAAGGTCCGGGCCATCCATGTGGCTGAAGGATCCAGGCACCCTTACCCGGAGGATCTCTTGCGATTCCATCCGCAGCACGAACTCGATCGGATGGGCACCCTGGAGAGCGGGAATGCGGAGATCGCCGTGGCGGAGATGCCGCCATCGCTGCCGTTGGAGCCGCTGGACCGGGCCGAGATGGTGCTCGCCCTCGATGGCATCGCCGATCCCGGGAACATGGGCACGCTGCTGCGCATCGCCGATTGGTTCGGCGCCCAGCGCGTGCTCTGCAGCGTGGACTGCGTCGAGGAGTTCAACCCCAAATGCGTGCAGGCCAGCATGGGCTCCCTGTTCAGGGTGGCCGTGCATCGCGGACAGCTGCCCGCTGATCTCGACCGACTGCGCGCGGCAGGAGCCTCGCTCTACTTGGCCACGATGGAAGGCGTCCCGGCCTTCGAAGCCCGATTGCGCCGGCCAGCGGTGCTCATCCTCGGCAGCGAGTCGCATGGGCCGTCGGAGGCTGTTCGGTCGCTCGGCGCGCAGGCCATCTCGGTCCCAGGAAGAGGGGGTGCTGAATCGCTGAACGTGGCCATGGCCGCCAGCGCGTTGTGCATGGAGTTCGCGCGTCAGGCACGCGCGGAATAGCTCGTCTTGATCGCGTCGGCCACGCGCTGCCCATCCATCGCCGCGCTCACGATGCCCCCCGCGTAGCCGGCGCCTTCGCCGCACGGATAGAAGCCCCGGGCATCGGCGTGCTGCAGGGTGATCGGATCGCGCGGCACGCGCACCGGCGAGCTCGTCCGGCTCTCCACCGCCACCACCACGGCTTCGTTGGTGCGGTAGCCGCGCAGCTTCTCGCCGAAGGCCTTGAATCCCTCGCGCAGCCGGCGCGCCACTTCGGGTGGCAGCAGTTCATCCAGCCGCCACGGCACGATGCCGGGCGGATAGCTGCATTCCGGCAGTCCTGATGAGTGCCTGCCTTGGATGAAATCCTCCAGCCGCTGCGCAGGCGCGCTCTGCCTTCGCCCGCCCGCCTGCCATGCTGCGCGCTCCGCCTGCTGCTGGTAGCGCACGCCCCAGAGCGGATCGGCGGCTTCATCCGGCAACGACAAGGCGTGCGCCGGGTTGATGGTGACCACGACCCCCGAATTGGCGAAGGGATTGTTGCGCTTGCTCGGGCTCCAGCCATTGGTCACCACTTCTTCTTGCGCGGTGGCGCATGGCGCGATGATGCCGCCCGGGCACATGCAGAAGCTGTAGACGCCGAGGCCATCGACCTGCTGCACGAGGCTGTAGCTAGCTGGTGGCAGGTAGGGGTCGCGTGCTTCGCAGTGGTACTGCGCGCGATCGATGATGTGCTGCGGATGCTCCACGCGCACCCCGAGCGCGAAATCCTTCCGCTCGATCCGCAGGCCATGGTCGCGGAGCAAGGCGAACACGTCTCGCGCGGAATGGCCCGTGGCGATGACGGTGCTTTCGGCTTCCGCCGAGGTGCCGTCGTGGAGGATCACGCCCTTCATGGCGCCGCGCTCCAGGATCAACCCGGTCACGCGGCTGTTGAAGCGCACTTCGCCGCCTGCGCCCTCGATGGCCTCGCGCATGGCGGTGATGATGCCCGGCAATTTGTTCGTGCCGATGTGCGGGTGCGCGTCCACGAGGATGTCAGGACTGGCGCCGAAGGCCACCAGGGTCCGCAGCACGCCTTCCACATCACCGCGCTTATGGCTGCGGGTGTAGAGCTTGCCATCGCTGTATGTGCCCGCGCCGCCCTCGCCGAAGCAGTAGTTGCTGTCCGGGTCGACCACATGCAGCTTGTTGATGGCCGCCAGGTCGCGGCGCCTCGCGCGCACGTCCTTGCCGCGTTCCAGCACCACCGGTCGGAGGCCATGCTCGATGCAGCGCAAGGCGCAGAACAAGCCCGCCGGGCCGGCTCCGACGATGATCACCGCCGGCGCTCCGCTCACCGGGCGCAGCGCTGGTCGCGGGTTGTCCTCTTCGATCAAGGCCGCATCGCTCACCGCGACGCGGAGCCGGATGCGGGGCTGCTTGCTGCGCGCATCGATGGAGCGCTTGAGGATGCGCGAACCCGCCGCCGTGCCGCGCTTCATTGAAGCGGCCGCCTCCGCTGCCTGCCGCACCAGCACAGGGTCGGCCGCCTCGACCGGCGCAAGCACGATGTCGACGATGCGCTCCACGCGTGGCAAAGTAGGCCGCCGGAAGAGTCGATCGTGGCCGTTATCGCGTTGGGCCGCGCGCGCTCGACTCGGATTGAAGTTCGATGGACCTTCAACCGCTCACCCTTCGAAGGTGAAGGTGAGCACCCAGGCCTTGGATCGGATGCTCTCGATCGGCGCGCTGAACCGTGTGCCGTCGTCGATGAGCAGATTGGGGATGCCGAAGGCGGCCTTGAGCTCGATGCCGAATTTGAAGTAGGGCAGGAACATGTCCATTCCACCGCCCACCTCGGCCGCGTAGTCATACTTGTTCAGCTTCACCACCACCTCATCATCGAGCGCGTTGTCCACATCCTTCTGGCTGGCCATGTCGATGGCGAATTTGCCGCCGCCGATCATGTACACCGCGAA
>JAEUSX010000114.1 GCA_016788405.1 Flavobacteriales bacterium
CCATCGAAGAAGTCGACGACCTGGCGCAAGTGGTCCACGCCGATCACCTCCAAGCCTTCGACGATGGCCGCTTCGCGCGCGTTGGCACTGGGCACCACCACCCCTTTGAAGCCGTGCTTCTTGGCCTCCAAGGCGATGGGCAACGCACCCTTGATCGGCCGTACCTCACCATCCAAGGAAAGCTCGCCCATCACCACGTATTGTGCGAAACGTTCCGCGCTGAGTTGATCACTGGCAGCAAGGATACCGAGCGCGATGGCCATATCGTACGCGCTCCCCTCCTTGCGGATGTCGGCCGGGGCCAGGTTCACGGTGATCTCCCGACCTCGGGGCATGTGAAGCCCGATGTTCTTGATGGCGGCGCTCACGCGCTGATGGCTCTCCTTCACCGCATTGTCCGGAAGCCCCACCATGAAGAAGTACTTGCCCGAGTTGATGTTCGTTTCCACCACCACGATCGTGGCGTTGATACCGAACACGGCGCAACCGAAGTTCTTGACGACCATTGCTTCAGGCCTGCTCGGAACGGCGGGGCGCGGCCAGGTCGCGCTCGATGTGGTCGATCCACGCGTGGATCACCTTGATGTGCACTTCCTGGATCCGGTCGGCGTAACCATCATGGGGCACGCGCACTTCCACGGTGCACAGGTCCGCCAGGCGGCCACCGTCCTTCCCGGTAAGTCCGATCACGTGCATGCCCTTCTCACGGGCCACTTCCGCTGCGCGCAGCACGTTCGGGCTGTTGCCACTGGTGCTTATGGCCAAGAGCACATCGCCTTCGCGCCCATGCGCCTCCACGAACCGCGCGAACACGTTCTCGAAGCCATGGTCGTTGCCCACGCAGGTCAGGTGGCTCGGGTCGCTGATGGATAGCGCCGCGATCGGTGGACGGTCGTCGCGATAACGACCGGTGAGCTCTTCCGCGAAGTGCATGGCATCGCACATGCTTCCGCCATTGCCGCAGCTGATCACCTTGGCACCCTGCTTCAGGCAATAGCTCATGAAGGCGGCGGCTTGCTCCACGGCCGCGATGTTCGCCGGATCGGACTGGAACCTCGCGAGGACGTCTGCGGCCTCGGTGAAATGCGATCGGATGCGGTCGGTGGTCATCCCTGCGAAGGAAACGGTTTAAGGGCAAAGGATGAGCAGCGCGCGCTAGGTTCGCCGCGTGAGCGCGCTCTCCCGGGCCTTCCGGTTCTATCTCGGGTCCTTCTCCGGCTTCTCACGCGAGATCTGGCTGCTCACGCTGGTCACCTTCGTGAACCGCGCGGGCACCATGGTGGTCCCCTTCCTATCGCTGTACCTCACGAAGGACATGGGCCTGAGCCTGGAGGAAGTGGGCTGGATCATGAGCTGCTTCGGCGCCGGTTCCGTGGTGGGCTCGTGGCTCGGCGGCAAGCTGGCGGATAAGCTCGGCTTCCACGATGTGCTGGTGGGCGCGCTGCTCACATCGGGCATCGCTTTCATCGGCCTGGGCCAATTGCGCGGCTTCTGGCCCTTCAGCATCGGGGTCTTCGTGCTCCTGGTGCTCAGCGATGCCTTCCGTCCGGCGCTGTTCGTGGCCATCCGCAGCTATGCCGCGCCGGAGCAGCGCACGCGGGCGGTCACACTCATCCGGCTGGCCATCAACCTCGGCTTCAGCCTCGGCCCGGCCATGGGCGGCTTCATCATCGCCACATGGAATTACAGCGGCCTCTTCTGGGTCGATGCCCTCACCTGCATCGCGGCGGCCGCCATCCTCATCACCGGCCTGCCCCGCAAGCAGGCGCAGCGTGACAGCAGCGCCGCGCGCACCGATGCCGATGGCTCGCCGTACCGCGACAAGCCCTACCTCTTCTTCCTGCTCACCGTCACGCTCATCAGCATCGCCTTCCTGCAGTACTTCAGCAGCGTCCCGCTGTTCTATGACGAGGCGCACCACCTCAGTGAGGAGCGCATCGGATTGCTGCTGGGCGCCAACGGACTGATCATCTTCCTGATCGAAATGCCCCTGGTGAGCTACTGCGAGGAGCGTCGGTACGGATTGCACGGCATCCTGCGCTTCAGCGTGCTGCTCTTCGCGGCCAGCTTCGCCATCCTGAACATGCTGCCCGGCGTAGCGGTCCTGTGGGCGGGCATGGCGCTGATGACCTTCGGCGAGATGCTCAACTTCCCCTTCATGAACCGTTTCGCCTACGATCGCGCCGAGCACGGCCAGCCCGGCGCGTACATGGCGCTCTTCACCATCAGCTGGAGCGTGGCGCACATCATCGGGCACACGCTCGGCCTCAACCTCATCGCGTGGTTCGGCTACACGGCCACGTGGTGGGCATTCACGGCGATCCTGCTGGCGAGCCTGGCCATGCTGTACGCGCTGCAACGGATGGTGGAGCGGGAAGCGCAGGATCGGTGACCGGTGCTGCCTTGGTTGACACGAGTGCGCGGCTATCGGTCGCGCCCAAGCTCCCGATTGATCATCGCGATCAGCTCATCGCTCAGCTTCAGCACCTGATCCAGCTGTCCGTTCATGGTGGAGAACTCCAGGAACGCCATGAGGAATCCATTCTTCACCCGCACGTCCGCGAAGTAGCGGTCGTAGTCCTCCCGGCGCAGCGTCACTTCCTTCTTCATGTGCAGGTCGATCATCGGCTGCATGTCCTTGAGCTCATAGAGCGGCTTGTAGATGACCTCCTCCGAGTCGAAGCGGAAATGGTCCTCCTCCGCCTTGACCTTCTCCAACAGCTGCTCGAGCTTCAGCAGCCCGGCCTTCACGCTATCGTTCGTGAGCTGCGCGAGGCCTCCGGTGTTCAGCAGCTCCCGGAACGTGAAGTTGATGGGGTAGTACCGCTGCCAGGCATAGATGGAGATGCAGTCCTCGTTGAATGCCTTCCAATCCGCGATGCTGTCGCCATCGATCTTCGCGATCACCCGTTCCGTCGCCTCGATGCAACCGGTGCGCACGGCGATGAAGTCCTTCACTTTCTCCTGGTTGGCGAGCAAATCGGTCTTGATGTTCTCGAGGTACTTGACCTCGCGCCCACGGGCCTTCCGCAGATCATTGCCGTTATTGATCTGCAGGGCGATGAGGATTCCGATCACCACCAGCACGATCTCGCCGATGGCGTAGACCAGGTAGCGCGTGAAGCGGTTCTCCTTCAAGAGGCGCTGGCGGATGGTGTTGAAGATGCGCGGCATTCAGGGGGTGTTGAGTTCCGCGTCAATCAGCTCGATCAGGTGCTCCACCTTCGCGTACGAACTCTCGCAGCGGCGCCGCATGCTGCGGTTGTTCAAGGCGGCCAACTTTAATCCGTTGCGGAACGCGAGGTCGTGGAGCAGGGCGCGCGTCTGGTCGGTGTGCATGGCCAGCAGTGGCCCCGTCGTGCTGAGTGCGTTCTTCACGGTATCGGTCCTGGCCCAATGTTCAAGATCAACGTAGGGCAGCATTTCGCGCATGGCCGCCGACCGATCGTACAGGTAGTGGTCGTATTCACGCCGCATGTGCTCGATGTAGACGCCTATCTCCTCATAGTGCTGTGCGACATCCAGCATCAGGGCCTTGATGGAGTCATTCTTGATCAAGCTAAGGTTTCCCGACCCGGTCAATTCATCCAAGGTCTTCGTGCTCGGGACGAATTTCCGCCACATGAACACCCGCCAGATAATTGAATCCATGCGTTGAACCTCTATGGCGGTGACAGGATCACCCATCCTCAGCAACAGCAAGGCGGAGGATTCCTTCACCTGCTTATCCTGCATGAAATCCTTCAGCTCCAGAAGGTCCGCTTGAAGATCGGCCTTCAGTCCGGCGAGGTACTTCGTCTCCTTCTGCCGGTCCTGCCGCGCGAGGTTCCAGGTGTTCACCTGCAAGGCCAGCAGGATCCCGATCACCACCAGCACGATCTCGCCCACGGCGTAGATGAGGTAGCGCGTGAATCGGTTCTCCTTCAAAAGGCGCTGGCGGATGGTGTTGAAGATTCGCGGCATGGGCAGGGTTGGCCGGTGAATATGCGCAAACGTCTCCGTCCAGCATGCTCCCTGGGTCGCGGCCGAACGCCAGGAGGCCCACTATCGTGCGGCCTGACGTGTCACGCCACCGCCATACCACGATCGCGGTATTCCGCCGATGCCCTCCCGTTCGGACCTTCGCCGCTCGATATGGAAGCGAAGCACGAGGGCACCATCAGCCTGGACCAATTGCCGGAGGCAAGCTGGGCAACCGTTGCCGGTGTCTCCCTGCCCGCCGATCCAGCCGGTCGCAACCTGGTGCTGCGCCTGCTGGAACTGGGCTTCGTGCCCGGCGAGCGCGTGCACGTGGTGAGCGAAGGACGACCGGGCCGCGAGCCGCTCGCCATCCGTCTGGGCCATACCACCTTCGCGCTGCGCCGTGCCGAGGCGGCGCTCATCGAAGTGACCCCATCGCCTAGATGAAGGACCTCGCCGCGGCCCTGCCCGAGCGCATCGCCCTGCTGGGCAATCCGAATTGCGGCAAGACGGCGCTCTTCAACCTGCTCACCGGCAGCCGCCAGAAGGTGGCCAACTACGCGGGCGTCACCGTGGAGCGCAAGGAGGGCGTGATGCACACGACCAGCGGCAGGCGCATCAAGGTGCTCGACCTGCCCGGCGCATACAGCCTCAACGCGTTGAGCAGCGACGAGGCCGTGACGCGCGACGTGATCACCGGCCACAGCAAGGAGGCCCTGCCCGATCTGCTGGTGTGCGTGGCCGATGCCACCAACCTGCGGCTGCACCTGCGCCTGGTGCTCGAAGCGCGGCAGCTCGGCCTGCCGCTGGTGGTGGTGCTGAACAAGATGGACCGCGCGCGGCAGCTCGGCATCGGCATCGACAAGGCGCTGCTCGCCCGTGAGCTGAACCTGCCGGTCGTTGAGGCCGTGAGCGTGCATGCGCACGGCGCCGACGCGCTACGCGCGATGCTGGATGAGCCGATGCGCGCGGCACCACCGGCCCATTGGGCGCCCCCCGGCGTGGAACAGGTGCTGGCCACGCAGCGCGATGTGCTCGGCATCTTCAACCGCACGGTGAGCGTGCCGGCGGTGGACAAGGACCCGAGCATCCGCATCGACCGCTTCCTGATGCACCCCGTGTGGGGCTTCGCGGTGCTCGCGCTCGTGCTCTTCGTCACCTTCCTCGCCGTGTTCTCTGGCGGCGATGCGCTCTCCGGGCTGATCGAAAGCGGGTTCGGCGCGGTGGCGCGCATGGTGGAAGCGAACATGACCGATGGCCCCTTGCGCGGACTGGTCGTCGAAGGCGTCATCGGCGGGGTGGGCGGCGTGATCGTCTTCCTGCCGCAGATCCTCATCCTGTTCCTCTTCATCCTCGCGCTGGAGGCATCCGGCTATCTGCCACGCGCGGCCTTCCTGCTCGATCGGCCCATGAGCGCCGCCGGGCTCTCTGGCCGCTCCTTCATCCCCTTGCTCAGCAGCTTCGCCTGCGCCATCCCTGGCATCATGGCGACGCGCACCATCAGCCATTGGCGCGACCGGCTCACCACCATCCTCATCGCGCCGCTGATGGCGTGCTCGGCGCGCATCCCCGTGTACACGCTCCTCGTCGCCGCCCTCTTCCCCGACGATGCCACCGCCGCAGCGCTGGTGATGGTGGGCCTCTACGTGCTCGGCATCGTGGCCGCCATGACGGTGGCCTGGTTCATCAAGCGCAGCGACAAGCACGCGGCACGCTCACCGCTGATGATGGAGCTGCCCGCGTACCAATGGCCTGATGCGCGCAGCCTGGTCATCGGCCTGTGGGAGCGCGCCATGATCTTCCTGCGCCGTGTGGGCACCATCATCCTGGCCATCACCATCGTGATGTGGGCGCTCTACACCGTGCCATCGCCGCGCGAGAACGGCCGCAGCCTCGCCGGCGAGCTCGGCCATGCCCTGCACCACGTCTTCGCGCCCATCGGCTTCAACGAGGAGATCTCCTTCGCGCTCGTTCCCGGCATGGCCGCGCGCGAGGTGGTGGTGAGCGCGCTGGGCACCGCCTACGCGATGGATGGCGACGAAGGCGAAGTGGACGAGCAGTTGCGGGAGCGCATCACCCGCGAATGGCCGCTGGCCACCAAGCTCTCGCTGCTGCTCTGGATGGTGTTCGCGCCGCAATGCCTCAGCACCTTCGTGGTGGTGAAGCGCGAGACCGGCTC
>JAEUSX010000119.1 GCA_016788405.1 Flavobacteriales bacterium
ACCTTGGAAACAAGCCCGGCCTAACCCGGCCCTCCCCTCCGCGCCCGGATAGCTTTCGCTCCCAGCCGCTCAAACCGGCTCCCGATGGCCAACAACGAGATCCGCGCGCTGATCACCCTGATCGACGATCCCGACGAGACCATCTACACCCAGGTGCGCGACCGCATCGTGCAGCTCGGCGACGACATCGTGCCGGAGCTGGAGCGCGCGTGGGAGATCGACGATTTCGGCGATCTCTTCCGTAACCGAATCGAGGACCTGCTGCATACCATCCACTTGAGCCGCGTGACCGACCGGCTCAAGGCCTGGCACGAGGCCGGCGGCGACGACCTGCTGGAGGGCGCGCTCATCATCAGCCGCTACCGCTACCCGGACATGGATGAGCAGAAGGTGAAGGCTCGGCTCGCAGCGATCCGGCAGGACATCTGGCTGGAGCTGAACGACCACCTGACCGCCTTCGAGAAGGTGCGCGTGTTCAACCACATCTTCTTCCAGGTGCATGGCTTCAAAGGCAACAAGCGCAATTACCACGCGCCGCAGAACAGCTACATCAACGAGGTGCTCGACAGCCGCAAGGGCAATCCGCTCTCGCTGGCCATCATCTACCAAGTGCTCGCCGAGGACCTGAACCTGCCCATGCGCGGAGTGAACCTGCCCAACCACTTCGTGCTGGCCTACCTCGATGAGGAGAGCATCGGCGGCGCGGACGCAGGCCAGCAAGGCGAGGAGAACGTCCTCTTCTATGTGAACGCCTTCAGCCAGGGCGACATCCTGGGCCGCAACGAGATCAACGAGTTCCTCGCGAAGCTGAAGATCGAGCCGCGCCCATCGTTCTATCAGCCCTGCACCAACATCGACATCATCCGTCGGCAGCTGAACAACCTGGCCAACAGCTACGCCAAGATGGGCGACAGCGAACGCGCCGCCGATCTGGAGAAGCTGCGCGACATGCTCGGGAGAACCGAAGGGAACGCGGGCTGAGCCTGCGCGTGGCACAGGTCAATCCGCCACAGGCGTCCGGACGGGCGGGCGCTGAAGCTCCCAGAGCCGCCAAACCGCTGTGCGATCGGCCCAGCCCCCGATGTTGAAGCGCAAGAGCCAATCCGGCAACGAACAGTAGAGCAGCTTCATGCGCGGCGGATCCGTGAAATCAGGTCGCGGCTTGCTCGACGCGTAGAAGACCCGCCCGCCGCTCGGCCATTCCGCCAGTTCTTCGAAGGTTGCGATCGTCAGGCCCCTCGGTCGGGTGTACCAGATGGGTGTGCCATTTCGGAATGGATCAGCATCCTGATGAACAAGCAGGTCGCCTGGCTGCGCGACCCGTTGCAGCGCCCTATAGAAGCCAGCACTGTCCTGAGCGGGCTTGAAGAGCACCACGAGGAGCAACGGCACGTGCACGACAAGGAATGCCCCGCGCAGGAGTCGGAAGGACCGGTCGCTCATCCGATTGAACCAGCCGCGTCCGCTCATCGCGTCCATGCCGCCCACAACCAATGCCGGCAACAACGGCAGCACGGGGAAGAGGAAACGGTACTCCTTGTGCGCTACGAGCATATGCCCGACCAGGAAGGGCAGCACGGCCCACGTGAGCGCATCACGGCGGCGCAGCGCGAAATACGCCAGCGGCGGAACGAGGAGGAGCAGGCTGAACGGCGGCACCGCGCGATGGAAGACCTCGGTGAAGTAGTGCCACCATGGATGCGTCCCGAATTCCGCGGCTCTCTCCTGCAGGACGTTGAGGTCGATGTAGTTCCACGCCGTGAGCACCCATTCGCCATAGAACCATCGGTCAATGAGCGCGCCAGCGCCGACACCCATGAGTCCGCCAGCGAGGACCGCCAGCAGCGTGGGCCAGCGCATGCGCTTGATGAACAGGCACCACGCGACCAGACCTGCCGCCATCAGCACCACCTGCATGCGCGCCACGACGGCCAGTCCGATCAGCATGCCGCTGAGGAGCGCGGCTCGCGGGGATTCACCATCGTCAGGATGAGCGATGCGCGCGAAGCCGATGGCGAAGAGCGCCGCTGAGAAGCCCTCCGAAGAGAAGCGCACGCCACCGTAAACGCCGAACCAAAGGAAGAAGGCCAGGAACAAGTAGAGCCACAGCCATCTTTCCTCGCGCATCGCGGGATTGTCGCGCAGCTGCCCGCGCAGCAACAGCAGCGCAGCGATGAAGGAGAGCGCGGCGGCGAGCATGCGCAACAGCATGGCCACCGTGAAGGGATCCGGCTCGCCGAAGAGCGAGAGCGCGTGGTGCAGGATGACGACCATGGCGGGCTGAAGCGCGGGACGCATGCGCTCCGTGAACTCCCAAGGCAGATCCGCTTCGGGCGTGATGCCCAGCTTCCAACCGGCGAACTCCAGGATCTGGAAATGCTCATCGGCATGGTGCACGCCCAGGGAGCATACCGCTGTGCAGAGCAGCGCCACCGCCCCCAGCCATGCGGCCTGTCGCGCGGTGCCGGGCATCGCGTTGATCATCGGCCGAAGATTCGCAGCGCCGTCCGCGCGATGATGCGGAGGTCGAGCGCGAGGCTCTGCTCCTGCACATAACGCAGGTCGAGCACGAGCTTGGCGGGCATCACCTCTTCGATGTAGGCACGCTGGGGATCCGTCGCGCGGCCCAGCACTTCGTTCTCATCGATGTACGCCAGGCTCGCGAGGCCCGTCAGCCCGGGGCGGACGCGCAGCACTTCGCGCTGCTCGGGCGTGTACAGCGCCACGTAGCGCGGCACCTCCGGCCGCGGGCCCACGATGCTCATCTCGCCCACGAGCACGTTCCACAGCTGCGGCAGCTCATCGAGCTTGGTCCTGCGCAGCAGGTGGCCGATGCGCGTGATGCGCGGATCGCGGCCTCCAACCGTGATCTGGCCCTGCGCTTCGCTTCCGGGCCTCATGGTGCGGAACTTCAGGATGCGGAACTCACGGCCGTTCCTGCCCACGCGCACCTGCCGGAACAAGGCCCCGCCGGGGGAGCCCACCGCGACCAGCAATGCGATGAGCAAGAGCACCGGCGCGAGCAGCACCAGCGCGAAGCCCGACGCTGCCAGGTCGAAGCCACGTTTGCCCATGCGGCGAAGGAACGCAACGCGGGCCTGGCCGCATCACCTCATCGCCCGATCAATCAACCATCAAGCGCAACGATCGCGCGCGCGACCGGCCTTCCATCGAGAGCAGATAGGGCCCTGGCGCCGCGTCGCTGAGATCCACGGTGGCGCGACCGCCCGAGGCGCGCTGCCGCAGCACTTCCCGGCCCAGCGCATCACGCGCCACCAGGGTGACCGGTTCCGGCGATTCGATCACGAGGTGGAAGATGCCTTCGCTCGGGTTCGGGAATGCTGATAAGCCAGACGCATCGGGCTCATCGATGCCGATGGTGGCGGCTTCCACGGTGCGCAGTCCCACGCTCGCCACCGGCCCTCCCGCGAAGCCGATGAACCAATCGCCGCCGTTGCTCAGCGGGCTGGTGGGCTGGCCGAAGACCTCTTCGTTCCGCGCGTAGCTCACGTGCTCGTGATAACCGAAGAAGACCGTCGGGTTGCTGGTCACGGTGCAGAAGAGGTAACGCGCGCCATCTTCCAGGATGACCGGATCCGCGAGCGGGAAATGGACCATGGCCGAGTTGCCCTCGGCGGTGAGCACATGCTCATTCTCCTGAAGCAGGGTGAGCTGCGTGAACCCGAACCCAGGGTCGTCCATTCCGTCGAAGGGGTCCTGCCATTCGTACACGCGCGTGAGCACCGCATCGCCAGCGAGCGTGAGCGGCTCGTTCACCGAGACCTGCCGGTCTATGCCGGTGACGGCGATGCGCGAGGCATGGGCATCGCGGAAATGCACGCAGCTCTCGAACGCGCCGTTGCTCTGCGCGGGCTGCATGCCGATGGTGCTCACCGGCGCGCCCGAGGCGGCCTCCGTGGGCGTGAGCGCGTACCGATCGCCGTAATGCAGAGGAAGCGTGAACTGGTTGTCGAGGCCATGCTGATCGGCGGGCGTGACCACCTGGTACGTGAGCTGGTAGCGGCCGGAATACGAGGCCTGCTGCCAATCCGGGAGAACCACCATGAGGCTATCGCCCGCAGCGAGCGGGAAGGGCAACGTGCTCTCATCGTAGACGCTTTCGCCATCCTGCGTCACCACGGCGCGCAACGCGACTTCCGCGATGGCCTCCGATCCGAAATTGTGCACCATGGCGCCAGGGCTCACGAGGTGATCTCCCGGCTCCGAGGCCAGCAGGCTGGGCAGGGCCAGGCTCTTGGGCATCAGCACATCCTGCTTGCGCACTCCAGCGTCCGCTGCGTAATAGCCGTCCTTGTTCCCGAGCAGCACGCTCAACGTGGCGCCCGCTTCAAGCGCTTCGCGCCAGGCATCGCCATCGGCCGCGCTGATCATGAAGACGGGGATGTGCACCTGCGGACCGTACGGCCCTCCTCCCATCTCCACGGGCGGGCCTTGCACATTGTTGATGATCACCACCGCGATGGCGCCGGCATCCTGGGCATGCTTGGCTTTGAGCGCGTAATCGCAGGTGCCGCGATGGATCACGGCCACCTTGCCCTGCACGAGCGCAGGGTTGGCGAGCGCGGCGCAGCACAGGCTATCGGCCGGGCCGCTGCTCAGCGCACGCACGAGATCGCCGATCACGCGGTTGCTGGCGTAGGTCATGTTGGGCGTGTCCCACGATCCGCTGGCAGGCTCGGCCCAGGTGTGCGCATAGCTGCCTTGCATCGGCCCGGCGCTCAAGATGTCGCAGGCCACCTGCGCACGGTACGGAATGGCAATCAAGAACGTGCTGATGAGGAAGAGTGGTTTCATGGCCATGGTGCTTGTTGTCCACGAAGTGACGGTCGTGCGGAGCGAAAGCGACAGGATCGATGACCATCCGTGTTCTTAGGGGCGCAACGCTCCGTCACGCACAGGCACCGTCCATCACCACGAGCCGCTCAAGAAGCCGACGGCCACAGTCCGCATGCAGGGCTATCTTTTCGGCATGAATAGACGTCGCATCACCTCCATCGCCGCCGCCTTCTTCTGCTTCTGCGCTGCAGCGCAGACTCCATCCGCCATCCCGTACAGCGACGATCGGCTGCTCGACGAGATCAACACCGGCAATGCCGATGCCTATCCGTGGATCAGCGCGGACGGGTTGCGGCTCTATTACACACGCAACGCTGGCGGGTCGAACGCGCTCTTCATGAGCCAGCGCGCTCAGGTCACGGACCTCTTCGGCGCAGGCGTCGCAGTCCTCCCGGGCTATTCCGGCGATGAGGTCGGCGGATGGCTGAGCGTTGATGAGCTCACGTTGTTGTTCTCCAGTGATCAGTTGATCAAGCGCGCCACGCGGGCCAGTCTGGCATCCCCGTTCGGAACCCCGGTCACCATCACGATCAGCGGTGCAGGCAATTACCCCAAGAGCCCGACGCTCACGCCCGATGAGCAGGAACTGTTTGTATTCACCCTTGCGGGTGTTCAGCGATGCGTGCCGATGGGTGCGAACAGCTACGCTGTGACGGGTACGTTGATCACGGGAGCGAGCAATGTCGGGCCCTGCAAGCTCAGCCACGACGGCCTCCGCCTCTACTTCAGCGCTGACCTGCTCGGCGTGCCGTACCCGCATCGCATGATTCGCAGCAGCCTCTCCGATCCGTTCGGCGACCTCCAGTACCTCGCCGGAGATGCATTCCCGGCGCCATTACGCCACACGCAATGCCACCTCACCCCCGATGAGCTCATCCTCGTGGGCGTGCGCGCCGACCAGAACATGTGGAGCGCCAATGATCTCTTCACGGCCGAAGGATCGGATGTCTCTGGTGCTGCCGAGCATTGGCTCACAGCGCCGCTGATCCTACCGAACCCCGCCCGAGAGGAGGCGATGCTGCGTTTGCCCGGATCCTGGCCCGCGGCCGATGTGACCGTGCTGGACGCCCAAGGCCGCACTTGCTCCCACGAACGCGTCTTCGCCGGCAATCCGGTGATGCCCTTGGACGCTCTGGCGCCCGGTCTTCACACCGTGATCCTGGAGCACGCTGGTCAGCGTCGCGTGGAACGCTTGATGGTGGAGCGGTAGCGCGCATCGCGGCTGAACGATTGGTCACGGGATGGCGTCCGCCCGGTGCCGGATAGATTTGGCACCCTCAATCCACTTCATGACCCGCGCAAGCTTCCTCGCTCTCGGCCTTTCAGTGCTCACTGCTTCGGCCCAGCAACCGCTCTGGCTCCGCAACGCCGCCATCAGCCCCGACGGGAAGAACATCGCGTTCTGCTACCAGGGCGACATCTGGCGCGTGCCCGCTGCGGGCGGTGATGCCGTGCCGCTGACCACCAATGAGGCTCATGACCATTCGCCCGTATGGAGCCATGACGGCAAGCAGCTCGCATTCACCAGCTCGCGCAACGGCAACAACGATGTGTTCGTGATGGCCAGCAACGGGGGCGCGCCCACGCGCCTCACGTACCACGGCAACGGCGAGGTGGCCACCGACTTCTCACCGGACAACAAGCAGGTGATCTTCTACGGCACGCGACAGGATGACGTGAAGAACCAACAGTTCCCCGTGGGCGGCCTTGGTGAGTTGTACACCGTGCCAGCGATAGGCGGACGCCCCATGCAGGTGAGCACCATCGCCATGGAGCGCGCCAGGTACAACCCTGCAGGCTCGCTGATCGCTTACCACGATCGCAAAGGCTACGAGGACAGCTGGCGCAAGCACCATACGTCTTCGGTGACGCGTGACATCTGGACCTACGACCCCGCCACCAAGGAGTACAAGCAACTCACCACCTTCGCTGGTGAGGACCGCAATCCTGTATGGAGCAAGGATGGGGGCTCCATCTACTACCTCTCGGAAGAGAAGGGCTCGTTCAATATCCACAAGATGCCTGCGACCGGCGGGGCGAGCACGCAGGTGAGCCGCTTCACCGATCATCCGGTGCGCTACCTCAGCTTGAGCGACGGCGGCGTGCTCTGCTTCAGCTTCCGTGGCGAGCTGTACACCATGACCGACGGCGGTGAGCCGAGGAAAGTGGATGTGCGCATCAATACCGACGGGCGCTATGACCCCACGAAGACCATCACCGTGGGCAATGCCGATGAGTACGCCGCGAGCAGCAACGGGAAGGAGATCGCGTTCATCCATCGTGGCGAGGTGTTCGTGACCTCGGTCGCGGAGGGCACCACGCGCCGCATCACCAGCACCCCGGAGCAGGAGCGCGGGGTGAGCTTCAGCCCCGATGGGCGCACCCTGCTCTACGCCAGCGAGCGCAACAACAGTTGGGACCTGTACACCACGAGCCTCACGCGCAAGGAAGAGAAGTACTTCTTCAACGCCACGGTGCTCAAGGAAGAAGCCTTGCTCAGCACCCCGGCCGAAGAGTTCCAGGCATCGTACTCACCCGACGGCAAGGAGGTGGCATACCTGGAAGAGCGCACGACGTTGAAGGTCCTGAACATCGCGAGCAAGCAGACGCGCGTGGTCGTGCCGGGCAACAGGAACTACAGCTACTCCGACGGAGACCAGTGGTACGAGTGGAGCCCGGACAGCAAGTGGTTCACCATCAATTTCCTGCACGACGAGCAGTGGATCGGGCAAGTGGGCATCGTGAGCGCGGAGGGCGGCAAGGAGATCATCGACCTGACGCGCAGCGGCTATGGCGGCTACCTCCCACGCTGGGCCATGGGCGGCAAGGCCATCGTGTACATGAGCGATCGCGATGGCCAGAAGAACCATGCGAGCTGGGGAGGCGAATCGGACGCCTATGCCATCTTCCTCACCCAGGAAGCCTACGACAAGTTCAAGCTGACCAAGGAAGAGGCGGCCTTGGCGAAGGAAGATGAGGAGAAGAAGAAAGAGGAGGACAAGAGCGCGGACAAGAAAGGCAAGGACGATAAGAAGAAGGAGGAGGAGAAGGATAAGAAGGCCGAGCCGGTCAAGATCGACCTCGAGGGCATCATGGACCGTCGGGTGCGCCTGACGCCCAACAGCAGCGCCTTGAGCGGGGCCTTGCTCAGCCTGGATGGCGAGAAGCTGTACTACACGGCCGCCTTCGAGAAAGGCACCGACCTGTGGCAGTACGAGATCCGCAAGCGCGAGGCGAAGATCATCCACAAGATGGGCGATGGATGGGCCAGCGGACTGCAGTGGGACAAGGACGGCAAGAAGCTCTTCTACCTCAATAACGGTAGCATCAACTACTACGACACGGAGAAGAACGAGAATAAAGGCGTGGGCATCAGCGGCGAGATGGTGCTGAACGAGGCGGCCGAGCGCGCCTACCTCTTCGAGCACATCTGGCGCCAAGTGAAGAAGAAGTTCTACCGCGTGGACCTTCAGGGCGTGGATTGGGACAAGTACAAGGCCGAGTACCAGCGCTACCTCCCATACATCAACAACAACTTCGACATGGCCGAGCTGTGCAGCGAGATGCTCGGCGAGCTCAACGCCAGCCATACGGGGGCGGGGTTCGGCTTCCACATGCCCACCGGCGATGAGACCGCCACGCTCGGCTGTTTCTATGCCAACGACCCGGGCCCGGGCCTGCGCATCACGGAGATCATGCCCAAGAGCCCGCTGGTGAAGCAGGGCACCAAGGTGAAGGCAGGTCATGTGATCGAGAAGATCGATGGCGAGGCCGTCACCGCTGACATGGACTGGGCGCGCCTATTCAACCGCAAGGGGGACAAGCCCATGCTGCTGAGCATGTTCGACCCGAAGACCAATGCGCGCTGGGAGGAGAGCGTGAAACCGTTGGGCGAGGGCGGCGATTGGGAACTGCTCTACCAGCGCTGGGTGGAACGCTGCCGCCACATCGTGGACAGCCTGAGCGGCGGACAGCTCGGGTACGTGCATGTTCAGGGCATGGACGACCATAGTTTCCGCACCGTGTATGAGGAAGCCCTGGGACGCTACCACAACAAGAAAGGACTCGTGGTGGATACGCGATTCAATGGCGGAGGCTGGCTGCACGACGACCTGGCCACCTTCCTCAATGGCAAGACGTACATGACCTTCCTGCCGCGCGATCAGAAGCTAGGAACCGAGCCGCACTTCAAGTACCAGCGCAAGAGCGTGGTGGTGATGAGCGAGAGCAACTACAGCGACGCCCACATGTTCCCGGTGACCTATCGCGCGCTCGGTATCGGCAAGCTCGTGGGCATGCCGGTGCCCGGCACAGGGACAGCGGTTTGGTGGGAAGGTTTGCAGAACGGCATGTGGTTCGGCATCCCCCAAGTGGGCATGGTGGACAACGCCGGCAATTACCTGGAGAACCAGCAGCTCGAGCCCGATGTGAAGCAGCCTTTGGAGCCGGGCATCGTCTCGCAGGGCCGCGACCAGCAGTTGGAAGCGGCGGTGAAGGTGCTCTTGGGCGACTAGTGGAGCGTACGAGCGCCATTGGGCGTGCCGCCCAGGCACCGCTTTGTCGCGCCGCTGGGCAGCGTACAGGGCATGGCATCCGTCATTGAACCAAACCGCACGCGCATGAACCGCACGCTACTCCTTCTCGCTGCCTTCGCCATCACCGCCATCGTTCGGGCGCAGACTTACTTCTACATCAATGAGATCGCGGTCAACCCGCAGCCGGCCACTGAGGCGGACAACATCAGCATCGACCTGATCGGCGGGCTCAGCAGCACCGGCGCTTCTGTCCTCAGCGCCAGCGCGGATGTCGTCGGGAGCATCGTCACGATCAGCATCACAGCCATTGATGTGGGCGGCCTGGCCGTGATCGTGCCGCATACCGAGACGTTGCAGCTGAACCAGCTTCCTGCGGGCACATACACGATCGTCATCAACGGCGTGAATGTGGCGGACCTGGCACCATCGCCGCAGCACCTCTTCACCGTGATGCCCGGCGCCTCGGTCTGCGACAGCCTGGAGATCGTCTCCGTCCAATGGCATGCATTCACCGACACTGCGATAGTCGTGCACGTGATCAATGAGAATGCGAACGAGATCTTCGACTACCCCAACTTCATCCTCTTCGATGGCAATGGGGACACGCTCGCAGTGGAGACCGTGAACTTCTTCGGCATCGGCGGTGAAAGCTGGCACGTGCTCAACCTTCATCCGGATGCCACCGTGCCCGTGGACCCTTTCTACGGAACCTTGCAGCTCTGGACGCTCTTCACCGAGGAGCTTTCCTGTGAGTGGATGCCGTTCATCGACCTCTGCCCGCCTGCGCCGTGCACCACGATCATCCCGAATGTGCAGAACCTTGGCGGCGCGCTCGCCATTGGCGATTACAACTACGCGCTGATGGATGCCGACATGAACAGCGTGGCCAGCGGTACGCTGACCATGACGAGCGACATGCAGTTCGACGCGGACACGCTCTGTCTGCCACCCGGTGACTATTGGATGGCTTGCTACGCCGCGCAGCCCCCTACCGGCGGCGCGCCTTGGTTCGGCGTGATGACCCCCGGCTGGATCGCCGGTCCGCAACATCCGGTATCCTTCGACCTGCCGGTGATCACGCCATTCTCCTTCTACGAACCTTGCATCGATGGAACGAACGGCATCGAGGAGGTCATCGGCGATCCGCTCTCCATCCTGCGCATGGGTGACGCGCTGCGCATTCAGCGTGCGGATGGCGCGCCACTGGGCATGGTGGAGCTCTTCGATGCCCAGGGTCGCCTGATAGGCAGCGTCCAAGGCTCGGGCAGCACGGTGGACTTCGACGTGGCCGGCGCCAGCAGCGGGGTTCTTGTCGTACGCGCAGGTGGACAGAGCGTCCGCTGCGTGATCATGAATTGACCCCGGGCAGTTTGCGTGGCACGTTCCGAAGCTTATATTCGGTGCGTGAGCCCACGACAACGTTTCACCGTCCGCCGCAAACGCGAACAGCGCGTGCCCGATGAATTGCTCACGGCAGTGCGCTGCACGCCACGAGGCAAGCGCGAGTGCGTCATCCTTCAATGGCGCGATGGCGCAGGCGAATTGCATGTCGAAGTGCTGACGCCCGCGCAGAGTTGGCCCTACCTCAACTGAGGTCTTCTCGATCATGGATGCCGCAGAGGCCCGCGACCTGCTGCTCGCTGTGCCCGGGATCACGGAGCACGATCACTTCGGCAAACTGGCCTATCGCGGGCTCACGGCGAAAGGCAAGCCCTCGAAGATCTTCCTAACGCTCTGGGTGGAGGAGAATCGCGCCGTGCTTATGCTGGATCTGGAGCATCAAGCCGAATCGCATGCACGCGATCCGCAGGCCTTCTTCCCGGTGCCGAATAAATGGGGCGATCAGGGCGCCACGTTCGCGGAGCTGCGAAAATTGGATCCGCGCCGCTTCCGCGAGGCGGTGGATCTGGCCATGAAGCTGGCCGGGGGCGCTTGATCCTGTTCCGCGGGCAGCGCGAGACAGGTTCGTCGCGTCATCGGCATGAAGGTCGATCACACCATGAAAACACTCTCCGCCCTCTCTTTCCTCCTCTTCGCCCACGCCGCCATCGCCCAATGCGACCATGATCCCGTGGTGAGCCCGGATGACCTGATCCTCTGCCCCAACGAGACCGCCACGCTCAGCACGCAAAGCGCCGATGCCTACCAATGGTACAAGGATGGCGTGGCCGTCTTCAACGCCATGCAGCAAACGCTCGAAGTGAGCAGCAGCGACGCCGGCTCACAATTCAGCGTGGTGGCCACCGTCGATGGTTGCGCGGAGGAATCCCCGCAAGTGCTGGTGGATGGCTGGTTCTTCCTGCTGCCATTCGTGATTCACGAGGGCGACCCGCCAGCCTTCATCGGTCCGGAAGGCGAGAGCTTCTATTGCGACGGAGCGTTCGTGCACCTCGTGCTGGGCGGGGTCACCGAGAATATCCAGTGGACCTTGAACGGGGAGGTGATCCCTGGCGCCGACGGTCAGGACCTGGTGGTCACCGAGGATGGCTTCTACAGCGCGAGCGGCGGCCCGGGCGTCTGCCCGGATTTCATCATGAGCGTGGGCGTTCAGATCCCGATCTTCTTCGTGCCTGGAATCACACCGGTGATCATCGCCCAAGGGGAGGACCTCTGCTTCACGCCGTTCACCCCGCTATTCGAATGGCAGTTCAATGGAACGCCCATCGTGGCCGATGCCTGCTTCACTCCATCGGCCGGCGGCACCTACACCGTGGTGGCCGATTACCCGGGTTGCGGGCCATCCACCTCCGAGCCCTTCGACCTGGTGCTGGGCGTGATCGAGGAGCCTGGGATGCTCTTGCGCGCCTGGCCGAACCCTTCGACCGGCGCCTTCCGCGTGCGGTCCCCCCATCCCCTGCAGGATACATGGCGTCTATTGGACAGCGGCGGACGCGTCATCCGTGAAGGGCGATTCGCGTCATGCACTGATTGCGCCATCGATGCCGAATCGCTCGAAGCAGGCCCCTACCTCCTGGAAACCGGATCGCACAGGCCCGTGCGGGTATCGGTATGTCGATGATCAGTCCGCCGTGAAGGGCCTTGGCCTAGTTTCACCGCGCCTTTCCGGGACCTGCTCCGGTTCGGGCAACTGAATGGGACAAGAGCAACGGATCAAGTTCATTCCGCCGCAGCGCACCGATTTCCACGCCACCGTGCGCGCCCGAGTCGATGCCTACTTCAAGGAGCATGGCATCAGCCCGCACGCCAACGCGGCCATGGTCGCCAAGACGGTGGTGCTGCTGGGTGCCTACCTCGGCGCCTTCGCGGTGCTGCTCATCGTGCAGCCTTCACCGGCGGCGCAGCTGGCGCTGTGGGCCGTGATGGGCCTGGGGCTCGCTGGCATCGGCATGAGCGTGATGCACGACGCCAACCACGGCGCCTACTCGGCCGACGAGCGCGTGAACTGGTGGCTGGGGCAGACGCTCAACCTCCTTGGCGGCAGCACGCACAACTGGAAGCTCCAGCACAACATCCTGCACCACACCTACACCAACATCACGTATGTGGATGACGACATCGCCGACCGCTTGGTGCTGAAGTTCTCGCCGCATACCGGGAAGAAGTGGTACCACCGCTTCCAATGGCTTTACGCCACCCTGTTCTATGGCCTGCTCACGCTCTATTGGGTGCTCGCGAAGGACCTGGTGCAGTTCAAGCAATTCGATGAGCGCGGCATCATGCCCGGCAGCGCGCGCGCCAAGCGGATCGCGCTCACGCGCATCGTCGTGCTGAAGGTGGTCTACTTCGCTGGGGTGATCGGCCTTCCCATCGCGCTTGGTCTTCCGTGGCTCACCGTGGTGCTCGGCTTCCTGCTCATGCACTTCATCGCCGGCGCAATCCTCACCTTGGTCTTCCAACTAGCGCACACCGTTGAAGGCACCGAGCACCCGATGCCCGATGCGCGAGGCGTGATCGCCGATGACTGGGCCGCGCATCAGATGCGTACCACCATGGACTTCAGCCCCGGCAACCCGGTGATCGGATGGTACGTGGGCGGCCTCAACTACCAGATCGAGCATCACCTCTTCCCGCGCGTATCGCATGTGCACTACCCGGCCATCGCGCCCATCGTGGAGCGCACCGCACGCGAATTCGGCCTGCCGTACATGGTGAACCGCACCCTCGGCGATGCGCTGCGCTCGCACTTCTCGCTGATGCGCAGGATCGGGCTGCCGGATTGGAACGAGGCGATCGGGTAGGTCACTGCACCCGCTCGAGCATCAGGTCACGTATCCGCAGCATGATGCCCTGCTCGTTGCGCTGGCCGTTCTCCGGACCCGTGCGCGTCATGCGGAAACCCATGTGCAAGGGTGCCGGGCCCGTGATGCCCAGGAGCTGCAGGCCCTCGTGCATGGTCACATCATAGCCCAGCAGCGCGTAGTCATCCGCATCGGTGCTCCAGCGTTTGCGGAATGACTCGTTGAAGCGCTGCACACGCGGGTCAAGGGGGTCGGCGAAGGTGCCGGCGGCGAAGGTGTAGCCGATCAGTTCCAGGTCGGAAGCCGATACGGGATCCATGCTCATCCAGCTCTCCATGCCCACCACCAGGATGCGCTGCTTCTCGGCCCATGCCTTCAGTTTGGCCACGGCCATGGCCGTGAACTCCACATCCTCGCTCGGTGCCACGATCACGTTGAGGCGCGCCGGATCGAGCTTTGATGCGAGATCCCCGATATCACGTCGGCCGGATCGCACCACCAGCACGCTGTCGCGCAGCCTCCCGCTCTGTGCTGCGAGGGCCGGGTTGAGGGTCCCGACCATCGATTCCTGGATCTCCTTGTCCCCGGCGATGTCAGGTCGCAGCACAATGATGTTGTCCGCGGCATGCTTCACCGACACATAGCGCGCGGCCTGACGCACCAGGTCCGAGCGCGCCGGCACCGCCTTGCTCACGTTGGCGAAGCCCAAGACGACCTTGTTGCTCTGCGGCACCGGGCACACGATAGGCAATCGAGGATGGGCCCGCGCGAGCTGTTCGATGGCCGCGCGGTGGAAGGGGCCGATCGACAGGTCCAGGTCGTTGATGGCGGGTTCCTTGAGCGCGGAACCCCACAGGCGCGGCTCATCGCCCACATCCAGGACGCGCACCTCGGCGTTCATGCCGAGCGATGCGAGCGTGTCAAGCGCCAGCACGGCTCCACCGTAGAAGGAAGCCGCGATGCGCGAAGCCTCGTGGAAGCGCTCGCCTTCGTTGCTGAGGGCTGTGGCAGCCAGCGTGCTGTCGTTGCGCGCGACGGAGAAGGGCAGCAGCAGGCCGATGCGGCGCAATTCCGAGGACGGCTTCGGAGCGGGCGCATTCACTGGGGCGGGGGCCGGGGCGGCTCCCCGCTGCGGGATCCGCACGATGGCTCCGGCCTTCAAGCCTTCGATAAGGCCGCCATTGGCGCGCGCGATCTCCTCGGGCTTCACCCCGTAGCGCTGTCCCAGGCTGAAGAGCGTCTCGCCAGGCTGCGCCACGTGATCAATCAGGTGCGACGCTTCGGCCGGACGCATGACGGGATCCGCAGCGGCTCCGGCCTTCATGGGGATGATGACCTCCATGCCTTCGCGAAGCCCGTTGATGAGCTCGGGGTTGCGCTCGAGCACGTCATTCACATCGAGGCCGTAGCGCTTGGCCACCCCGAAGAGCGTCTCCTTCTTCGCCACGGTGTGCTTGAGCTCGCCATCCTTCAACAAGCTAGGCGCATGGCGGGCCTCCTTCTTCACCACGGCCGCCTGCGGGATCAAGAGCTCCTGGCCGCTGCGTAGGCCATCCTTAGCCTCGGGATTGGCCTTGAGCAATTCATCCACCGGGACGGCGTACGCCCGCGAGAGGGCGAAGAGCGTCTGCCCTTGCTCCACCATGTGCACGGTGAATCTTCTCCCATCGATGGTGCGTGTTTCTTGCGACCAGGAAGCAAAAGGCAGGAGAAGAAGCGCGAATGCCACGCGCGCACGGCCAACACTCAACTCGTTCAACGGAGCGCTCATTCCCATTCGATGGTGGCGGGCGGCTTGCTGCTGATGTCGTACACCACACGGTTCACGCCCTTCACGCGATTGATGATGCTGTTCGAGATCCGTGCCATGAACTCGTACGGCAAGTGGCACCAATCAGCGGTCATGCCATCGGTGCTGGTCACGGCGCGCAGGGCCACGGCGTTCTCGTATGTGCGCTCATCGCCCATGACGCCCACGCTGCGCACCGGCAACAGGATGGCGCCCGCCTGCCACACCTGGTCGTAGAGGCCTTCGTCGCGCAATCCTTGTATGAAGATGTGATCGACCTCCTGCAGCAAGGCCACTTTCTCTGGCGTGATCTCGCCCAGGATGCGAATGCCCAGCCCGGGGCCTGGGAATGGATGACGGCCGAGGATCGCCGGATCAAGGCCGAGCTCGCGGCCCACGCGTCGCACCTCGTCCTTGAAGAGCAGTCGCAGCGGCTCGACCACTTTCAACTTCATGCGATCGGGCAAGCCGCCCACGTTGTGATGGCTCTTGATGGTGACGCTCGGGCCGTTCACGCTCACGCTCTCGATCACATCGGGATAGATGGTGCCCTGCCCGAGCCATTTCACATCCTGGATCCGGTGCGCTTCACGATCGAAGACCTCGATGAAGGTGCGCCCGATGGCCTTGCGCTTCGCCTCCGGCTCCTCCAGCCCTTTCAGCGCTGCGTAGAATTCGGCTTTCGCATCAACGCCGGCGATGTTGAGCCCGAGGTGGCGGTAGCTCTCCAGCACGCGTTCGTACTCATCCTTGCGCAGCAGGCCATTGTCCACGAAGATGCAATGCAGGCGGTCGCCGATGGCGCGATCCAGCAGGAGCGCGGCCACGCTGCTATCCACGCCACCGCTGAGCGCGAGCACCACCTGGTCCTCGCCCAGTTGCTGCCGCAGGCTGACCACGGTGTGCTCCACGAAGCCGTGCGGGGTCCAATCGCCGGCGCAGCCGCAGATGCCGATGACGAAATTGTGCAGCAGCTGCAGACCGTCGGTGGTGTGGTACACCTCCGGATGGAACTGCACTGCGTAGGTGAGCTGATCGCGCAGGGCGTAGGCCGCCACGGGGACATCCTTGGTGCTCGCGATCACCTCCATGGCCTCGCTGGGCGCAGTGATGCTGTCGCCGTGGCTCATCCACACCTGGGTGCCGGCCTGGATGCCATCGAAGAGATGGTTGTCGGCGATGGTGCTCAGGTGCGCGCGGCCGTACTCGCGGATGCGGCTCTTCTCCACTGGAGCGCCCATGCGCCGGGCGATGAGCTGCGCGCCATAGCACACGGCAAGGACCGGCTTGCTGCCCATGATGCCGGCGAGGTCGGTATCGGGCGCGTTCGCGTCGTGCACGCTGCTGGGGCTGCCGCTCAGGATCACGCCCTTCACCGAAGGCTCGTGGGCGAACTGCTGGGCCTTGCTGAACGGATGGATCTCGCAGTAGACATTCAGCTCACGGACCCGGCGCGCGATGAGCTGCGTGTATTGCGATCCGTGGTCGAGGATGAGGATGGAATCGGGCAATTCTGCTGGGCCGCGCGAACGGCGCTGCGGCGCGCGCGAAGGTAGCCAGCCCTGCCTCAGGAGCGAGGCTGCGCGCGCTGGTGCACGATCAAGTCGTTCGCCGGAATGCCCTCGAGCCCGAGCTGGCGCATCTGCGTGATGATCTGCCCGCGGTGCTGGGTGCTGTGGTTGAAGCAATGCATGAGCATGCGCCAGACGGTGCTCCTGTGCTCGTTGCCCTTCAGGTCGCGATAGACGCGATCGCTGAGCAGGGCCGCCCCATCCATGCCATGCACCAGATCGCGCAGCCGCTTGCTGTGCGCGAGCAAGGTGACGACCTCCAAGCTCGGTTCCGCCGGCCAGCGCACGGGCTCTCCCGCGATCCGGCACGCCCAAGCGCATTCGGCATCGCGAATGTGCAGGAGCGTCCGGCGCAGCGTCGGAAAGCTGCTCGGGGCGTGCGCGTCGAGCACCGAATCGGACTCCCGGCCCAGTCGCTCAACGAAGCGTTCATTGGCCCAGAGGTCGTAATCCGCGTACTCGTGGAGGAGGCTGGTGATCATGGCGGGTGGAAAACAATGTTGAAATCGGACGAAGCGGGCCGCCGGATCGACGGGCGCGATCCCTGGATCTTCGCGGGAACCAAGATCGACATGATCTCGACACTGTTCGGAAAGAAGCGGATCACGGAAGAGAAGTTGGCGAACGTGTTCATCAACACCGTGCTGGAGATGTGCGCCGAGGGCTACCCGCTCGTGGCGGCCGAATTGAACGAAGCGCCTGAGTTCGAGGAATCCCCGGGCTTGAGCGAGGACGACGATGCCCGTTTCCTGCTGATCGTGCTCACCGCCAACCTGATGGAGATGAACCGCGCGCTGGGACCCGGCGTGGACAAGCGCATGCATGCATTGGCGGTCTCGAAATTCGCACAGGCCACAGGGCAGGACTGCACCGACGTTGAGGAGGCTGTGCGCGCCCTCCGTGATCGGATGGCCCGCCTGAACGCTCCCAGCAAGAATTCCGTGTACGCCATGGGCAAGGCCCTCTTCCTGGAGTACGATCTGTACCGCTTCCAGGAAGAGTACTTCCGCGCCACGCGTTCGCCCAACCCCATCGTGCTCAAGCGCCTGAATGCGCTGTTCGGCTATTTCATGTTCGGCTGGGCCGAAGTGACTGAGCAGTACCGGATCGGCTGAGCCGTTCACAGGTCTGGTCCGAAAGCACCCGGGTTTTCTGCCGATGAGCCGGTCTTAGGCCTGCTCCAGGCTCCACTCCTCGGTCGCCATCGCGGTGATCTGCGAACCGATGGCCAGCGCGGCCGTGGCTGCCGGTGACGGCGCATTGAGCACATGGATGCGATTGCCGCGCCGCTCGATGCGGAAGTCATCGACCATGTTGCCGTCCGTGCCGAGCAGCATGGCGCGCACGCCCGCGCGCCCCGGTTCGATATCCTCCATGGTGAGCGATGGGATGAGGCGCTGGAGCGTGCGCAGGAAGAGCCGCTTGCTGAAGGCCCGCCGGTACTCATTGATGCCATAGCCCATGTTGCGCAGGAAGAGCTTCCAGGTGCCGCCGTAGGTGAGCGCGTCCACGGTGTCATTCAGGTCGAAATCGAGCTTGCCGTACCCCTCGCGCTTGAAGGTGAAGACCGCATTGGGCCCGCATTCGATGCTGCCGTCGGTCATGCGCGTGAAATGGACCCCGAGGAACGGGAATCTCGGATCGGGCACGGGATAGATGAGGTGCTTCACCTTATGCCGGCCTTGCGCGCTCAGTTCGTAGTAGTCTCCTCGGAAGCCCACGATGCGCTCACGCACCACGGCGCCATCGGCCCTGGCCAGGCGATCGCTCTGAAGACCACCGCAGAAAATGGCGAACCGCGCGCGGTAGGTGCTCTTGCTGCTGCGCACTTGGGCGATGGGTCCATTCGAGTCGATGCCCAGGAACTCCTCCTGGAGCGCCACTCGGCTCTCGGGCTGCTGCGCGAGCGCCAGTTCGGCCATCTTGTTGGTGGCGCCCCGGAAATCGATGATGCCCGTGCAACCCACACGCACGCCGGCGATGCCGGTGCAGTAGGGCTCGATCTCGCGGATCTCCGCTGCGCTCACCTTCCGCATGTCCTCGATGCCGTTGGCCTGTCCAGTAGTGAAGATCTTCTCCAAGCGGGGCAGCTCCTCCTCGTGCGTCGCCACGATGAGCTTTCCGCAGATGTCGTGCTTGACGCCGTGCTGCCGGGCGAAGGCCACCAGCTCGCGTCGGCCTTCCACGCAATTCCGCGCTTTGTAGCTCCCGGGCTTGTAATAGATGCCGCTGTGGATCACGCCGCTGTTGTTCCCGGTCTGGTGATCGGCGAGCGCCCGCTCCTTCTCCAGCAGCAGGATCCGGAAGCGCGGGAAGCGCGTCTGGAGCTTGTACAAGGTGGCAGCGCCGACGATGCCGCCGCCCACGATCACCACGTCCCAGATGCGCTCATCGTTCATGTTCCCTGCGCCGGCCTGATGGCCGCCCGCGATGGCGCGAAGATGGCTCCGGTTAGCTTCGCCGCACGCATGAACGCCCCTGTCATCGAGGTCAAGAACCGCAAGGCCTCGTTCGAATACCACTTGCTCGACACCTACGAGTGCGGCATCGTGCTCATGGGCAGCGAGATCAAGAGCATCCGGGCCGGCGGCGCCAGCATCAACGAAGCGTTCTGCGCGTTCACGGGCAACGACCTGATGGTGCGCAACATGCAGATCAACCCCTATGGCAGCAATCCGCACTTCGTGCACGAGCCCAAGCGCGACCGCAAGCTGTTGCTGCACGCCGCGGAGCTCAACAAGCTGAAGCGCAAGCTGAAGGATGTGGGCATGACGATCGTGCCCGTGCGCCTCTTCATCGGCAAGAGCGGGTACGCGAAACTGGATATCGCGCTGGCCAAGGGCAAGAAGTCGTTCGATAAGCGAGAGAGCATCAAGGCCCGCGACGTGCAGCGCGACATCGACCGCGAGCAGTGATGGCATGGCGCGCGCACATCTCACGATACGGCGCCACCGCCTGGCCGGGGGGGCCTTGGGCGCTGCGCGCGCTGCTCGCGATCGTTCTTCTCGGGGCCGTGCTGCGCTTCTGGGACCTCCCGCACCTGCCCTATACGCACGATGAGCTGAGCGCCCTCTCGCGCCTTCACCCGACCCTGTCGCAGACCATCACCGAAGGCGTCATCGCCAATGACACCCATCCGCCTGGCGTGCAGGTGTTCGAATGGTTCTGGACGCGGGCCTTCTCGCTGAAAGAGGCCGATGTGAAGCTGCCCTTCATCCTCATGAGCCTGGCGGCCATCGTACTGCTCTATCGCTTCGCGATCGCGTGGACAGGCACAGGCGCGGCCTTGGTGCTGGCCACGCTGATGGCCACGCTTCAGTACAGTGTGTTCTATGGGCAGCTCGCACGGCCTTACGCCGCTGGCCTATTCACCACCGCGCTGCTCGCCGATCAACTCACCCGATGGCTGGCATCAGGCCGTCGGCGCGCATGGGCCGGAGCCTGCGCGGCGATGATCGCAAGTGCGTACGTCCATCATTTCAGCCTGCTGCTCGCGGCGGTGATGGGGGCCTCGGCCCTCCTTCTCTGCACCGGTCCCCAGCGGAGGTCGTGGCTCATCGCATGCGCCATCGCCATGGCACTGTACCTGCCCAATGTCCCCATCCTGCTGAAACAGCTTGGCCTGGGCGGGCTTGATGGCTGGCTGCCGCCGCCCAGTAAGGACTGGATCCCCCACTATGCCGGCTACATCGCTCATTGGTCACCCTTTCTGGGCGGCGCACTGCTCATCCTGTTGAGCGCCTCGGTGGTGCTGGTGCTCCGGAAAGGAGGTTCGGCACCCGGGATCCGATGGATGCTGCTCCTGTGGGGCACGATTCCGTTGATCCTCGGTTTCGCTTACTCCGTTTGGCGCGCGCCGGTGCTGCAATACTCGGTCGTGCTGTTCAGCTTCCCATACCTCGCGCTCTTCGCGCTGCAAGGACTCATGCACCTGAGTCGGAATGCGACCCTGGCATCCTGCGCGCTGCTGGCAGCCATGGCTGTGCATTCGTTGGTGACGGTGCGCAAGCATTACATCGTCACCTATCACTCCAAGTACGAGGCGATCCTCCGAACTGGCATCGATGCGACGAAGGCGCTGGGACGCGATCGCGTGCTGACGCTCATCGACGCTCCGTACCACATGATCGATTTCTACAAGCGCCATTGGGGAGTGCCCGAAGGCGAATTGAACGAGGTGAATATCCTGGGCATGCCGCAGGCCCGGGTCGATTCGATCCTGGCCGCGCATCCGGGCGATCAGGTGGTGCTGGGCCGCAGCAACGGCGCGCACGATGAGAACCCTGCGCTGGTGCAGCAGCGCTACCCAAGGCTCGCGCATCGCCGCGACCTCGTTGAAGGACAGGTGCTGCGGTTCAGCCGCACGCCGGTCGATTTCGAGCGCTTCGACCGCGACACGGTGGCCCATCTGTCACGATCAGCTGCGATTGGGCCATGGCAGGTCGATGAATGGCTGACCACGGATTCGGCGGGCTGGGTGCTCGCTGATAAAGAGTTCGGGATCGTCTTCCACGCGAGGTTGGACAGCCTGGTCCTCTGTCCGGACGATATCATCGAGGTGGTGATGGAAGTGGATGGATGCGACGAACGCACCGACGCCGCCGTGGTCGCGGAGCTTCGCGCGGGGGAGAATGCGCTCTTCTATCGAACAGGCGAGCTGCAGGCAGGTCCGCGTCCGAGCGGCCGCGCATCGCTCGTTGTCGCCGTCAGTCCTTCATACCTGCACGGACACGAGCGCATTGAGCTGCGGACCTATGCGCACAACCGGAGCAAAGGCCCGTTGCGCGTGCGTCGTTTCATGATTCTGCGCAGAGACGCCAACCCGGTGCGCGACGCCGTGCTCGAGCCCGTGCCCTGGCTGGGACGATTCCCCCCGGAATGAGCGAAGGCCGCACGGGGCGGCCTTCGACGAACAAGCACTCGCGGTGCTCAGAGCTTCACGGTAAGACCGATGCCCAAGGTCTCCTTGAACTGCGTGGCCGGGCCGGTGTAGAGATTGCCATCCCCGTCCTTCTTCGGGAGCTTGGTGTCGTGATCGTAGATCAGCAATGTGTTCAGCGTGGCACCGAACCAGCTGTTGACCTTGAAGGTCCAGAGCGTCTCCCAGGTCACATCGATGTTGCCGGGGTCGCGCAGGTAGTTGCTGAACAGGTCGCCGCGCGTCATGAAGCTGATGTTCTTGGCCAGATCCGTCTTGTACATGAAGCGCAGGTACCCGCCGGCCTCGAGCTCGGTCGTGCTGCCGTTCTTCACGCCGTACACGCGCAGCTCGGGGTCCGTGCTGCCCCCCCAGAGCAGCTTGTCGTTCACGATCACCATGCGCGCCGTCGCTGGCGAGATGAAGACGGAGAAGTTGTCGTTCGGCTTGTAATCGAGACCGAGGCCCAGCAAGGCGTATCCAGGCGAGAGCAGGTTCGAGATGCGCGCGCCATCGGCGTTGAAGCCTTCGGTGAATTGCGTGCGGAACTGGAAGACACCGGCCAGGTACCAGTGCTTCTTGAGGTCGTAGCCGTACTTGCTGTTCAGTTCGATGCGGTCATCGGTCTTGGTCGGGTCGGCGTCCTCGACCTGCTGGCCGCCGAAGGCGAGCACGAGGCTGTTGTCCCAGGCCTTACGCCCCTTCTTCCAATTGGCAGCGCCGTTGAACATGGCGATCCCGCTCACGGTATTGAAGCCGCCGGCCGCCCAGTTGGTGAGGCTCACCTGGGTCATGTTCAGCGTGAATACGCCGCTGCGCTGCCATTTCCCGTCGAGGCTGTCGCTGGCATGGCGGGCCGCAGCGGCTGCGGAGGCCGCATCGCGCGCTTTCTGATCGATGTCGTTCTGCGCGGAAACGCCCGTGGTGACCAGGACGAAGGAGGTGAGAAGTGCAAGGGTTGATGGCTTCATGGCGATGGTTTTAATTCGCGGGGCCGAAGATCGCTCGCCGCACCCGCTCGGCCATGTCGATCATCAGCGATGGCGCTCCGCACGCTCCGGCTCACGCCGTGATCAGATCAACCAGCAGGGCCCTGAAGGCCTTTCAATAGCGCCTGATGCTGGGCGCCAAGTGCCCTCGTCCATATTCCGTGGGCGCTATTGGATTCGAACCAACGACCCCCACCTTGTCAAGGTGGTGCTCTGAACCAGCTGAGCTAAGCGCCCGGAACGCATCCTTTCGGAAGCGGGTGGCGAA
>JAEUSX010000125.1 GCA_016788405.1 Flavobacteriales bacterium
CGCTGCCGGTGTACGGCAAAGGCGAGAACGTGCGCGACTGGCTCTGGGTGGAGGACCACGCATCCGCCATCGACACCATCTTCCACACGGGGAAGAACGGTGAGACCTACAACATCGGCGGGCACAACGAGTGGAAGAACATCGACCTCATCCACCTGCTCTGCGGCATCATGGACAGGAAGCTCGGCCGCCCGGCAGGCGAGAGCGCCAAACTCATCACCTACGTCACTGACCGCGCCGGGCACGATCTGCGCTACGCGATCGATGCCAGCAAGATCGAGCGCGAGCTGGGCTGGAAGCCGAGCATCACCTTCGAGGCGGGCCTGGAGCGCACCGTCGATTGGTACCTGGCCAACACCGAGTGGCTCGACCATGTGACCAGCGGCGCCTACCAGCAGTACTACGCCGCGCACTACGCCCAGCCCTGATCATGGGCCTTTTCAGCGGGCTTTTCGGCAAGAAGGAGCCGGCCTTGGGTCCGGCGGACCTCTCCGTGCTCCGCTGCGATGTGCACTCTCATTTCATCCCGGGCATCGACGACGGCTCGCAGAGCCTGGAACAGAGCATGGAGCTGCTCCGTGCCATGCGGGAGCTCGGATACCGCAAGGTGATCACCACGCCGCACAGCATGGCCGACGGGTACAAGAACACGCCGGAGATCATCCTCGGCGGCCTCGAGAAGCTGCGCCGCGAAGTGAGGGAGCAGGGCCTCGACCTCGAATTGGATGCCGCCGCGGAGTACTACCTGGACCACGAGCTGGAGCAGCGCGTGCTGGAGAAGCGCGTGCTCACCTTCGGCGACCGGATGCTCCTGTTCGAGCTGCCCTTCATCAGCGAGCCGCAAGTGCTGCTCTCGGTGATCTTCCAGATGCAGACACAGGGCTATCGTCCGGTGCTCGCGCATCCGGAGCGCTACGCCTTCTGGCACAACGACCTCGGCAAGTACGAGCGTCTGAAGGACCGTGGCGTCCTCTTCCAGCTGAACCTCGTGGCGCTCTCCGGAGCCTACGGGGTCAAGGCCAAGGAGGTGGCTGAACGCCTGATCGATCTGGGAGCCTACGAGCTGATCGGCAGCGACTGCCACAACATGAATCACGTGGAGGCCATCCGGAACACGCTGGAGCGGCCGTACCTGCATAAGCTGCTCGCGAGCGGGAAACTGCTGAACGCGACGCTGTGAGGCTGTGAATTCTCGTTACGGTCCGGCCCGTGCCGGTGCTGACCAAGCCTGACCGGATAGCTTCGCGGCATGCTATGGCGCGTTGCTGCATGCGGACTGATCCTCTGCGCCATGTCCGCGCGCGCGCAGCACGGCGCGGCCCCATCCCCCGCCTTGATCGACTCCATCGAGGCCTTTGGGCGTCAATACCTCGGCAAGCCGTACAGGTACAACGCGAAGGGCGCCGGCCCGCTCGATTGCAGCGGCTTCGTGTCGCACATCTACGGCAGGCATGGGGTGGCCCTCCCCCATTCATCCGGCGCCATCGCCGCGATGACCAGCCAGGTCGACCGCGATGACGTCGCGCGAGGCGATCTGCTCTTCTTCAAGGGTCGTGACGCCGGCCGGAACCGTATCGGCCATGTGGCCATGGTCGTTGGCGTATCGCCCGATGGCGACGTGTGCATGATGCACAGCTGTCACCGCGGCATCCGGTACGACACGCTCTCCGCTTCGGATTATTACTCCAAGCGCTTCGTGAAGGCGGGCCGTATCGCGCCGTTCCGGACCGCTGCGCCGCTCACCATGCTGGCCGCGATCGCGGACTCCACGCCGGCCGTGGATACCATCACCATCATCGGCGTGGGCGACATCATGCTGGGCACCAACTACCCCGATGCGGGCTATCTGCCGCCCAACGATGGCGCGGACCTGCTGGCTCCCGTGGATTCCATCCTGCGCGATGCGGACCTCACCTTCGGCAACCTGGAAGGCGTGCTGCTCGATGGCGAGGGCCATCCCAAGCAATGCAATGACCCGGCGAGCTGCTACGCCTTCCGATCGCCGGAGCGCTATGCCGCTCACCTGAAGAGCGCCGGCTTCGATGTGGTCAGCGTGGCCAACAACCATGTGGGCGATTTCGGGCAGCCGGGCCGCGAGGCCACCTTGCGCGTACTTGACACGCTCGGCTTGCATTGCGCCGGCATGCTGAGCCGGCCGAGCGTGGTCTTCGAGCTCGATAGCGTGCGTTACGGCTTCTGCGCCTTCGCGCCCAACACCGGCACCATCGACCTCCGCGATGTCGAGGGCGCGCGCGCGATCGTGGCTGGTCTCGATAGCGTGGTGGACATCGTGATCGTCTCCTTCCACGGCGGCGCGGAGGGCAAGAACCACCGACGCATCACCAGGCGCAACGAGGAGTTCCTGGGAGAGAACCGCGGCAACCCGTACGCGTTCGCCCGTGCCGTGATCGATGCCGGCGCCGACATCGTCTTCGGCCATGGCCCGCACATCACGCGCGCCATCGACCTGTACAACGACCGCTTCATCGCGTACAGCCTGGGCAACTTCGCCACCTACGCGCGCTTCAACCTCAGCGGCCCGAACGGCGTGGCGCCCATCGCGCGGATCCGCGTGGACCACGAAGGCCGATTCATCGATGGCCGCCTCATCCCCATCAAGCAGGAGGGCGAAGGCGGGCCAGTGCCCGACGACGAGCGGCGCGCGATCCGGGAAGTGATCGAACTGACCAAGGCCGATGTGCCTGAGGCTCCCATCATCATACACGACGATGGCCGTGTGAGCCGCAACGACTGACCGCGACCTCACCTGTCGTCCTGAAGGAACGCGTTCGGAGCAGGCTTCTACCTTCGCCGCCGCGAACGCTTCCACCCCGTTCGCTGTTGCTAGCGCATCATGGCACGATCGGCGATCCTCGGCTCCTCACTTGCGAAGAAGTACTGGATGGCCCTGACGGGCCTTTTCCTTGTCACATTCCTCTTGGCCCATCTCGCGGGCAATCTCCAGCTCCTCGACATGAGCCCGCAAGGCCAGTTGAAGTTCAATGCCTACGCCAGGTTCATGACCACCTTCCCATTGGTGAAGGCCGTGAGTTATCTGCTCTACTTCAGCATCCTCTTCCACGCATTCGATGGCATCCTGCTGGCCGTCCAGAACCGGCAGGCACGCCCCGTCCGATACGTGAAAGAGAACGCGGGCGCCAACCGCAGCTGGGCCAGCAACAACATGGCGCTCCTCGGCGTGCTCATCCTCGTCTTCCTCGTCATCCACATGAAGGGCTTCTGGTACGAGATGCATTGGGGCCCGATCGGCACGGACGCCGACGGGAACAAGGACCTCTACACGGTGGTGGCGGCCGCCTTCAGCCAGCTCTGGTACGTGTCCCTGTACGTGGTGATGATGGCCGTGCTCGCCTTGCACCTGCTGCATGGATTCCAGAGCGCCTTCCAGAGCCTGGGCCTGAACCATCCGCGATACACTCCGGCAATCAAGAACGTCGGCGTCTTCTTCGCCGTCGTGGTACCGGTGCTCTTCGCCCTGATACCCGTCTGGATGTTCGCTAATCGCTGATGCGCCAGCAGCACATGATCCTCGCCGGTTGCAGGTTGAATGCTGGAAGGCCGAAGGTTCATCCAACCCCTGACCTACTTCGACCTCGCAACCCACAATCTCCCACTGAACATGGCATTGGATAGCAAGATCCCGCCCGGCCCGATCGACAAGAAGTGGACCTACCACAAGGGCCACATGCGCATCGTGGCGCCGGCCAACAAGCGCCGCATAGACGTGATCGTGGTGGGCACGGGCCTGGCTGGAGGCGCTGCTGCCGCATCACTGGCGGAACTGGGATACAATGTGAAGGCCTTCTGCTTCCAGGACAGCGCGCGACGCGCCCATAGCATCGCGGCGCAGGGCGGTATCAACGCGGCCAAGAACTACATGAACGATGGGGACAGCACCTACCGGCTGTTCTACGATACCGTGAAGGGCGGCGACTACCGTGCCCGCGAGGCGAACGTGTACCGCCTCGCCGAAGTGAGCGCCAACATCATCGATCAGTGCGTGGCGCAAGGCGTGCCCTTCGCCCGTGATTACGGCGGGCTCCTGGACAACCGCTCCTTCGGTGGCGTGCAGGTGAGCCGGACCTTCTACGCCCGCGGGCAGACCGGCCAGCAGCTTCTGCTCGG
>JAEUSX010000154.1 GCA_016788405.1 Flavobacteriales bacterium
TGCGCCTGGCAATGCCGCCGCGCTGGTCTGTTGAAAAATCGGTCTGCCGAAACCCCTGCTACTGGCGCATGACGCGCAAGCTCGTCGCTCCGCTCACACTATTCATCGTCAGGGTGTACGCCCCGGGAGGTAAATGGCCAATGGGCCACTCGAACCGGTCGGAGTCCCCGGTTTTCCGCGCAACGGCCACCAGTCGTCCGGCGGCATCCGTCACGCGCAGATCCACGTTCCCGCCAGGAAGACCTTGCAAGTAGGCCACATCGTGAACGGGATTCGGGTACACGATCGGGGAGCCAACGCCACTGCTGAAGAGGACGGGTGCTGCGTGACTGTCCGTCCAGCTTCCGTCGGTATCGAATTGCCGGAGCTTGTAATAGCTGAGCCCGGACATCGGTGCGCGGTCATAGGTACTGTACGAAATGGGCGTAAGGCTGTTCCCGTGGCCGGGCATGGAGGCGACTTCCTCGAATAGGAGGCCATCGCGGCTGCGCATCACGGCGAACCTGTCGTTGTTGGTCTCAGTTGCCGTGCTCCAGTCCAATTTCACCGCATCGCCATCAGGCTGCGCGTCGAAACGCAGCAGCTCAACCGGAAGGGGGCTGAGGATGTGCGTGAGGGTGAATGGACCGAAGGCGGCCACGTTATTCGCCGTTGCGAGATAGGAGCCGGCACCAACGGACTCCAATTGATCTTCCCAGTACGGGACAGCGCTGTTGTATCGTTGAGCACGCAAACTCAACGGATCAGCCAATGGCGCGCTCGGCAATTCGCTGGCCAGGTAAGAGAAGGTGAGCAACGTGTTCGGCGTGCCGGTCACATCGATCTGCCAGAAGCGATCAACCGTGGCTTCCGCGTTGTCGGGCAGGAGGCCATAACCACTGGGCAATGCGGTGACGAGCGTGGGCGTGGCGGGCAAGGGCATGTTGTCCGGAGGGGTGCCGTAGGTGGCCATGGTCACGCTGCCGGCATCGCCGCTGAGCAGGTCGAAGGTGAAGGGGATGTAACCCGCGGCGGTACCGAAGGGAACCACATGAGCACCGATCGTGGTACCGATGTTCCAGCGAACGCGGCTGGCGTTATCCGTGCGCTCGCTGCGGATGTGGCGGGTGGTGCCGAAAGTGCTGTTGCTCGCGATCGCGGCCGCCGAAGGATTCTGGATCCAGAGCAAGTGGCCGTTCAGGTCGAGGATGGCCGAGGTGGTATTCAGATTCAGCGTGTTCACCACGCGCACATCGGAATTCATCACCACCATGGGCTGGGCGGCGGCCTTGGCGATGCGCCAGGAGAAGAAATCCTCTCCTCCTGGAGAAGTGAGGTTCTGCGCGCTCGTGGTGCCGCTGAATTGAACCAGTCCGGTGCGTTCATTGAATCCGAGCGTCCCGTAGTTCGACCAGTTCCCATTCACCGTCAACTGGAAATTCGAAACGGTGACGTCCAGTTCAGGGGTGCCGGTCGCGTTCAGGATATCGAGATTGCCCTTCACCAGCAAGGTTCCCGCGACGGCCTTCACCCCGGTCCCGGTGACACGCAGGTGCCCATATCCGCCAGTGACGTTCCGAATATCCTGGTTCCCCGGGCCGGAATAGATGGTCAGGCTCGCCGCATCGAAGAGGTACTGGTTGTTCGTGGTGCCGTAAGCCGGCCATGCCGTCGGCGTGCCTGTGATCTCGAGCGTGGCGCCGGCATTCACCAGCAACCTGTTCCAAGCCGTGCCGGAGTTCAACGCGTAGATCTGCGAGGTGCGGACGTACCCGCCGGTGCCGATGACGATGCGGCACTCATAAGCCGCGGTGGTGTTGTTGGTGCTGGCGTACAGGATGCCCGGAATCAGCAGCGATCCATTCACCGTGATGGATCCCCCGAGCTGAAGGCCATCGGCGCCGTTGAGTCCGTCGATGGAGACGTTCCCCGTTCCAACTGCGCCGACCAATGCGACCGTTGCGCCGGCATTGATGGTGACGTTGAAGATGCTGGCCGCGCCAGCACCGTTGTAGATCATCGTCGTGCTGCCCGCGCTGAACCGGAGGTTCACGTTCATGCCGATGACGAAGCCCGTGCTGGCCAGCGATGCGCCGCTGACCGGGTGGGTCACGACCGTCTTGCGGATGCGGGCCACATTGGCGATGCCCGTGCCGCTCATGGTGATGTTCGCGCCTTCGATCGTGAGGCTGATCCCATCGAGCGTGGCTCCGTTGCCGATCTCGCCGTTGATCACGATCTGCCCGCTGTACGCAGGAGCCACGCCATACACATACACATAGGAGAGGTTCGTGGCGCCCGTGTTGTTGTTGTAGAGCTTCCCACCGGCTTCCACGAAGAGTTCGGCGCAGTGGTACATGCTCCCGAAAGCAGCGGTTACCGTTGTGCCTGGGCGCACCCATACCCTGTTGTTCGCGTTGGGCACGGCGACCGCAGTGGGCGAGCTCGCCCAGCTCACGCCATCATACACGCGCCAAGTGGAGAGCGTATTCCATGCGCCAGTTGCCCATGAGCCGTAATCGCCCGCCATGTATTGGGCCCGCGCGAATGATGCTGTCGATAGCAGCAGGCACAAAGCGAACCAGCGGAGGAATGATAATCTCATGAATGCCGTCCTTTTCGCAGCGTGTCGGGTCGGTTCGAAGAAGGCGCTGCGAATATAGAACGCTTCAACCCTATTTGGGAAGCCTGATTGTTGATTAACTGTTGATTATCTGAAGGTTGTGAGAGCGTGAATGCTGAATTCAATCGGTGTAGATGCCCTCGATCAGGCTGGCGTACTTGGCCTGAATAGGCTTCCGTTTCAGCTTCAAGGAAGGGGTGAGGTCGCCGGCTTCGATGGTGAACTCGCTGGTCAGCAAAGCGATCTTCTTCACCCGCTCCCAGTGTCCGAGCTCGTTCCCCGCTTCCTGCACCTCCTCGAAGACCCGGTCGATGATGCGTTTATCAGCCACCACCTGATCCCGGCTATCGAACGGGATGCCTTTCAGGGCGCAATAATCCTTCAGGAAGGCGAAGTCCGGAACGATGAGCGCTGCCGGGAATTTGCGGTTCTCACCGATCACGATGGCCTGTTCAATGAATCGCGAGGCCTTCAGCCTGTTCTCGATCACCTGCGGTGCCACGTACTTGCCACCGCTGGTCTTGAAGATCTCCTTCTTGCGATCGGTGATCCGCAGGAAGCCCTCGACTGTGATCTCCCCGATATCTCCCGTGTGCAGCCATCCTTCGGCATCGAGCGCCTCTTTGGTCAGCTCAGGCTCCATGTAGTAACCCTTCATGATGTTGGGGCCACGCGCCAGGATCTCGCCGTCGGGCGCGATGCGCACCTCGACGTCCTTGATCGGGCGACCGACCGTGCCGAAGCGGAGCCCATCGTGCCGGAGGTCGTTCACGCTGATCACCGGACTGCTTTCCGTGAGGCCGTAACCCTCCATCACCGGAATGCCGGCGGCGTTGAACACGCGGGCAAGGCGTTCCTGCAACGCCGCGCTGCCGCTGGCCACCACACGGCATCGGCCGCCCAACGCCTCCTGCCACTTGCTGAAGATGAGCTTGCGGGCCACGGCCAGCTGCATGTCGTAGAACCAGCTGCGGCCGTGCACATCGTACTTGAATCCGAGATCGAGCGCCCAGAAGAAGAGCGCCCGCTTCACACCGGTGAGCGCCTCGCCCTTCGCCACGATCTTGTCGAAGATCTTCTCCAGCAGGCGCGGCACCGCGGTGAACACGTCAGGACGCACTTCACGGATGCGGTCGCCCAGGTCTTCGAGCGATTCCTGGAAATAGATGCTCACGCCCACGTACAGGTACATGTACATGAGCATGCGCTCGTAGATATGCGAGAGGGGCAGGAAGCTGATGCAACGCGCATTACTGTCCACCGGGAAGCGCTCGATGCTCGCGAGCAGGTTGCTGATCACGTTGGCATGCGTGAGCATCACGCCCTTGGGCTTGCCAGTGGTGCCGCTGGTGTAGATGATCGTGGCCAGGTCGTTCCCTTTGACGGCAGCCTCGAAGGAGCGCAGCTCTTCCGCGCGCGCTGCATCGGCCATGCCAAGCGCCTCGCTCCAATGCCGGGCACCGGCGACGCGCTCGAAGGTGAAGCAATGCTCGGCCACGCCGCAGTCGGCCTTCGCGTTGATGTCGGCGTTCGCGCTGAAGCAGACGTTGACGCCGGCGTGCTTCAGGATGTACGCGTAATCCTCTTTGCTGCTCGTGGGATAGATGGGCACGGTGATGGCGCCGATGCGCAGGATGGCCTGGTCGACCAGCGCCCACTCGCTGCGGTTGCCGCTGCAGATGGCCACTTTATGACCGGGCGCCACCCCAAGGGCCATGAGCCCGAGCGCGATCCGCTCGCTGATGTCGATGAGCTCTTGCGTGGAGTAGGGTCGCCATTCGCCGTTCTCCTTGGTGCAGATCGCGTCGGCCTTCGGATAGCTGGCCAGCTGGTGCCGGGGTATGTCGAAGAGTCGCTCGATGGTCATGCGTTCAGCGCTTGTCGGGACGCACAAGATAGAGCCCGTTCCCTTGTCAAGTCCTAACCTGCTGTTCACCGCGCGCTCAAGTCGTCGAGCGCATCGAGGTAGCGTCGGATGTACGCATCCAGCTGCTTCGCTTTGTACTGCATCACGTACCTCGGATGCTCCAGTGACCTCACCTCCCGGAACAGGCCCAGCCGTTCGTTGAGGCGGCCGAAGAAGGCGGCGTTCTTCCCGGTACCAATGATGATCACCGCGTCCCTGCGCATGCCGCAGTTCACCACGTTACGCAGCCACTCCGCCACGAAGGGCGTCACCGCGCGCTCGAGATCCGCATCGTCGTAGTAATTCAAGTTGGTGATGCTGCCTTTCGCCCCGAGCTTCACGAAGCCCAGCGGGCAGATGGCATGCACATAGACCTTTCTGTAGAAGGCCTGCGCTCCGCCGCCGGCCCGGATCATCCGGTAGAAGAAGTCGCTGCTGGGCTCGTGCGTGCGCATGCCGCTCACTGCGATGCCGAGGTCGCTCACGCAACGCTTGGTGTCCGTGAAGGAGAGCCCGGTGCTGCCCGCGCCCAAGCGCCCTGGGTTGATCCCGAGCATGAGCAGGCGCGGCTGTGCATCACTGTAGAACTTCCGGTGGAATTCGGTCACGATGCGCTTCACTTCAGATCCATACTCACCCGAGAAAGGGTCCAGGATGCCAACGCCCTCCGGCAGCTGCACGCCTTTCAGGGAGAAGGAGAGCACGTGCTCCAGCAAACGGTTGGCGAGCATGGCCGCGAGTTAATGAGGAAGCCCGCTCCTGTGGAACGCAACGGGGCTTCCTTGCGGAAGCCCCATCACTGCCCGGGGGTCCATCCGGGCCGCTGGCACAGGAGGGCCGGCGTTATTCGCAGTAGATCAGCAGCATCTCATCCACGCTGCCATCTCCAAGATCGCGGGCCTGCTGGAACGCGGCGCAGGCTTCCTGCTTGCGGTCCATG
>JAEUSX010000208.1 GCA_016788405.1 Flavobacteriales bacterium
ATCGCTGGTCAGCTCCTCCAGGCCGCGCTTGGTGTCGCGCACCTCCATGATGTACTCATCGATGTGGATGGAGGTGAAGATGTCCTCCGAAGCCACGCGCTCGCTGATCACGATCGCGTCCTCGAAGTTGTAGCCCTTCCAGGGCATGAAGGCCACCTGCAGGTTGCGGCCGAGGGCGAGCTCGCCATCCTGGGTGCCATAGCCTTCGCACAGGGCCTGGCCCTTGCTCACCTTCTCGCCCTTGCGCACGGTGGGGCGCAGGTTCATGCAGGTGCTCTGATTCGTCTTGCGGAACTTCGTGAGGGAGTACTCCTTCTCATCGCCCTCGAAGCTCACGATGCGCTCGTCATCGTTGCGGCGGTAGTCCACGATGATCTTGTCGCTATCGACGTACTTCACCGTGCCTTCGCCTTCAGCGGTGAGCAGCACACGGCTGTCACGCGCGACGAGCTCCTCCAGGCCGGTGCCTACGATGGGCGCTTCGGGGCGCAGCAGCGGCACGGCCTGACGCATCATGTTGGATCCCATGAGCGCGCGGTTCGCGTCGTTGTGCTCCAGGAAGGGGATCAACGACGCCGCGATGGATGCGATCTGGTTGGGCCCCACGTCCATGAGGTGCAGTTCCTTCGGCTCCACCACGGGGAAGTCGCCCATCAGGCGGGCCTTCACGCGGCTGGTCTCGAATTCCCCCTTCTCGCTGATCTTGGCGTTGGCCTGCGCGATCATCTTATTGTCCTCCTCTTCGGCGCTGAGGTAAACGACCGGTGCGTTCACATCGACCTTCCCGGCGTTCACGGGACGGTAAGGCGTCTCGATGAAGCCAAGGTTGTTGATCTTGGAGTACACGCACAGGCTGCTGATGAGGCCGATGTTCGGCCCTTCCGGCGTCTCGATGGTGCAAAGACGGCCGTAGTGGGTGTAGTGCACATCGCGCACCTCGAAACCGGCGCGTTCACGGCTGAGGCCCCCGGGTCCAAGGGCCGACATGCGGCGCTTGTGGGTGATCTCGCTGAGCGGATTGGTCTGGTCCATGAACTGGCTCAGCTGGTTCGTTCCGAAGAACGAGTTGATCACGGAGCTCAGCGTCTTGGCGTTGATCAGGTCGGTCGGCGTGAACACCTCGTTGTCGCGCACGTTCATGCGCTCGCGGATGGTACGGGCCATGCGGGCGAGGCCTACGCCGAACTGGGAGTGCAACTGCTCGCCCACGGTGCGCACGCGCCGGTTGCTCAAATGGTCGATGTCGTCAACATCGGCCTTGGAATTCACCAGTTCGATCAGGTACTTGATGATGAAGATGATGTCCTCCTTGGTGAGCACGCGGACGCTGAGCTCGCTCTGCAGTCCCAGCTTCTTGTTGATGCGGTAGCGGCCCACCTCTCCGAGGTCATAGCGCTGCTCGCTGAAGAAGAGCTTGTCGATCACGCCACGGGCTGTTTCCAGATCGGGCGGCTCGGCGTTGCGCAGCTGGCGGTAGATCACCTCCACGGCCTCCTTCTCGGAATTCGAGGTGTCCTTCTGCAGCGTATTGTAGATCAGGGCGTAATCCGCGGCGTTGATGCCTGCTTTGTGCAGGATGATGGTCTTCGCGCCGCTCTCCACGATCTGGTCCACGTGGTGCTCTTCGATCACGGTCTCGCGATCGATCAGCACCTCATTGCGCTCAATGCTCACCACCTCGCCGGTATCCTCGTCGACGAAATCCTCGACCCAGGTCTTCAGCACACGAGCGGCCAGTTTTCGGCCGACGGCTTCTTTGATGGCGGCCTTGGAAACCTTGATCTCATCGGCCAGACCGAAGATCTCGAGGATCTGCTTGTCGCTCTCGAAGCCGATGGCGCGGAGCAGGGTGGTGACGGGCAGCTTCTTCTTCCGGTCGATGTACGCGTACATCACCCCGTTGATGTCGGTGGCGAACTCGATCCACGAACCTTTGAACGGGATGACTCGGGCGCTATAGAGCTTGGTGCCGTTGGCGTGCCGGCTCTGGCCGAAGAACACGCCCGGGCTGCGGTGCAATTGGGAAACGACCACCCGTTCGGCTCCGTTCACCACGAAGCTGCCGCGAGGGGTCATGTAGGGAATCTGGCCCAGGTACACGTCCTGCACGATGGTCTCGAAATCCTCATGCTCGGGATCGGTGCAGTAGAGCTTGAGCTTGGCCTTCAGCGGCACGCTGTAGGTGAGTCCGCGCTCAATGCACTCGTCGATGCTGTAGCGGGGCGGATCGATGAAGTAGTCGAGGAACTCCAGCACGAACTGGTTGCGCGTGTCCGTGATGGGGAAATTCTCATTGAAGACCTTGAACAGGCCTTCGGTCTCCCGATGCTCGGGAAGAGTGTCGATCTGGAAGAACTCCTCGAAGCTCTTGAGCTGAATCTCGAGGAAATCGGGATAGTCGATGCCGATCTTGCTGGAACCGAAATCGATGCGCTTGCCTTTCTTGGTGGTCTTCGCCTGGGCCATGTGGGGGAATCGGGGGATGGAAGACTTGCGATGCGTTGGATCCAGTTCCGTTGTCGGGGTGCTCGCAGCGCGGGATCAGGTCGCTGAGGGCTCGGCGCGGAGCGCGCCGCCTGTACATTGCTTCACGGCGTGGCGGGGAAGGCCCTTCCGGGCCTTCCCGCGCCGCCATGATGCGGATTCGAAGGGGTCTTACTTGACCTCAACCTCGGCGCCGGCTTCCGTCAGTTGCTGCTTCAGGGTCTCGGCGTCAGCCTTGCTCACGCCTTCCTTCAGCGGCTTGGGAGCGCCGTCGACCAGATCCTTCGCCTCCTTGAGGCCGAGGCCGGTGAGCTCCTTCACGAGCTTCACCACAGCGAGCTTGTTGGCGCCGCCGTTCTTCAGGATCACGTCGAAGCTGGTCTTCTCTTCGGCTGCGGCAGCGCCACCGCCACCGCCGGCCGGAGCGGCCACGGCAACGGCTGCAGCGGCCGGCTCGATCTTGTATTCGTCCTTGAGGTAAGTGGCCAATTCGTTCACCTCTTTCACGGTGAGGTTGACGAGCTGGTCGCCAAGTGCTTTGATGTCTGCCATTTTTTCGGGGTTGTTGCGGTTAGTTCGTGGAAGCGGACTGTGCGTAACGCGTTTGTCGGGCTGGGGAACTCCCCGTCCCTGTTTGTCTTATGCTTGAGCTCGTGCTTCGAGTGCTTTCACCAGACCGGCGATCTTCTGGCCACCACCGCCTTGCAGGCTGCCGATGACGTTCTTGATCGGGCTCTGGAGCAGGCCGATGATCTCGCCGATGAGCTCCTCCTTGCCTTTCAGGTTCGCGAGCATCGCGATCTGGTCGTCACCGATGAAGACGGCTTCGTCGATCCAGGCGCTCTTGAGCTGTGGCTTGGGAACCACGTCCTTGGGCGCTGGGTTCTTCTTGCGGAAGTCCTGGATCAGCTTCGCCGGGGCGTTGCCCTTCTCAGCGAACATCACCGCGGTCTGACCCGCGAGGGTGGGGAACAAAGCGCTGTAGTCCTTGTTCTCGATCCGCTCCATCGCCTTCCGGAGCAGGGTGTTCTTCACTACGCGCATGCGGATGCCATTGGTGTGGCAGGCGCGGCGCAGGTTGCTCGTCGCTTCGGCCGTA
>JAEUSX010000021.1 GCA_016788405.1 Flavobacteriales bacterium
TCCTCCTCGGGCACTTCGAGCGCGAGCATGGCGGTGATGGGCTCGCTCTTGGCATTCAGCATGGCGTCGAGCGCCACGGCCTGGGCCTGCGTGCGCGGGAAGCCATCGAAGATGAAGCCCTTCGCGGCGGTGTTCGCCTCGATCTTGTTGCGGATCATGCCGATCACGATCTCATCGCTCACCAGTTCGCCGCGGCCCATGATCTCCTGCGCCATGAGACCCAGTTCGGTGCCGGCCTCCTTCTCCGCGCGCAGCAGGTCGCCGGTGCTGAGGTGCACCAGCCCGTACTTCTTGATCAGGAATTCGCTCTGCGTGCCCTTGCCGGCGCCCGGGGGACCGAAGAGGACGATGTTCAGTTTGCTCATGCTTCGTGGCTCGCTTAACGCTCAGGATGCGGTGATGGTGTAGATGCCGGGCAGGTTGCGGCCCAGGCCGTCGTGATCGAGGCCGCTGCCCACCACGAAGGCATTGGGGATCTCCAGCGCCACATGGTCGATGCGGATGTCCTGCTTGTACGCTTCCGGCTTGAAGAGCAGGGCGGCGATGCGCACGCTGGCCGGGTGATGGTCGCGCAACGCGTCCATGATGTGGCGCACGGTGCCTCCGGTATCCACGATGTCCTCCAGCACGATCACGTGCCGGCCTTCGATGCGCTCGCTGAGGCCGATGAGGTCGCTCACCTTCCCGCTGCTGCGCGTGCCGTGGTAACTGGCCACCTTCACGAAGGTGACCTCGCACTCGATGGTGAGCCGCTTCACCAGCTCGGCGGCGAAGAAGAAGGCGCCATTCAGCACCCCGATGAGCACCGGGCGCTTGCCCGCGAAGTCGCGGTTCAGGTCGGCGGCCACCTTGTCGATGGCGGCCGCCACGTCGCGCTCGCTGATGTACGGCTCGAATTCCTTGTCGTGCAGGCGCACCCGGCTCATGGGCGGCGAAGGTAGGATTCGCGCCGAGGGCGGGCCTTCGATCGCATCCGGTCAGTGGAAGAACTGCATCACCTTGCTCCACAGCTTGCGCGTGACGAGCAGCGGGGGCGCCTGTAATCCGTTCAGCTTCCAGGAGCGGCGCACTTCGCGGTTGGCTTGCAGGATCTGCCTCACGTTGCCGTTGCTCATGCCGCCCAAGCGGAATCGCACGAGCACCTCGCGCAGGTGCACGGCAGGGATCCCGTGCTTGTAGAGGAACCGCAGCAGGATCTCGTAGTCAGCGCCGATGCGCAGGTCCGTGTTGAAGTGCCCGAAGCGGTCGTATGCGCTCTTGCGGATGAAGGTGCCCACGTGCGGCGGCATCCAGCCCTTGCGGAAGTTGTCGCGGTGGTAAGTGCCGCTGAGCCATGTGCGGTGCACCTTCGAGATGTCCTGCTCATCCACCATGATGATATCGCCGTAGACGGCATCGGCATGGCTGCGCCGGAAGGCATCCACCACCTGCGCGATGGTGTCGCGCGTCATGAGCAGGTCGCCGGCGTTCACGAAGCCGATGATGTCCCCCGTGGCGCGAGCCAGGCCTTTGTTCATGGCGTCATAGATGCCCTTGTCCGGCTCGCTCACGAGGATGTCGATGCCGCGCTTCCCGGGCACGCTTCGGTAGCGTTCGAGGATCCCCACCGTGCCGTCGTTGCTGGCGCCGTCGATCACGACCAGCTCGATGTCGGGATGCGACTGGGCGCGCACACTATCGAGTGTCTCGGCGATGACAGCTGCCACGTTGCGGCAGACGGTGATGAGCGTGACTTTCATCGGAGCCCTCGGAGCGGTTCAACCAAGGTAGTCTTCATTCACTGCCCTGTGGCATTGTAGTACAGCTTCTTACGGTCCGTGATCCGCCAAATCAACAGAAGCTCTGCATTCAGCTCTGAAAGGCCTGGATCGTGAATGGGCCTCCAATCCACCACGCTGCACTCCTGCTCAAGCGCCACGACTTCTTCATTGGAAGCGGCGATGGCCTCCAAGGCGGCGCGCTCGCAACGGTCCTGATGAAAACCGGGCTCATCGGCCACGGTGAACACCGCCATGGCAGCAAGCGGAAGCACGACGTACCAACGGGAACGCAGCGCATTCAGGATATGAAGCGTTGACGTCGCGAACAGGAAAAAGAGCGCGAGCGTGACGGGCATCACCGTATCGTACCGCACCACGTGCGGCCGGTAATCGCGGTATCCTCCGAAAGGAAGGAGCAGCACGTAGATCAGGGCGAAGGCGGCGATCCACTTCGCCGTCCGGATGATGCGCAGCGCAGCGGTGGATCGGTCCCGGGAAACGATCGCCAGGTTGATTCCGATGACCCCGATGAGCACGGGGAATCCGAGCTTCTGCGTGAGCAGGTAGTAGAGTCCGATGGGCAGTTGCGCGAAGCGATCGGCCAGCGGGATCAGCGTTTCGATGGTGATGGAATTGTAGCGGCCGAGGTGGAGGGAATACAGCGAGAGCACGACCACCGGAAGCAGGTACGGGCCGTACGATGCGGGCAACGACCTCAAGAAAGGAACCGGTCCCGCCCAACCGTTCCGAAGCGCGCTCAAGAGCGGCTGGGCGATGAGCAGCAGCACGGCGACCAGCACCGCTCCAGGGTTCAGCGGACCGCTGAGGCAGACCACGAACGCGAACGGCACGGTCCACCACCAATGGCGCCGGAGACCCCGATCCGCCCCAGCTCGTAGGAACACGGGCAGGAAGTACACGAGCAGCAAGGCGCAAGGCAGCGCGTAGAAGAAGGAATACGTGGTGGAGGGATCGATGATGCCCATGTAGCTCCGATAGCCATTGGCTTGGAACAACGGGGTGATGAGCACGGCGGCACCAATGAACTCCAATCGGCGCACGTCGATGCTCCCGGTCGCATACGCGGCCAGGAGGAAGAGCAGCAGGAGGTGGATCAGCAGCTTGGCGATCGCGCAGGCCAAGTACACGCTGTCGATCGCGTGAAACCGGGATTGGAGCAGCAAGGGCGCATCGCCCAGATAGGCGCGAAAGACCCAATGGCAGAAGAAGCGGTTCGGATTCGGGTAGGTGCGTCCGTGAACCATGGCCTCGAACCCCAGCGGATCGTGCAGCACCGGAGCCACATCGGCGGCGGGCACCACATTCCAAGCCATGTCGCCATCCAAGGGCTGGTGCAGGTACTGGAGGAACGAATAGGTGAGGTCCGCGGCCAGGAGCAGCGCGAGCAGCGCGTAAAGGGGCTTGCGCCAAGGAGCAAGGTGCTTCATGCCAGGCTCGCTGAACGCATGACCTGCCTCATGCGATGGTGCGTTCCCTCACCGCCACCGCCGGATTCCCCTGGTAGATCGTGTAGGCCTCCAGATCCTTGGTGGCCACGCTGCCCACGGCGAGCACGCTGTGGCTCTTGAGCGTAACGCCCAGGGTGACGATGGCCCCCGCTCCCACCCAGCTGCCATCCTCCAGCGTCACCGGCTTGCTGTAGGTGGGGTAATCAACCTTCTTGTAGTCATGGCTGCCTTGTATGATCATGGCGCCCTGGCTGATCACGACGTTGCTGCCGATGGTGAGTCGATCGAGATTGTCGAGCCATACGCGCTGCCCGATCCAGCTGTGATCGCCGATGGAGAGCTTCCAGGGGAATTTGATGTTCACCCCGGGATGGATCACCACGCCCTTCCCCACCCTGGCACCGAACAAGCGCAAGAGCGCGGGCTTCGGCGAACGGAACGGGAAGCACGGATTGAGGAAGAAGAGCGCGTTGGTGAAGTACCAGATCGTGCGTTTCACGAGGCCCGCACCGGGATCGAAGGTCTTCGAGTTATCGAAGCGGGAGAGATCGACAGTGGCGCGCTCGCTCATGGCGTGAACAGGGCGAGGCTTCGTTCCACGCCCGTGGCATCGGCCAAATATCGTTTGCCCAGGGCGGATGCGCCTTCCACCCAGACCGCATGCGCTGCCCCATCCATTCCCAGCATTCCGGTGAGCACCTCTTCGAAACGCTCCGGCTCCTCCAGCGCAAGGTCCCAGCCGGCGTGCTTCGCTTCGAGGTCCTTCCACGGCGTACGGTCGCTGATGAGCAAGGGCCTGCCCGCCACCAGCGCCTCCAGCATGGTGTGCCCGAAGTTCTCGCCCACGCTGGGCATGAAGACCGCGTGCGCCTGCTCGATGACGCCGCGCACGTGCTGCTCCTCGATATGGTCATGCCAGGTCACCTTCACGTTCGGTGGCAGTTGCGCGATGGCCTCCCGGCAGCGCTGCCAATACCCTTGATCGTACACGGTGCCATAGAGGTCGAAGCGGACATCGCCCTTCAAACCGTGGAGCCGCAGGATCGCGAAGAGCGTGTTCTTCTCCGGCGCGATCCGGCCCACGCTCACGAGGCGCAGCTCGCCCGGCCTCTTCGCGATCGGCGCCGGGGCCGTGGCATCCAGCCGCCGCCCGAGGTTGGGCACCAGATGAACCTTCGCATCGCGGCTGATCCAGCGGCGGATGTCGTCCGCTTCCTCGGCATTGGTGGCTTGGAACTCCACGCCTCGGAAACAACCGGCCGTCTTCATGGCGAGCAGGTAGGCGCGTTTCTTGGCGGCGCCCTGCTTCATCGGTCCGCGCGCCAGCATGCCGCGCACCGCCACGATGCGGCGCTGCTTCGTTCGGCGCAACAGCCATAGCGGAGCCATGGTGCTCCATTTCGAATAGAGCCCGTTGATGTACACCGCATCCCAAGGCTGATCCTCCAAAAGGGCGCGCCATTGCTTCAGCGTGCGCGCTCCGGGTGAAGCGTACCAGACGCGCTCGCCTTGATCGCCTGCCACCCATTGGTCCTTCGGGAGGTCAGCAGGCGGAGCGGCGGCCGTGTAGTCGCGATCGCCGGCGACGATGTGAAAGTCCACCTGGTCGTGCAGGTGATCCACGAGGTTCACCATGCTGCGGACCGGCCCCCCCGCCTTGAAGAACGGCTTGTACCAATCGATGAAGGCGAGCACGGTGGGCTTCTTCATCGGATCGCCGCAGGTTGGAGGTCGCGCATCAGGTCGATGGCCGTGCGTGCCCAGGCCTGCGGGCTCCACGCGCGGCCCAAGGCCAGGCTGCGAAGCCCCATGGCGCGCAGTTCGTCATCGGAGCTCAGCATGAGCATGCGAAGCGCCGACTTCAACGAGGCTTTGTCGCCGGCGATGAACCGGAAGCCGTTGTCGCCCTCCTTCAGGAAGCGCTCGGCCGCTCCGACCGCCGTGCTCAGCAATAGCGGCAGCCCGGCGCACGCGTGCTCATGCACCACCACGCCCCAAGGCTCGTAGGTGCTCGGCAGGACGAATGCGCCGCATTCCTTCACCACCGCGTTCATCTCCTCGACCTGCTTGAAGCCGAGATGCCGGATGCGCGGGTGCTTCCCGCTCTCCGATCGCGACACTTGCTCGTGCAGCTCACCGGTTCCTGCGATCCACAGCTCCCAATCGACAGCGTCCCCCGCATCGCACAGCTCGGCGAAGGCATCGCAGAGGAGCTGATG
>JAEUSX010000023.1 GCA_016788405.1 Flavobacteriales bacterium
GGGGCGATCGTCCTTCCAGGGGCTTTCCCCGTTCAGGGCGCCTCGGTAATTTGCACGCTTCAACCTCCTTCGCATGAAACGCTGGCTGCTCCCCATCGCAACGCTCTTCTGGCTGCATGCTTCAGCGCAATCGGAACGCTACGTTGAATCGGATGTGCAGCGGGCGCGCAGCGCAGGCGGCAGCTTCATGCCCGTGCGCCTGCTCGAGGCGCTGCCTGCCAATGCCGAACGCGATGCCCTGTGGAGCGATGCGGTGCGCGCGGCCACGACGATGCGCTATGATCAGCGCGCGGCGAGTGAATTGCTGCGCGCGCGCCACGAGCGCATCACGCTCGAGCTCCCTTCGCCGGATGGCGCGCAGCTGGTGGACTTGATCCGTGCGGAGATCTTCGCACCGGGGTTCCAGGTCTCGGTTTCTTCCGGTGGCGCAGCCGATGTCGAGCTCGGGGCGCACTACCGTGGCGTGGTGCGCGGCGTGCCGGGATCGCTGGCCGCCATCAGCATCTTCCCCGATGCCATCATGGGCTTGATCAGCGGCGCGCAGGATGAGCAGGTCCTGGGTCCCGTGGATCATGACCCGGAGAACCGGCATGTGCTGTACCGCACCGTTGACCTGCGCGAGGCGCCTGATTTCTCCTGCGGAGTGATGGAGCCGCCCGTGGCGCCCCATCCCGACGACTACCGTCCGCGCGCTGGCATGAAGACGATCCGCTGCGTGAGCATCTACTGGGAGGCCGCCTACGACATCTACCAGAACAAGGGAAGCAGCGTGCCCAACGTCACATCATACCTCACGGGCCTGTTCAACCAGATGGCCACCATCTACAGCAACGATGGCGTGCAGGTGCAGTTGTCGGAGATCTTCGTGTGGACCAGCACGAGTCCATACAACGCCACGAGCAGCAGCGGAAGGTTGAATCAGTTCGGCAGCACGCGCACCAGCTTCAACGGCGATCTGGCCCATCTGCTCGATCTGGCGAATTACGGGGGTGTGGCATGGCTCAACACGCTCTGCGCAGGCACCAGTTCCCGCATGGCGTACAGCGGCATCGATGCGAGCTACAACAATGTGCCCACCTACAGCTGGAGCGTGATGGTGGTGGCGCATGAAACGGGACACAACCTGGGCAGCCCGCACACGCACAACTGCTCCTGGAACGGCAATGGCACGGCCATCGATGGCTGCGGGCCCACCGCCGGGTACACGGAAGGCAGCTGCCCCAATGCCGGCCTTCCTTCGGGCGGCGGCACCGTGATGAGCTACTGCCACTTGATCGGTGGCACTGGGATCAACCTGGCCCTGGGCTTCGGCCCGCAGCCGAAAGCGCTCATCATCAGTCGCGTCAATTCCGCGAGCTGCCTGGCGCAATGCGGAACCAGCTGCGATCCGCCCGAGCCGCTCAGCGTCTCCAACCTCACGGCCGCGAGCGCCATGCTCATCTGGGCCAACTTCGGTGTGAGCAGCTACACGTTGCGATGGCGCGCCGTGGGTGCCCCCAGCTGGACCACCGTCACCGGCATCGCCACCAACTCCTACTCCGTCTCAGGCCTCGCGCAGGAAACGCCCTACGAGTTCCAGGTGCTCAGCGTGTGCTCCGCCAGCAGTTCGGCGTACAGCACGGTGAAGACCTTCACCACGCCCGTGCCCTGCACCGATGCGTACGAGGCGAACAACAGCACGGCCGCTGCCACGGTGCTCACGCTTCCCGCCACGGTCAATGCGCTCATCAGCCCAAGCGGAGACGCGGACTATTTCCGGTTCACGCTCGCCACCACCAGCAACGTCAACATCAGCATGAGCCAGTTGCCTGCTGATTTCGATCTAAGGCTGCTGAACAGCGGCGGCACGCAGGTCGCTATCTCGCAGAACGGGAGCACCAGCAGTGAGTACATCTATTATCCGAACGCCGCAGCGGGGACCTACTACATCCATGTGTACGGATACAACGGCGCGAACGACCCGGTGGCCTGCTACCTGCTCAATGCGAGCGCCTATGCGGTGACCTGCAGCATTCCGCAGGGACTCTCGAGCACGGCGATCACATACAACAGCGCGACGATTAATTGGATCGCAGCCCCGGGGGGCGGCACGGGCGGCACCACCTACGATCTGCGGTGGAAGCCCACCAGCAGCGGCACCTGGACCAACGTGAACGGACTATCCGGGAACACGTACCCGCTCAGCGGCCTCACCCAGCTCACCAGCTATGATGTGCAGGTGCGTTCCATGTGCGGTGGTGTGCAGGGCACCATGAGCGAGTACTCCACCACGCACACCTTCATCACGCTGCAGGCACCCTGCGATGTGGTGCCGCGATCCGTGGTCGCGGCGAAGGTCTTCCTCGAGGGGCCGTACAAGACAGCGAACGGCCTGATGACCGATTCGCTGCGCAAACTGAACCTCATCCCGCTCACACAGCCCTATTCGGCCATGGGCCACACGGTGTCCGGACCGACAACGGTCTCAGCCGGCATTCTCGCGGTCACCGGCAGCAATGCGGTCGTGGACTGGGTGCTGGTGGAAGTACGCGCGAACAGCTCGCCCTACGCCGTGCTCGAAGCACGCGCCGGATTGCTGCAGCGCGATGGTGATATCGTGGCGCCGGATGGCAGTTCGCCCTTAGGCTTCTGCCCGGATGCCGGCACCTACCGCGTGGCCGTGCGGCACCGCAATCACTTCGGCGCGATGACCGCGAACGGCATCGCGCTGAGCAGCGCTGCGGCCACCGTCGATTTCTCCCTGAGCGGCACGGCCATGTACGGCACCGGCGGACGTAAGGCCGTAGGAAGCGTGATGGCGCTGTGGGCCGGCAACGTGGATCCGGACACCTGGCTGCTCTACACCGGGCAGGACAATGACCGTGATCCCATACTGACCGCCGTGGGCGGCAGCGTGCCCACCAATACGGTCTCGCTCTACAGCGGCGCCGATGTGAACATGGATGGCACAGTGAAGTACACCGGACAAGACAACGACCGCGATCCCATCCTCACGAACGTGGGCGGGAGCGTGCCCACCAACGCGTTGCAGGAGCAGCTCCCTTGAGCGGCTCAGAGATGAATGGCAATGCCGCCAGAAAGCCAGTATCGGCGAACCTCGCGGGTGCTGGTCACGCGCGCCGTTTCGCCTGTATAGGCCGCTTCGCTGGAAAGGTCCATGGAATTCAGCGCGAACGATAGGATGGCTCCGGCGTGAAGCGATACGTACTTGGTCAGGTGGAGATCCGTGCGCGCGTGCATGGTCCATAGCCAGCCGGTGGCAGTGGTGCGCTTATCGAGCGGCATCGGGTCCGTTGACGAACTGAACTGATAATGATGAACCTCCTGCACGCGGAGCATGCGCGGGCCAATGAGCGCGGTTGCGGTCAAATGGCATCGGCGCCGGGGCCATTTCTTCGGGATCGTCCATCCAATAGAGAGATCGATGCTGCTCACCTCCTGATCGATCCGAATGGTATGATAGAGATCTCTGTATCCTTCCGGCACCCAGACCAGGATGAGATTGCCGTTCTGAATGGTCAGTTCCTGATGAGCGGGAACGTGTACCGTGGTATCGTACTGGACAAGGTGCCCGACCGCACCGGTGTGTGACGAGAAGCCGGCGCCCAAGAGCCAATTGCCGCGTGGTCTGACCAGCACGCTCACGCGGGCACCAGGCCACGCGCGATCACAATCGCTGCAACCTTGCTGCGGCACCTCCACGATGCCGCCTTCGGCACCGAGGCTGAGGTGATACCGTGGTCGGGCCCGCCAGATGCTCATGGGCTCATCCCGCTGCGGAAGGGCGCTTGTGCCCGTCAGGCAAGCAAGAATGAACAAGCAGGTCTTGAGCATCGCCATTCGCATAAGCGTACACCAAGGTACACGCTTGTCCATAAAACACATGCGCGTGTTCCCCGGCCATCACCTGCGCACAGCATCTTCGCCGCGAGATATCGCAATCGCCGCAACGCATCCGGATGGAAACGAATCCACTGCTCACGCCCAGCACGCTGCCTTTCGAGGCGCCACCCTTCGATCGCATCAGCGATGCGCACTACAGGCCTGCGATGGAGGAGGGCATGCGCCGCCATCGCGCCGAGATCGAGGCCATCGCCACCAGCACGGAGCCCGCATCCTTCGAGAACACCATCGTGGCATTCGAGCGCTGCGGCCAGGACCTGGCCCGCGCATGCGGCGCCTTCTACAACATCGCTGGCGCCGCCACCAACGAGGCCTTGCAGGCCATCAAGGCGGAGATGGCGCCGCGCCTCGCCGCGCACAACGACGCCATCACGCTCGATGCGCGCCTCTTCGCCCGCGTGAAGGCGTTGCATGATGCGCGAGGATCGCTTGCCCTCGACGCCGTTGACGCGCGCCTGCTGGAGCGCTGCTATACGCGCTTCGTGCGCGCCGGTGCCCTGCTCGACGCCGAGGGCAAGGAGCGGATGACACGCCTCAACGAGGAGGAGGCGGGGCTCGTGGCGCGCTTCGAGGAGAACATCCTGAAAGAGCGCGCGGACATGGCCATCGTGGTTGATGCCGAGGCGCAGCTCGTCGGCATGAGCACTGATGCGATTGAAGCAGCGGCAGTGAGCGCGAAGGAGAAGGGGCATCCTGGGAAATGGCTCATCGACCTGCGCAACACCACCACGCAGCCGGTGCTCGCGGAGCTGAAGGACCGCGCGCTGCGCGAACGCATCATGCGCGCATCGCTGGCGCGTAACGGGCGTGGCAACGCATGGGACAACAGCGCGTTGATCGCGCGCCTGGCGCAGCTGCGCGCCGAGAAGGCGCGGCTGCTGGGATTCGCCACGTGGGCGCACTTCGTGATGGACGATCAGATGGCCCGGAGCCCCGCGAACGCGATGGCGCTCATGGGCCGCATGGCGCCCGCTGCAGCGGCCAATGCCCGGAAAGAGCTCGCCAAGCTCCAATCCCTCGCCGATGCGCAGGGGGGCGCGATCGCGGTGCAGAGCTGGGACTGGGACTTCTTCGCCGAGCAGGTGCGCAAGGCCGACTTCGATTTCGATGAGGCCGAGGTGAAGCCCTACCTCGAATTCGAGCGCGTGCTGCAGGAAGGGGTCTTCTTCGCGGCCAACGTCCTCTTCGGCTTGCGTTTCCGCGAGCGCTTCGACCTGCCCGTGTACCACACCGATGCGCGCGTGTTCGACATCATCGACGCCGATGGAAGCGCCATCGGTCTGTGCTATGGCGACTACTACGCGCGCGATAACAAGAACGGCGGGGCCTGGATGAGCACATTCGTGGATCAGAGCACGCTTCTGGGGCAGAAGCCTGTGATCACGCAGGTCTGCAACTACACGAAGCCCTCGGCCGGCCAGCCGTGCCTGCTGAGCTGGGACGATGTGATCACCCTGTTCCACGAATTCGGCCACGGCCTGCACGGCATGCTCAGCGCGCAGAAGTACCCGCGCTTCAGCGGCACATCCACCAGCACCGATTTCGTGGAGTTCCCCTCGCAGTTCAACGAGAACTGGGCGCTGGAGCCCGTCGTGCTGGAACGGTACGCGCGCCACCACCGCACAGGCGAGCCCTTGCCGGCCGTGCTCTCGGAAAAACTGCGCAAGGCGCGCACCTTCAATCAGGGCTACCGCACCACCGAGTACCTCGCATGCGCGCTGCTCGATCTGGAATGGCACTCGCGCACCGCCGATGACCCGCTCGTGAACGATGTCGATGCCTTCGAGCGCGCTGTGCTGGCGAAGCATGGCCTTGCCATCGAGCAGGTGCCGCCGCGTTACCGCAGCCGCTACTTCAGCCACGCCTGGACCGGCTATGCCGCAAACTACTACGCCTACCTGTGGAGCGAGGTGATGGATGCGGATGCCTACGCCTGGTTCAAGGAGCATGGCGGCATGACGCGCGCGAACGGCGAACGCCTGCGTGCCACCGTGCTCAGCATGGGCGGCAGCAAGCCAGAGGACCAGCTCTACCGCGACCTCACCGGTCGCGATCCGCGCGTGGAGCCGCTGCTGGAGAAGCGCGGGATGGCGGGGTAGGAGCTGCGCGTCCGGTGGCAGGTTGACCCGAGCATGTCGGTGCTGGCGCTGGATGCGAGCGGCCCTGCCTACCGCAGGCAGGCGCGCATGCGTGAGCTGGCCCGGCTCCCGCGGTCGATCACCGTGATCGGAGGAGCAACGGGACTTGAACCATTCATCACCTGCCTGTAACCTCTTGCTAGCTTCCGCGACTCATTGTCACCAAGCCGCCGCTGTGTCCACCGATCCGCGCACCGAATTCATGAAGGCCTACCAGCCCTGCCATGAGCCCTTCGTGCGCTATTGCTCGGCGCTGGCGTACGGGAAGATGGACGTGCAGGACCTCATGCAGGACGTGCTCCTCGGGGCCTTCCAGCGCTTCGAGCAGATCCGGAAGAAGGACGAGCTGCTGCACTACCTGATCCGCGCCGCGAAGAACCGTGCCGTGAGCCATTGGCGGGTGCAGCGCCGCAACGAGGAGGTGAGCGAGCGGCAGATGGCGCGCCTCAAGGAGCGCGGCGCCAGCGCCGAGACCCTGCTCGATGCGCAGCTGCTCTACGGCGCCATCGATAAGCTGCCCGCCGACCAGCGCGATGCCCTGGTGCTCTTCGAGGTGAGCGGCTTGAGCATGGCCGAGATCGCCGTGATCCACAACAGCACCGAAGGCGCGGTGAAGGTGCGCGTGAGCCGCGCCCGCGCTGCTGTGCGCGCCATGATGCAGGGGCGCGCGAAGCCCGTGCACGCTGGCATGCTCCACACCCTGACCAGCTTCATGCTATGACCACGCACCACGACAACGACAAGGCCCTCGGGCTGCTGCGCACGCTGCCGGCCGAGGTGAGCCTCGAGCAGGTGGGCCAGATGGTCATCGCCTTCCCGCTCGTCGGCGCCGCCACCGGGTGGCTCGCCTGGTCCAAGATCCACCTCAACTCCATCGTCATGACCACCACCGGTTCCCTCATCGTCGGCGGAAGCAT
>JAEUSX010000028.1 GCA_016788405.1 Flavobacteriales bacterium
CGTAGGCCGCGAGCAGGATGAGCAGGTCCTTCAGCTCGCGCATGCGCTGGTTGCGCGCGAGGTAGTCCTGGCGGCCGCCGTTGGTGAGCACGGCCGCATCGGCCTCCACCACCGCATCGATGGCCGCCTCGATCACCGCCAAGGAGGGCTGGGGCGAAGGGAACCAGGGATTGCCGCTGAGCGCGACGACATGCGCCCGCGCACGGTCGATGAGTTGCGCCGCGCTAAGGCGTGTGAGCGCCCGCTTGACCCGTGCCAACGAGGATGCCATGGGCGTGGCCGTCCGGCCCTGTGCATAAAGCGCAGCGCGCCGCCATTTATTGAGTGGCCCATGCCCATGATCCCACCAACGGCGTACTGCGATGAAGGCGCGGCGCTATGGGACGGCCTCGCTGTCGCATATCAAGACGGCGTGGCGCCATGAGGCAAGGGGACGGCACCATGTGACAGCGGTGATGTCACCTGGTAGGGTAGCGCTGTCAAATGGCATGGCGGCGATGTCACATGGCATGGCGGCGGTGTCAATTGGCATGGCGGCGGCGTCACATGGCATGGAGGCGCTGTACTATGGCACCTTGGCGGCATGCCATGGGACGGAGGCGACGCTCCATGGCACAGCCACGCGGTCTCATGTCATGGCCGCGCCGTCGTGTTGAACGGCGTCGCTGTCACATGGCATCGACCTCATACGGCATGGCATAGCGCCATTGCCGCATGGTAAGGCGTTGCCGTCTCATGGAAAGGCGGCGGTGCCGCATGGAAGGATAAAAACACTGCGGGAATGGAGATGCTGCAGCTTCGTCAATCTCGGAGGCATCGAATAGAGCGGCCATATCGCCTGCTCTCATTGCCCCCTCTGTAGACCGAGATGCTGCTCTGGTCCACTTGCCGGTACCACGCAGTGGAACTGCCGTTCGCGGTCGCAGTCCACCAAAAGGCCTCTGTCGACATCCCGACGAAGTCGCCATCGGATTCCCGCAGGCCTCCTGGCTGTCCGGAGAATCCACTCGTGTTCGTCGCGCTGCTGGCGTCATTCCAATATTGCGAATCGGTGCTCCTCAATTTTGCACCCGCGACAAGCTCTCCACCCAGAAAATCAGTGAATTCGGTCCATTCGGAGTCGGAAGGAACGTGCCAGCCTGTTGGACAAACGTTCCGTACGTCGGACACTGCGTACCAATTGTAGAGCTTGCCATAGGGTTGCTCGTAAAAACTATTGTTATCGAAATATGCCCAAGCGCCAACCGAAGAGTTGTTCGTCCATGTGGAGCTATTGGGTTGATTCGGGATGGGATCTCCATTCGCATACGTTGACGTGCGCAGATTCACCGCCATCCACTCCTGGCCATTGCTCATGATGATGGAGGGATACTGGTTGCCCTCTACATCCGACACGCCAGGCCCAGATGTAAAAAGCGGGGGGCTTCCATCCGTCGCTATGAACTGGACCTGGTTCCCGTACGCGACGCCCGCGCTGTTCACGGCATAGGCACGGACATAATAGGTGCCGCCATTGGCCAGGCCAGTGATGAAACTGCTATAACTGCCCGGTCCGCTTCCATCGTTGGTGAGGTTATCGGTCGTGGTGGGTATAGGGTTGTTACTCCAGCATACACCTCGTTGAGTCACCGATGCCCCTCCTTCATTAGTGACCTCCCCGCCGGAGTAAGCATCGGTGGCAGTGATGCTCGTGACTGGCAGCGTATTGAGAACAGGAGGGACCACTGAGGAAGTGGCGTACGCGATGCTATCAATGCTATTCACCGGAATCTGCAGAACTGTGCCATTGTTCTGAATGATGTTCATGACGACCTGCGCCGATGCCTTCATGCCAATCACCGATAATACAATCACAATGAAGTGCTTCATGTTCGGACAGGGTTGTGTGCAGTTGAACATGCGGTGGTGACGTGTGGCGATTCGGACTACTGGATAACGACCGTTCCAGCGCTGCTGACCGCATGGCTGCTCATTCGCACCAAATATGCGCCCGGGGCCACACGTGCGCCTCTGTCATCGATGGCATTCCAGTGCAATCGGAAAGGGCCTGCCGGTCGATCGCCGCTGTACAGGCTTCGAACCTCCCTGCCATCCATGTCCAGCATTTCAACCGTGAGGCGCATTGCATGAGGCAAATGCATTTCAATAACCATCCCATCCGGGGCAGGGTTGGGATACATATGCAGTCGTAAAGGTTCGATTCCCGCTGCGATATGCTGGACATCCGTGGTCATTGAGTACGCAATAGAACCGATGGTGCTCAAATCCCAGATGAACTGCGAGCCATCGTAGAGCCACAGTACTTGACTATCGCCCGCATAGGTGAGCTTGCGGATGTCTGCCAAGTAATGGCTCTGCTCGGCGCCATTCGTGAAATGGAACGTGACCGTCTGTGCTGAAAGTCCAGCCCATAGGATGCACGGGACGAAGGTCAAGGAGCGCAGGGGTGGGCGGGCTTGCTGCTTCATGCGGATCGTAGTTATTAGCTTGGAGAGGGGTCAATCTCTAAGGCATCGCACGGATAGACCGTCCCCTTTCCAATTCTCGCCTCTAAAGACGCCGGCATTGCTGAAAAGCAAGCCTCGGGTCAACGCTGTTATCGCACCGAATTCCGTCGCGGTCCAAAAGAGATTCCCGTTACCCAGTCCATCGAAAATCCCCGATTGTGCAGAGCGCCATCCACTAGGAAGGCCTGAGAATCCACTCCCATTCGTCGCCCCCTCATTCGGCACCTGCCAGTACTGCCCCCCAACGCTCTTCATCGAACCGCCAACATTCTGAGTCGAGCCCCGGAACCCAGCGTTAGTCAACTCATTCACCGACATTCCAAGAGCCAACTCCAAGGCCTGCCATTCAACCTCGGCAGGCACATGCCACCCGACCGGGCAAACATTACGGGGGTCGGTCACCGTGTGATAATTGTACAGCTTGCCATATGGAGCCGCTGTCTGGCTATTGTTGTCATAGTGCAACCATGCCCCCGTAGTGAGCTGGTACCAGAAGGTCATTCCCGGAACATTGGGGATGGGATCGCCATTGGAATAGGCGGTGGTGCGCAGGTTCTCGGCCATCCACTCCTGACCATTATTCAGGATGATGGAGGCATAGGGGTTGCCACTAACGTCCGTTACGCCTTGCCCGGATGTGAACAGCCCCCCACCACCACCTGTTGTAATGAACTGCACTTGGTTTCCGTACGCCGTGCCTGTACTGTTGGCGGCATAGGCGCGCACGTAATAAACTGTGCCTGGTGTGAGGCCGGTAAGAGCGCTGTTGAAGTTGCCGGTTCCGTTGCCGTCCTCGCTCGTACTGTCGGCCGAGGTGGGATTCGGACTTGTGCTCCAGCACACGCCACGCTGCGTAACTGGCGAACCACCGGCGCTGATGATGTCTCCTCCGCTCACGGCGGTCGTTGCCGTGATGCTCCCAATTGCCTGAGTGGTGAGCACTGCAAGATCAACCGGTGTGGTGAACGTGTAGATGATGCTATCGATGGTGCTGAGCGGAATCTCCACCACTGTGCCGCTGTTGAGATATACGAACATACTGGTCTGCGACGAAGAGCACAGTCCTGTTGCAACCAGTAATAGCGATATGATGAGCTTCATTGCCTGACCGGATGGTGTTGATGGGGTGCTTATGAATCGCAGCAGCCAAAATACACTTCCAAGGATTTACTTGACGTATTTGTAAGCCCCACACCAAGAAAACGCGAAACCCCCGGCTGAGGAGCCGGGGCTTTCACATATGTAGGCAGCTCAGTAGGCCAGTGGCGTTTAAGCCGCGCGGCCCATGGCGGGGTCGCACGAGGCCCTCGCCGGCGGCGCCGATGGCGCTCACGCAGAACCAAGTGGCCTTGTAACTCTCCAGGTCGGTGACCAAGTGGCCGGCGCGCGTGGTGCAGCCGATGGCCTCCCAGTTTCTAAACCGCCGCAGGGTGTTCGACAACCTCCGCTGCGGTCCATCGTGCTTGTGCCGACGACCTTCGGCCTTTGGCAACGGCAGACCCATTCAGTGATGTTCGTGATGAGTCACGCTATCGGACAACCGGCCAGGGCTTGAGTCTTGAAGGCGAGGTAAAAGCCTGGGCAAGCTGGCACCAGACCCAACCTGGAGCCTTCCGCACCCGTGTAGGACGGTGAAAGCCGAACCGACCATGAAGAAGACAACGATCCTGTTCCTCTGCGTCGCGCTTGTTGCGAGTTGCAAGAAGGACAACGATGCCGGCATGTCCAATGGGAGCAGTGCGCCGAACGGCACCGCGGCCTTGCGCGCCCACTTCGCGCAGCAACGCGAGCTGGCGACACAGACGTTCACCGTCACCGGTTCCGTCGGCGGCCTCTTCACCAGCGCGCACGGCACCTTGCTCAGTATCTCGCCGTTCGCGTTCCGCGATGCCGCCGGCGCGCCGGTAGCTGGACCGGTCACCCTGGAACTCGTGGAGGCGTACGATGTGCGCGATATGCTGCGGCTCAACCTGCAGACCATGGCCGTGGACGGCGGTCAACGCACGCCCTTGAGGAGCGGCGGCGAACTGCGGTTGCGCGCCACCAGCGGTGGGCAGCAGGTGGCCGTTGCGGAAGAGGGCGTGCTCATCCACGTGCCTGATCAGGTGCCGGTGCCAGGCATGCAGGCCTATGTGGGCGATGAGGATGCCGATGGCGTGGTGCGCTGGGCCGGGACCGGCGGGGATCTGCTGGACACCGCGTTCGTTTATTCCGACAGCACCGGTGCCCTGCAAGTGGCCGATTCCGGCTATTTCGACTGGTGGCCGCCACCTCCGCCGAACTGGCCGCCGTACACCTTCTTCAACATCGACCATCCGCTGGCCATCACCGGCGCTGGGACGGATGTCACCGTGAACCTGACCAATGCGCCGGATGAATACGATACCTGGGTCTTCCTGGTGATGCCCAACCTGGACTGCATGATCTACTTCGAGGTGGGGCCCGCCACGGCGCGCCGCGCCGGCTGTGCGGTGCCTGTGGGCGAGCCGGGCACCTTGGTGGCCGTGAGCTTCGATGCGAACGGCCAACGCAGCGCCGCTTTCATGCCGGTGACGGTCACGCAGGACATGCAACAGAGCCTGACGCTGCAACCCATGACCGAAGCAGCCTACAACGCGGCGATCGAGGCGCTGTAGCCGTCCGCTTCTTGAAGGCTTCCATCCGTGGCGCAGCTGGCGGCGGGTGCCAATACCACCGCAGGGTGAAGCGAATCACCGACCCGTGACAAAGCCTCTGCAGCGGTCTGTCATGCTCTCAAGCTTCCGCAGGATCGGTCGTGCTTTCTGAACCTCAGCAGGGGAAAGCGATCCCCGCCGCTTGATGCAACTCCGGCAGCCGCCGATCGTGCTGCCGGCACAGAATGGGGAAACGGCCACCTTGCGATCGTGGGAATTCCAAAAAGGAAGCCCGATCCCAGACGGGGTTCTTCCCAATGAACCGCTCACCTGGTCACCTGTAAGGGAAGCGTTACCGGACCACCATCGGTTTGAATACGCGCGAAGTAGATGCCTGCGGGAAGTCCCTCGGCGGACCACCGCAATGCACCGCCGCCATCATAGGGTACGCTGGCCATTCGCGCCCCCTGCCCGTTGAAGACCTCCGCATAGCGGATTCCCTTGCCGGTGAACCGGAATGCATCCGCCGAGGGGTTGGGGAACACGTGCACTTCATTCGCATCGGGTTCCGCGCGCACGGCCATGATGATGGGCGCGCAATCGGTGGCCTGGCATTCCGTCTCTTCCGCGAAGCGTAGCACATAGATCTCGTCGGCGGTGCCATGCAACTGCGCGCCGTCGACCACCAGATCATCGCCAGCCGATCCGGCGAACACCACACCGCCGCAGGCATGCAGGGCGATGGGGGCACAATGATCGAAGCCTGCCGAAGCGAAGGAGCGCGCGCCCTGCACGACGCCGTTCAGATCACTGCGGAAGAGCACCACATCGCTCCCGCCCGCCCACTCCGTACTGAGGGAAGCGCCACCTGCATCGAACATGGCCGATTGCCCGAATTGCGCCAGCGCCAAGTACCTGCTCCCATCGCAGGCCAGATCATAGTGGGTCGCATACGCATGACGCTGCCACCAGAGCAGGTCGCCGTCCATGTCCCACCGCATCATCACCGTACCGCTATCACCCGGTATCTCCGTTCCATCGGCAAGGACCAAACGCGGTTCGATCACCGCTTGTGGATAGGCGTACCAGCTGCGCATGACGGTCACCTGTCCTTCCGAATCCGGCGCGAACGCCGCGCGCTGCATCTCCCTCGGATTCCCGTGATCGGTGGCCCAGGTGGGAAAGGCGCTGGCCCAGCCGCTGCTCGTATCCCACACCGCCATGTACCCCGTGTACTTCAATGTGGGGTCCAACCGGGTGATGGTATCAGCACCCATGATGGCGATGGCTCCATTGTCGTCGATGAAACCGGATACGTAGAGCCGGCCGCCCGGCCCCATCTCCATGCGCGGGCTGATGGGGGCAACGCGGGAGTCCGTGGCGGTGATGATGTCCGGGTTGAGGTATCCGATCGTGTAGATGGTCTGCTGGCCGAACCGTGTGATCTGATGCACAAGGCCGTCCGTATCCAATCGCACCATGCGCTCCGAGCCGTAACCCGTGTTGGGTATGTTCACACTGACCCCGTTCGCCTGCACCAGCTGCGAGCCACCTTTGAAGATGGCGTAGAGGTGGCCTTCATCCTCGTACGCCACGCTCGAGACGCCCGTGGGTGCGGAGATGGCGCCGGACAGGACCACCCACAGGTAGGTGCCGTTGGGATTGAGCTTCGCGACGAAGCCACGCGGCGCGGCTGCGGTTTGGGTGTACGTGGTGGCGCCGAGCACGAAGCTGTTGGAGGCGAAGGAACCGCCCAGGTAGATGTTGCCATCCGGATCACTGGTGAGCGAGGTGCCGAAGCTGCTGCGGTAATCGGTGCCCTGATCAGCGGGATCGATGAGCTGGTCCCACAGCAGGTTGCCCGATGGATCGAACTTGGTGAGGAACATGTTGTAGACATAGGTGATGCCGCCAGGCTGGTACTGGTACCCGCACATCACGAAGCTTCCATCGGCCGTGACATGGGTATCCAGCACGTAACGCTTCTGCTGACTGGGCCCATCGGGCATCTGCAACCCGGACAAGCCGGACCAACACACCGCACCGCTCAGGTCAGGCGCTGGGGCGGTCACTTGCACTGTCATCGTGCTCTGGTCCGTGCAGCCTTCAGCGTTCGTCATCTGCACGGTGATGAGCTGCGCACCGATCTGCGCATAGCTCACCTGCGGCGATGCGAGCGTGCTGGTTTGCGGCATGGCATCGGCGCCGAGCGACCACTCGAACGCAACGGCCGTTGCGTTGTTGATGATGCTCACCGTTTGACCAACGAAAGGGTATGGGTCATCCACGGTGAACGCCGCGTCCATCGGCGCATAGATCAACGCGGGTTGCTGGTCCAGCACCACCGCGCACCCGCCCACGACGGTCACCGCACGCACGTTGTAAGTGTTCGCGGCGTTCACGCTGCCCAGGGAGAACGTGAGCGTTCCGCCATTGCCCGCCTGCGGTCCACTGACCACCACGTTGCCATTGCGCGCGGTGTAGTTCACCCCCACTTCCGTACCGGTAACGATGAGCGACACCGGCCCCGGTGCGCAAAGCACGGCTGGATCAAGGGTCACCGCCAACGAGGTGAGCGGCAGAGCGAGCACCACCAACGGACTGTTCACCGTGGAGGTAGCGACGCCACATGCTCCACTGCGCGTGGCCTGGATGGCATACACGCCCCCGGCTTGCGCCGCCGCTATCTGGAAGGTCAGCATGGAACCGGTTCCGGTCTGTGCCGTGCCAATGGGCACACCGCCCACGAGCAGCTGATAGGAGACCCCGGTCTGACCGGGTGTCACGAACAACTGCGCGCTGGCGCCCGGGCACACTTGCGAAGGACTCGCGAGCACGTTGAACGACTGGATGGACGGCACGCCTTGCACCTGCACCTGGAATTGCAGGCTATCCTGATAGAGGCCGTTGGATACCACCATGCGCACGTTGTGGCTTCCAGCAGCAGGAAAGACGATGGTCGCATCCGTGGAAGCGGACACCGCTGCACCGTCCAGCTTCCATACCGTGGAGTAGGTGGTCGAACTCAGGTTGTCGAAGAAGATGCTCTCCCCCACGCACGCGCCGAGCGTATCGGGCACCGCTGCGATCAACGGATGCCCTGCATCGCTGGCAGCCGTGGTCTTGTACACGCGACCGAACAAGCCAGCAGCATAGCCGGTGCCGTTCAACGATGCATCCGCCTGTATATCCAGCACGATGTAGCCGGACGGGTCCATGTCGAACTTCTCCCACAGCGAACCGCGGTCGTGGGTCACGTAGATCAGCGCATCGGCGCCCACATGCACGGTGTTCGCGTCCAGCACGCTGAGGCGATAGAGGTCCGGATCGTTGAACGGGATGGGCCTGTCCACCCAAGTGGCGCCACCGTCCTCACTGAGCAATGCCGTACCCGCATCACCCGAAGCCATCCAAGCCGAGGCATCGAAGGCCGCGATGCCGCGCAGCGCCACAGGGGCTGATTGCACCGACCAGTTCGAGCCACCATCCGTGGTGCGCAGGATGACGTGATCGCCCACCGCGATGCCGACCAGTGCATCCACGAAGTACACGCCGAACAGATCCGCAGCGGTGCCGCTCACCTGTGCGCTCCACGTGTAGCCACCATTCAGGCTGCGGAAGATGCGGCCATCGCCCCCGACGGCCATGCCGATGGATGCGGACACGAAGTGCAGATCGTTCAATTCCGTCCCGAATGGCCCGGCATGCACGGTATCCCAATCCAGGCCGCCGTCCACGGTGCGCAGGATCATCTCCGTATTGGACCAAAGGTCAACGCCGCATGCGATGGCCTCGTCGGCGGTGAAGGCGTGCACGGCGCGTGTCTCCTTGTAGAACCGGTGCAGCGTATCGGCCCCAACGTAGCCTGCATCGGCCCACGAGGATCCACCATCGGCAGTGCGCTTGAAGCCTCCGTACACGGCTACAAAGCCATGGTCGGCGTCGCTGAAGGCGACAGCCCGTGCAGCCTGGTTCCCGAAGTTGCTCTGGGTGATCCACTGCGCATGGGTGGATGACCCAGCAAGGATGAAGACCGGTATGAGGAAGGCTCGCATTC
>JAEUSX010000113.1 GCA_016788405.1 Flavobacteriales bacterium
TCGATGGCGGGCGTGCTGAGCTCGAACATCTCCTCCATCCAGCGCGGTGGCGCGCTCTGGTACCACACGCGCGCGGTGATGGTGACCGGGCCGAGGTAGCCGCCCATGGGCACCTGGTAATGCGTGATGTCCGTGCCGCTGCCCTCCGTGCCGTTGCCGAAGCGGTTGAAATCCGTGTCGCTTCCCGGCACGCCGACGACGATCGTGGTGTCGTAGCTGATGTGCGTGGAGGTGAAGCCCAGCGGCGCGAGGCGGTTATCCTTCAACGGCTCCTTGGCGCGCTCCAGCACGGTGGTCTTGTCGCCATTCACATCGGCCATCACCATCTCGTAGATCTGCGCCTGGTCCTCCTGCGTGATCACATCGTGGTGGGGCTCGTAGTTGGCGTCATGCCCGACCACCTCGTACGCGCCGTCCCAATTGCCGCTGCGGAAGAGCGTTGCGCCATTCTCATCCTGCACGTGCAGCTCGATGAAGGCGCGGCGCGCGGGGTAGCCGCTCGGGAATTTGTGCCCGGCGAGGTTCGTGAGCTTCACATCAATGGCGGCCGTGGTCGGCGTGCGGTCCATCACGGTGGTCTCCAGCAGGAGCGTCTGCTGCTGCAGCGTGCGCAAGGTGCGCGCGATGGTGCTGTCGAAGTGCACCTGGTTCGCGGTGAGCTCAAGCGCGGTGTTGTTGTGCTTGAGGAGGTTCAGCATGAACACGTTGGCACCGGCGAGGTGATGCTTGCCGAAGGGCGTGCGCGGCGTGAGGAAGTCGTAGAGCGCCGAGATCACGATGGCATCATCGGTGCGCGGCATGTGGCAGCCCTGACAGCTCACCCCGTTCTCGGGATCCGCATCGGTATTGAAGGAGGAGTTGAGCCACTCGTGGTAGGTGGCCTGCTCCACGAACTCATCGCCCGTGAGGTCGCCATTGAGGTCGGCGGTCTCCGTGATCAGCGTATGGCAGCCCGCGCAGGTGCCCGCGTCGTTGATGTGGGCGCCGTAGAGCGGCTCGTAGCCCACGAAGCCCGTCATGGGCGATCCGAAGATGGGCTCGTCCTCCGGTCCGCCATAGGGCCCATAGAGGATGCCTGCCGTCTCGAACTTCAAGTGGCCGCTGAAGAGCAGGCCGAGGCTATCGGGCTTCTGCATGTGGCAGGCCAGGCAGCTCACGCCGTCGAGGGCGATGGGGTCCTGCACGAGCTCAGCGATGCTGAACGGCCCGTTGCCCATGAGGAACTTATCGTAGCGGCCCATGGGCGCGTGGCAGCTGGTGCACTTGTCCTCCAACGCGGCTTGATGCCCCGGATTCACCGTGACCTCATGGCTCACCTTGGCGCGCCAGAAGGGATCGCGCGCGCTGTTGCCCATCATGCTGCTGCGCCAGGCGTCGATGTTGTTCACATCGTGCCCGCTCGCATCACGATTGGCGAAGACGGGGCCGATGTTGTCGGGCCCATGACAGCCGTAGCAATCGCCGCTGGCGCGGAAAAAGTTGTTGGCACCGCTCGACAGGCCCTGACCGCCTCCGCGGAACGCGGCGATCTCCGCGTCGCTGTGAAAGGCCGAGGCCTTGGGCAGTTGGTCCTGGTTCCACGCCACCAGCACGGCAACAAGGCCGAGGATGCAGGTGAGGGCAAGTGTTCTGACAGAGAGGGTACGGATCCGGTTCATGGTTCGCAGTGGCGGTGCAAGATAGAAGGCGCCATGCCGCTGCATCCGGCACGCAAGGGCGCGCCGATTGAAATCCCTCGAACCGCTGAATGCCGCCGGCGGGAACGCTCAGCTCCCGCGCTGACCGCCACGGCGAACCGCGGCAGCCTTGGGCGCGCCGCTGCTCGTGGGCTTCACCTTGGCGCCCGCATCGGCCTTCTTCTTCTTCGCTTTCTCAGCGGGCTTCTTCTCCGCGGCCACTTCCTTGTGTTCAGGCTCCTTGGCGGCTTCCTCCTCCTTCTTCGCGAACTCGCCGGCCTTCAGCAACTGGCCGTACCAAGTGAAGAGCTTGCGCACGTCGCTGGCATAGATGCGGCTGCGATCGGCGGTGGGCAGGGC
>JAEUSX010000115.1 GCA_016788405.1 Flavobacteriales bacterium
CCGGGCACCACGGGCTTCTCCAGATCGACCCCGGCCAGCTTGTAAACGCCATCGGCGCAGCCCACCACCTTGAAAGCGGACGGGTCGAAGGGCGTCGTCGACAGCTTGAAGGTGCCGCTATCCGCATGGCATTGCCAGAAGATGGTGGCCGGCGGAAGGCACATCTCATCATTGCAGGTCATGTACTCGATGGTGCCCGAGAACGGGATCTCAGGAGCCGCGAGCCGGATGCCGCGCTTGAAGTCCACGCTGTGCTTGAACTTCTTCACCTCCATGCCGAACACGGCATCCATGCCCTGCACGGTGTGCGAGCTCACCTCTTCGGTGCCGTCCGCCGCGACCACATGCCCGAGCGAATCGAACGGGAAGCTGCTGGGCCAGGGGCCCATATCGCCGAAGCTCTGCGTGGAGTAGACGCTCCAACCCTCGTCGATCTCCGCATGGAACGTGACCACCCATGAATCATCCTCCCTCAGATCGGCCTTCACTGCCCAAGCCACCTTGTCCTGCTCGGGGTCGAGCTTGATGGCGCGCTCATCGCGAGGAGCCTGCTCTTGGGCGCAGGAATGGAGCAAAGCGATCGCGATCGCGCCTGCCAGGTGCTTGGTGATGGCCCGCATCCTCAAATCGACTCCACGTGAAGTTTGAATGGCACTTTGACCGGCGGAAGGCATGTCTTGTCGTTGCAAACCATGAACTCCACTTCGCCCACCACATCGAATTCACCGGCACCGTTCGGCTTGATCAGCTGGGTGAACACGGGGGAGCCTTCATGGTAACGCACCTCCATGCTGAAGTTCGGGTCGAACACCTCCACCGCCTTGGGTTCGTGAAGCGGCCCAACCAGATTGAACGACTCGGACTCCTGGAATCGGATGGAAGTGGCGACGGGACCTTGGTCACTGGGCAGCGAGGTGGCATAAATGTGCCAACCCGGCTGCACCTCACTCCGCAACTCTACGCGCACCGTACCGTCGCCAGCAGCGGTCGCACTGAACTTCCATTTCACTGGATTATTCGAAACCGGAGCGCTGAGCGCGAAAAGGACGGCGATGGTTGCGAGCATGATGCGCAGGTCGGCGAAAATAACGGCCCCTTGCGCCCCTCGCACGGGTTGAACGGTGGATCCTAGGGATCCTGCTCAGACGTTAAGGAATGTTCACGAGGGATACTCGATGCTCACCACGCGCGCAACTGGAATGGTCATGCCGTACTTGAGCACGATGTTCACCGGATCGTAGGCCCAGATCGTGGTCTCCACGGCTTTGAGCCCTTCGTCATCCAGGAACAGGATCCTGCACTTGCCATGCTCCGAGTTCCCAAGGCGCGTGGCCTGATCCATTCTCCGCATGATCTCCTCGTGCTGATCCGCGCTCAATGGGACCGGTTGACGCGGGAAGCGCAAGGAGGGGATGCGCTCCTTCGGGATGGTGGTAGGCTGGGGCATGACCAAGGGTTAGGGAAGGGTGAAGTTAACCGCCGGGGCGATCGGCGCAAGCCCGGTTCCTGGTGCTCGATTCAGTCCCTCCGGATCCGCAACGAGAAGGTCGTCGCCTCCGTGGCCTGAAAGCCCTCACCGATGCGATGGCCAACGAGCCAGGCGATCTCTCCTCCACTGACCAGCACATAGGCCATGTCCTTCCGGGTTCTTGGAACCTTGGCATCGATGAGGATGTCGCTGATGAGCTTCGTGCCGCCCAAACCGATGGGGCGCATCCGGTCACCGGAGCGCCAGGGGCGCATCTCGATGGGAAAGTCCAAATGGTCCGCGTCGAGCAAGGCCTCATCCATGGAATCGGGCACTGCGAAAGGGCCATCTTCCGAAAAGCTCCATCGGAATCCGCCGAAGGCGCCTGCGGCCTGATGCCGATCGATGGTGAAGGCGAGATGATCGGCATGGGCCGGACCGACGATCACGCGCTCACGATCAATGACCGCGCGCCAGCCGCCTGCGATGAACTCGGCACCGGTGCGCCGCTCAAGGACAGCATCGTGCAAACGCTCCAATGCGTCAGGATGGAAGCCGATGTGCCGGAGCATATGATGAAGCAGCACAGTCGGTGTCGGACTGTTCTCGATCGCCGCGAACGGGATGATCAGCTCATGCGATGCGCTCAACCCGAGCGACTCGACGCTTCGGACCGCCTCACCTGCGCGCTCCAGCTCACGCAGCAGCTTCACCGCCCGCGACATGGCGCGCCTCGCTCCGGGGCGCATGGCCTCCATGAGCGGCAGCAGTTCCTGGCGCACACGATTGCGCAAATACTTGTTCTCGGTGTTGCTGCTGTCCTCCCGGTAGCGAATGCCGTTCTCGAGCGCGTACGCGCTGATGGCTGAACGGTCAACGGCGAGCAACGGCCTCACATGTATTCCGCTCACGGGCGGGATGGTGCTCCATCCATCAATGCCAACACCCCGCATCAGATGCATCAACAGGGTCTCCACGGAATCATCCGCATGATGGGCGAGCGCGACCCTATGCGATCGCTCCTGCCAGGCTTCGGCGAAGAAGGCGTACCGAAGGTCCCGCGCGGCCATCTGGATGGATCGCGCATTCGCTCTGGCGAATGCCGCCGCGTCCACACGCTTCCATTTGAACGGGATGCCTTCCTGCCTGCAATGCGCCTCCACGAAGTCGCGGTCCGCCTCGCTCTCCGCATCGCGAAGGCCATGATCCACATGGAGCACGGAGCACGGATGCCCAAGCGAACGCATGACATGCAGCAGCACCATGCTGTCGATACCGCCGCTCACGGCCACATGAAGCGGCTCCTGCGGCTCCAGCAACCGCTCCCGGCGGATGAAACGGCGCACGTCATCAAGGAGCTGAGAGCGCATGCGCGATGGTGTTGAATTTCACCAGGCACTCCTCCCACTCGGCTGCCGGATCGCAAAGCGCGGTGAGCGCGCTTCCGGTGGGGATCGAGAGTCGACCGGAGGCCGCATCGAAGAGCAGCGTGCGGATGACCACATTGAGATCCGCAGTGCCGTCCGGAGCGAAGAAGCCCAGGGTGCCGCTGTACAGGCCGCGCGCCTGCTGCTCGAGCCCATCGATCAGCCGCATGGCGCTCACCTTCGGGGCGCCGGTCATGCTGGCCATCGGGAAAGCCGCGCGCACCGCATCGAAGGGTGACGCTTCGGAGCGCCGCTCCGCTTCAATGACGCTCACCAGCTGGTGCACGCGCGGATAGGTGCGCAGGCCGAAGAGCTCGGACACCCGTACGGTCCCCGGGACCGAGGTGCGCGAGAGGTCGTTGCGCATCACGTCAACGGCCATCACGTTCTCGCTGCGCTCCTTGGGATCATTCACCAGCTCTTGCGCGATACGGCGATCCGCTTCCGCATCCGCGGCGCGGGGCCGCGTGCCTTTCATGGGCTCGCCCGTCATGTGAGCGCCCTGGATGCGCAGGAAGCGCTCCGGGGAGCAGCATAACGCATAGCGCTCGCCCAAGCGCATGAATCCGGCAAAAGGCGCCTGGGTCCGCTCCAGCATCGCGTTGAACGCAGCGCCCGGATCGAAACCGTCCGCTCGCGCGGAATGCGCGATGCAGTAATTCACTTCATAGATGTCGCCACGCTGGATGCGCTGAAGCAGCGCGCGGGCGCCCGCGAGGTACTGATCGCGCGTCGCCCCGCACGCCCATTCGATGAGCGGCGCTTTGCCCGGATTCCCGACCGAAGACCGCATCTCCTCCATCCAAGCCATCGCCTCCGACCGCTCGGACTCGTGCACATGCAGCTGCATCCTTCCTCCGCTCCACTCCACCACCCACCTCGGCCTGAACCAGTGCGTGAACGGCCAACGGAAAGGATCGCTGTGCCGACTGCTCAATCCTTCGAGGCGGTCCTTGTACTCATAGGCAAGATGACCGAACCACCAGTCAGAGGCTTGACCGCTCGCATCGAATCGCGGCTCCTCGGCCACCTCGAGCGCCCCTGCACCCAGCACGGCGCGACCCTCGTCCGCCACGGAACGAAACACGAAGGGGTCCATGCCGCGAAGCGCTTCAGAACCGAAGTGAGGCGGTGACCAAGGCAGGTCGATTCGCAATCGCATGCTCGCGTCAGAGCCGTGCGGGCCCCGATGAGGCGGCAAGGTATCCGCGCGTCCATGATCAGCATGCCTTGCGGCCGACTTGCTCTGACCTCCAAGGGCTCTATCTTTCGCCTAGCCGATATAAGAACCATGAGCCGAGCCCTCCTTCATCGTGCTGGCCTCATTCTGGCAATCACCAGCGCGAGCTCCTTCCGGGCATGGGGCCAGGGCCGCGTAGTGATCAACAACAATGCTTGGCTGCGCATCGACAATGGCGCCTGGGTGGTGATCGAGGAGCCCACGAATGCGGGCATCCAGACGCTAGGCACAGGGGGCAACATCCGCAGCGAAGGCGAATTCAACCGCATCCGTTGGCAGATCCGCAACACCACTGGCGTCTATACCATCCCCTTCACCACGTCAAACGGCGTGAAGATGCCCTTCACCTACGAAGCGGTCGGTGGCGCTTCGAATGAGGCTCAGGCCAGCATCTGCTTCAGCACGTTCAATTACGGCGCCATCGCCGGCAACAATTGGGACAACAACACTTACCGGCCCAGCGATGTGACCCACATGCACAACTATTATGTGGGACCTCCTTCGAACAATTCGGATAACGTGGTGGACCGCTTCTGGCTGGTCGACCCGTACGCGAGTCCCGGATTCACCTATTCGACCAAGCCATCCATCCGCCTCGGCTTCACGTATGATCCAGGGGCCGCGACGGGAGAGGTGCGGACAGGGAATGCGATCACCGGAGCCAGCACGGTAGGTGCCCAGCGCTTCAATCCTGGACCTCAATGGTGGGGCGATTACTGGCCTGCGGGCACTTGGGCCGCTGGCGCAGTGAACACCGTCACGAACGTGAACGTGCTGCCTGCCGATTTCTTCCGCTCCTGGACGCTGAGCAATATCCTGCAGCCGCTGCCCGTGGAACTGCTGAGATTCGATGCCCGGTGCGATGCGGGGCGGGTGCGGCTCCAATGGATCACCGGCAGCGAGATGGGCACGAGCCGGTTCGTGATCGAACGGAGCGGGGATGCGGAGATCTTCCTGCCCATCGCCGAATTGGCGGCCCAAGGAAACGGCCAGGCACCATTCGAATACGAATACGTGGATGAACAGCCCAGCTCTCCCGCGTACTACAGGCTTCGGATGGACGATGCGGATGGCACCAGCGAGCACAGCCCGGTCAGGGAAGCAAGCTGCGCTGGAGGCAGCACGGCGATCATCAACGCCTGGGATGGCGGCGATGCGATGCACGTGATCATCCGCTCTGCTCGCGATCAGCAGGTGACCCTGCGCGTGCATGACGAGGCGGGCAGGCTTCTCGTCCAAGAGCAAGGCATCGCGCTGATACAAGGATTGAACAGCTTCGAGATCGATCAGCACGGCGCAGCAACGGGAGTCTACTGCCTTACCGTGGTCGCTGAAGAAGGACCTCTAGCGCTGCGGGTCCCGCTGTACTGAGCGTCCTCCGACAGTCCTGAAGAGCAGGGCCGCGAGCAGCGAAGCGGCGCATATCAAGGACGCCCCGCCGACGAGATCGCCCCAGCGAACGAAGAATGTCGCTGTGCTGTTCGGCTGAACGCGGGCAACGAAGGCATCAGGCTGCCACCACTCCGTACGCTGGCGGATGATGCCGCGCTGATCGACGATGCAGGAGATGCCTGTATTCGCGGAGCGCACCACATCGCGCCGGGTCTCGATCGCGCGCAGCGAAGAGAACGCGAGATGCTGCTTGTAACCTGGCGAATCGCTCCACCAGCCGTCGTTGGTCATCACAGCGATGAGCGACCCGCCATTGCGGGCATGGGC
>JAEUSX010000123.1 GCA_016788405.1 Flavobacteriales bacterium
TCGGGCATCGAAATCCGCGACGCCGGTGGTGCCGATGGTCACCGTGACCGGCGCGGTGCTCGTGCAGGTATCGTTGCTCACGGTGAGGATGTACGTGGTCGTGGCGTCGGGCGAGGCCATCGGGTTGGGGCTTGTGGGGTCATCCAGCCCCGCTGCCGGCGACCAGAGGAAGGTGCTGCCGGGCACACTGGTGGGCGATCCTCCCAATTCAACAGGAACTCCGCCGCAGACCGTTGCATCGTTGCCGGCATCAATGGGCGGATCGTTGCCCACGGCGATGGACACCTCATCGCTCGCCACGCAATCGTTGGCATCGGTGATGGTGAGCGTGAAGGTGGTCGTGGACAACGGCGTGGCCGTCGTGCTGAGCGCGGTAGGATCTGATACGGTGCCGCTCGGGGACCATTGGGCGCTTCCGCCGCTGGTGGTGCCGAGGAGGTCGGCTGGGAAGCCCTGGCATGTCCAGGAGTCGGGTCCGGCATCCACCGTGGGCAGCGCGTTCACGGTCACGGTGACTTGATCGCTCGCCACGCAGTTGTTGGCGTCGGTCAGCGTAACGGTATATGTCAGCGATGTTGTCGGCGAGGCCACGGGGTCCTCGACCGTGTTGCTGCTCAGATCGGTGTTGGGCGACCAGAGGAAGGAACCTGTGCCTGTCGCGTTGATGGTGACGCTGCTGCCGATGCAAACGTCCACATCGGGACCGGCATCGATGCTGGGAAGCGGGTTCACCGTCACCGTCACCGTGTCCGTGTCAACGCAGCCGTTCCCGTCGGTCACCACAACGTCATAGGTCGTCGTGCCCGTTGGAGTCGTCGTGGGATTCGCCGCAGCGCTGTTGCTCAGTCCGCTCGACGGGTTCCAGGCGTAGGCGGCTCCAGAGGGGCCCGTGGGCGATCCGCCGAGCGTCACGGTTGTCCCGACGCAGACCGCCTGGTTGTTCCCTGCGTTCGCCGCTGGCAACGGGTTCACGGTGATGCTCACGCTCTCCTCGCCGATGCAGCCGTTGGCGTCCGTCACGGTCACCGTGTAGCTGGTCGAGCTGTTTGGATAGAACAGCGTGGTGCTGGCATCGGGGTCGACCACAGCGGCCGTTGGCGCCCAGCTGAAGACGATGCCACCGGAGGCGGTGAGCGTGGTCGTGTCGCCGAAGCAGATGATGTCGTCGCCGCTGATGCTGATGTCCGGGTTGGTCACCGCGACCTGGAGCGTCGCTGTGTCCGGGCACGCGGTGCTCGCGCCCGCCACGTAGAAGTAAGTGCCGGTGGCATCGATGGCGGGGTCGAATTGCTCGCCATGCGCAGCGAACGAGCTGGTGAACCACTGCCCACCGCTCTCCGGCGCGCCGCCCAGTGAATCGATGAGGTTGAAGAGGATGCCGCTTCCGCAGGTGCTCACGGCCGCGTCGAGGCCCGCATCAGCAACGGAATTCACCTGAATGGTCACGCTGTCGATGCCCAAGCATTGATCGGCGTTGGTCACCGTCACCGCGTAGGTCGTGGTGATGCTGGGCGAGGCGATGGGGTCGTTCACATCGGCGGCGCTCAGCCCATCAACCGGCGACCAGCTGTAGGAGACGCCTCCGCTCGCCATGAGCTGAACGGAATCGCCTTCGCAGATGGCCGCATCGATGCCCGCATCGGCAGTGGTCTGGCTCACCGTCACGTGCACCGTGTCGATGCCCACGCAGATGTCCAGCGCGGCGATCACGATCACCGTTTCGCTCGATGCGGCCGTGATGTACGGATTCGCGAGCAAGGTGTCCGCGATGGATCCGGAGGGCGAGTACCACATCACCGTGGAGCCCGGTGAGCCTGTGGGCGATCCGCCCAGCTGCACGCTATCGCCCAAGCAATAGGTCACATCGGGGCCGGCATCCGCGTCGGGTGTTTCCAGCGTGGTGTAGGTGCTGGTCAACGTATCGGATGCGCACCCATTCCCGTCGAGCACCACCAGGTACAAGATGCTCGTGCCTGGCGTTGTATGCAGCAGATCAACCGTGTTTCCGGCGGCGCCCGTGATCGACAGCGGGCCGACCGTGCTCCACACGTAGGTGTTGCCGTTCTGGTCGGGCTGCGCCGTGGCGATGACCGGTGTGTTCTCGCATGCTCCTGTGAAGGGCGGCTCGATGCTGAGGTTCTGGTCGAAGGCATTCACCGTCACCACCACGGAGTCGATCTGTGAGCAAGAGGTGATATCCGTGAGCGTCACGTAGTAGGTCGTCGTCACCGTCGGCGATGCTTCGGGCTGCGCGACATCCGTGGCGCTCAAACCGAGCGGTGGCGACCAGGTGAAGTCGCCAGGACCGTCGGTGCCGATGCTCACGCTCTCGCCCGCGCAAATGGAGACGTCGGGGCCCGCGTTCGCGCTGGGCAGCACGTTCACGGTCACCAAGGCTTGATCGCTGTTCGTGCACGTGTTGCTGCCGGTAACGGTCAGCGTGTACACGGTGGTGGCCTCCGGGGTGCAGATCGGATCGGGCGCGGTGGGGTCGCTCAATCCGAAAGGAGGCGACCAGAGCAGATCACCGTTGCCGCTGCCCTGCAGCTGGATGCTGCCGCCATAGCACACTTCAACATCAGGGCCGGCATCCACATCCGGTAGCGGTAGGACGGTGACGTTCACCGTATCGGCATTCACGCATTGATTCGAGTCGGTGACCACCACGACGAAAGTGGCGTCTCCCGATACGTTGAGCAGGGGGTTCGCGCTCGTTGCGCCGCTCAATCCGGTGGAAGGCAGCCACGTGTAAGTGCTTCCAGTCGGGCCGGTGGGATCGCCGCCCAGCGCGACCGTGGTGCCCGCGCAGGGCGTTTGGTCGGTCCCAGCGTCGACGACCGGCAGTTGATTCACGGTCACGGTCACGCTGTCGGTGGCATTGCATCCGATGGCGTCCGTGATCGTCACCGAATACGTTGTGGTCTCCACGGGTGCGGCGAAAGGATCCGCGACATCGGTGGCGCTCAGGCCGGTTGAAGGGCTCCAAGCGTAGATGCCTCCATTGCTCGTCGCGTTCAGTTGCGCGCCCCCGCCGACGCAGAATGTGGCGCCCACGCCCGCATCCACCTGCGGTTGGTTCACGGTGACGATCACCGTATCGCGGCTCACGCAGCCGCTGTTGCTCACCTCAACGATGTACTGCTGCGTGGTGATGGGCGATGCGGATGGATTCGCCACGTTGGTCGCGCTGAGGCTCACGTTCGGGCTCCAGGCATAGGTGCTCCCGGGCGGGCCGGTCGGCGCTCCACCCACCAGCGTGCTCGCTCCCGGGCAGATGGCCGGGTCGGCTCCCGCATCGGCATCGGGCAGCGATGCTATGTTCACCGGTATGCTGATGGGCGCGCTGTCGCAACCCTGCGCATTGGTGGCGAATACCTGCACGGTGCCGGGGCCTGATGCGCCCCAATCAACGGTGATGCTGTTGGTGCCGTCTCCACTGGTGATCACGCCACCGCTCACGCTCCAGGAGAAATCGGCGCCCGGAATGGCCGTGGTGCTGTAGGTGGATCCCGTCGCGCCGGTGCACACGAGGGCGGGACCGTTGATCGCTGCCGGACCCGCGAACCCGAGCACGGTGACCTGATAAACGACATCCAATGTGCGCGGTGGGCAGCCGTTGTCGCTCACGCTCACGCTGAAGAGATAGGGCTGGTCCTGCGCCTGCGCGCAATCCGTGTCCCAACAGAAGGTGCTGCCCACCGTGACGTCTCCCGTCACTGGAGCGATGATCGTGGCCGGCGGGTTGAAGAGGTTGCCATCGAAGATGGTCCCGCTCGCGATGAGCAGGAGCGAATCGGCATTCGGATCGGTGAAGGCGAGGTCGAAGCAGAGTTGATCGCCGGCCTGCACGGTGTAGCTCGTCGGCTGAATGCCGGCGGTCTCCGGTGCATCGTTCGGCGGGCAAACGACGGCTTGCAGTTGCAAATCGCGGCGCGTTCGGCCGATCAGCACACCATTGCGGTACTCCTTCACTTCCACCGCCACCACATAGTTGCCCTGCTGCGTGGGCATGTATTGCGTGAGGCCCGTAGCGCCGTTGATGTACGAATAGCCACCCGGCCCGAACGGCTGCGCCACCCCGAACGTGGCGATGTAGTTCACCACGGGAACAGGGTTGTCCAGGACATTCGGGGGCGGGATGATCCCACCACCGCCATCCACGCTGTTATAAGGCACCTCGAAAGAGAAGATCAGCTGGTCGCCATCGGGGTCGGTGGCGGAATTCACGAAGGTGCTGGTGTCGTTGATGCACAGCAGCGGCGTCGGGATGCCCAACCAGATCGGAGAAGAGTTCACCAGCAGTGGTGGCGGAATGAACGCGTAGTAGCCGATGCCCGTGCCGTTCGGGTTGAGCAGGTTGCTGATGCTCAGGTTGCGCGCGTTCATCTGGAAATAGAGGTGGTAGCCTCCGAAATTCAGCGGGAGGTCCACGGTTCCGGTGAGCAGACCGCGCTCCGTGCAGAGGCCAGCGCCCACATCGCAACCGTTGGGCAGGTCGGGGACGATGTACGAGCTATCGACCAAGGCCAAGTTGGCGATGGTGAGCAGTGTCTTGTCCGCATTCGGATCCAATGGGTCCTGCGGGTACACGCCCACGGGCATCACGCCGCCATTCGTGGCGAGGATCTCCTCCAGGTACTCCCAGTTGCTGTCATCCCCGCAGTTCATATAGAACTCCAGGTACACCTGGTACCTGTACAACTGGCTGCCGGGGGCGGTCTCACCAAGGTAGGTGTAGCCCAGATTGCCGCCGATCAGGTGCGTGGCGCTGGCGCTGAGCGCTGCTGCCGAGAGAAGCATCGCCGTGCATGAACGGGAAAGGATATTCAGGAAGCGCATGTGTCAATGGATGATGATGTTCCGCGCCCAGGTCTGCTTCGCGCCGATCACATGAAGCACGTAATTGCCTGCCGGATGGTCCGCGACATCGAACCAGATGGTGGCGGCGGAGCCCGGGATCGTCCGTTGCTCGATCGTCCGGCCCAGGATGTCGCGCAGGATCACCGTGCGCGACGCGTCAGCGCTCGTGGCCAGATCGACGGCCAATCGGTCATCGGCCGGTTGAGGACGGATACTGAGGATGGCAGTGCCGATCTCTTCGACGCTCACGAGCGAGCAGTTCCAGGTGAGCACGAATCCGGCGCTGTTCGGCGGTGGGCCGCCACCGCCTTGCTGCTCTTGGCGCAGCGTGATGCTCGGGCCGCTGGAGGTGATCACGCCGCCATTCGGCAGCGCTCCGAGCCCGTTGCCTTGGTACTGTCCGATCAACGGGCTCGTCACATCAGGCCCGTCATAGATGCGCAGCCAGCGGTTCTGATTGTTGCCCCACTGGAAGACGCTGAAATCAAGTGTCACGAACTCGGCGCCGGGCGGGCTGATCGTGAACGCGCCGGAGGTTCCAGCGGTGTACGGTCCATCCGCGCCGCCATCGTCCGTGAGGATCCCGACGCACGCTGAGCTCGAGGACGCGTTGTCCAGCACCTGCATCGTATCGCATTGCCACGCGGGGACGAAATGGATCAAGGCACCCTGCGTCTGGGCATCGCTTCCGTTCGCATTGGTCACCGTCAAGGTCACGGAGTAGGTGCCCAGCTCCGTGTAGGTGTGCACCGGGTCCTGATCACTGCTCGTGCCACCATCGCCGAAGGTCCACGACCAGCCGGTGGGCAGGTTGGTGCTGAGGTCGGTGAATTGCACGACGCCATCGCATGTCACCGTGGGAGAAGCGCTGAAGGCGGCCGTCGGTGGATTGGTGTTCGGTGCGATGATCGCACTGAAATCCTCGGCTTGTCCGTACAACGGCGCATCGCAAGCGCCTCCGGCCTGGCCGATCACATCGGTGACCACCCGCAACCGCAACGGCGTGCCTATCACGGCGCCGCTCGGAACGATGATCGAGCCGGCAGGAGAGACCTGGCCCAGGGCCGTGGCCATCAATTCATTCGCGGTGAAGCCGCCATCGTTGTTCAGATCGATCCATATCCGCGTGTCGTGCGGGGTATCCTCGTTGTGAATCACCGACCACGCGTAGGATTGACCTTCCGTCACCAACGCCATATTGCCGCACGAGCGGTCCTGATAGCCCTCAACGCCATCGGGGCTTGAGCTGCTGATGCCGGCGAAATCGAATCCGAGCAGGCCGTAGCCGCAGCAATACGCGGACGTGCCCGGTGCGCAAGCGGCAGGAGCCAACTGCGACTCGAGGTCGATCGTGATGAGGTCCACGGCCAATGTGTCGTCCTGACCGTTCGCGTTGACTGCGAGAAGCGAGACCGAATAGGTGCCGCTCATCGCGTAGACGTGGATTGGACTCTGGTCCGTTGATGTCCCGCTGTCCCCGAAATCCCAAGTCCAGCCCGTGGGGACATTCTCGCTCAGATCGGTGAACTGCACCGTTCCTGAGCAGTTGAACAACGGGGAGGCCGTGAACGAAGCAATCGGCACTAACGTGTTCTCGAGCACGGTCACGCTGTAATCCTCGGCCTGGCCGTACTGCACATCGCCGCACGCCTGCGGCGATGGCGTCACCAGGTCGTACGCGGCGATGATGCGGAGCCGAAGCGGTGTGTTCAGCACCGCACCAGCGCCGATCAAGGTGCTGCTGGTGGCACTGGTACCAGTGGCTGAGAGCACCAGTTCATTGCTGGTGAATGCGCCGGAGTTGTCGAGGTCGAGCCATGCACGGATGGCATGAGAAGCAGAGGTACCAGTGCTCACGGAGAGGTCCAGGGTGGTGCCTTGCAGGAGCGAGATCGGAAGACAGGTGGCATCGAGGTAGCCTTCACTGGCCGCATCGGCTGTGGTGTTCGTCACATTCTCAATGATGGTTTCCAGGATGCCGAAGCCGGAGACCGAACCCACCGATGGCGCCGTGCAGGCCGGCACTGGCGGCGTCCAGTCCAATTGCACCGTCACTTCTGCGGTGGCGGTATCGGGCCCGTTGAAGTTGCTGGCGATCAAAGTGACCAGATAGGTGCCGCTCGATGCGAACTGATGCACGGGATTCTGATCGGAGCTCGCTCCTCCATCACCGAAGTCCCATTGCCAGGCACTGGGGAAATTGGTGCTCGCATCGAGGAATGCGAGGCTGCCGTTGCAGCCCAGACTGGCGGCGCTGAAGCCCGCTACGGGTGGCTCATCGAGGGCGTTCCATCCGAAGCGCACGTTGGGCCGCTGTGACAGCTGGATGTGCGTGCCGCCAGGATCGGTGCAGACGGCGGGGTTGGGCGTGTTGCGCTGCACGGCTGCCGTGAATGCGAATGCGTCCTGCCGCACCCTCGCGTTCTGGCCAGCGGTTGCCCCGGTGTAATGGCAAACATCGATCACGAGGTTGGAGGTCCCGTCCCAGAAGTAAGGCGCGTCGAGCGTGTGCTCGCTCCATCCCGTTGCGTCGGTGTAATCCAGCGGACCCCAAACCGATGAGAGTCCTCCTTCCCAAGCGGCCGTCAGTGCGCTCGCACCGGTGGCGCCCATGCGGATGGAGTACCCGATGAGAGTTGTTCCGCTGGGATTCACCACGTCGAAACCGATGGAGGTGATCTGTCCAACGCTCATGCCGGCTGCTTGAAGTTCGCTGGCCGGGATGAGCATCTGCAAACGCGAGCCGGGCTGCGTGTTCGCATAGGGCGAAGGGGATTGGTTCGCGCCGTTGGTCAAAGAGCCCGTGCCGACTTGTATGTACACCTGTCCTGTCGCGCATTCTGGCGCGAATTGCAGCGATAGGCTCAAGAGGCTGAGGAACAGTGGTTTGCGAATGGGGTGCAGCATGTCTTTCAGTGCCAATCAAGGATGAATGTACCAGGGGGGGCGATCCGTTGAGATGGCATTCCTCAGAATGGACCGGAATCCATGGGAACCAAGTCGACCCCATGCCCGTATATCGACACTGATCGCGGATTCATCGACCATGAAGAGCCGTCGGGCAAAACCTCAACAGCGCCAACGGGTCAATGATCCAGAGCCACACGAATGAGCTTGCAGCATTGGTCCGACGAGATGGTTCTTCAGCTGCGTGAAGCGGATGGGGCATCGCTCGTGTTCGAGGTTCGCGGCGCGTTCGACCAAGTGATGAAGGAGCGGATCATCTCGGAGGTGGAGTCCTATTCCATGCGATCGTGTGATTCCGTGGTGCTGCGCAAACGCCTGATCAACGTGCTCGTGGAAGGACTCGATAATCTGAGCCATCATACGGAGGCCGAGCACCAGTCGACCTGCTTCGCGACGTTGCTCGACATAGGGACCGCGTACCGGCTTGTCTTCGGGAATACGGTCCGGCGTTCAGTGGCCGAGATGCTGACTCACCGCGTGGCGGTGCTCACCGACATGAGCGATGCCGACCTGAAAGAGCACTTCCTGAAACTGCTGGCGAACGACGGTCGCACGGGGCGAGGCGGCGCAGGGCTGGGTCTGGTGACCATGGTCCGCAAGAGTGGCCGTGAATTCCAAGCGCACTTGTTCCCGGCCGATGAGCAATTCGCTCGCATCGCTTTCGATGCCACGATCCGGCGGGACTAGTCTCTGACGCTCGCGTACTCGGCCAGATGCTCGAATCGCGGCATCAGGCTCCCGGCTCGCATGATCGTTGCGCGCTCGATCATCCCTTCCTCGTCAGGTCCGATCAGGTTCGGAAGCACGCGCTCGATCAGGTCCAGGCCGAAGGCGTCAGAAGCGTCACGCGGAAGCTCGCACGGGAGATTGTCCACGGCCATCACGATGATGCTGCGTTCCGTTGCAGGGGCCACCTCTTTCCCGGTCTCGCGATCGTATCCGTAGAACGGATCAGCAATGGTGGTGGCTCTCAATGTGCTGTCGATCGGCCCACCTACATCGCAACTGATATCGGCGATCGCTTCCAAGGCGATCCGAGGGTCGCGCAGATCATCCGCGCTCAGGATCTTCGGTCCACGCGGATCCCAGAAATGACAGGCCAGGTACAACTGAGCGCGCCGAGCGTAGGGCATGAATCGGGAGCGGTGACCGCTCGGGTCAGCATGGAATGCGGTCTTGTTGAAAGGCTGGCCATCCTCCCGTTCGTACAGGTCCTGGGTGTTGAGCACGGTGTACACCGGCCCATTGAAGTCACGTTCCAGGAATTCCGCAGGTTTCACGCGTGCAACGCCTGCGCGCTCAAGCACGCCCATGGCGCCCTTGCCCACGCGCCCTCCGCCAGTGAGCACGATCCGCAAGTTCTTCGGCAGCGGGAAGGCGTGCAGATGGCGCTCCAACTCTTCCAGATCGTGGCATGCGTGGGCGGGTTTCAGGTCTGGACCACCGTGGATGCGCTGCCAGGCTCGGAAACCGTTGTAGGCGCCGACCACACCGGCCCAATAGCCGAAGGCGAGCACGCGGTCGCCATGCCGGTCCGTGAGCAATTCGTGATCGATGAGCGTGACGCCCTTCTCCACCATGGCGCGCATCAGCTTGCGATTATGAGCTTGCTGCTTGATGGTATGACTGAAGAAGAGGTATGCCTTGCCAGGAAGCAACATGCTCACCGGGACCTCCTTCACGCCGATGATGAGGTCGCGATCGCCGAGGTC
>JAEUSX010000138.1 GCA_016788405.1 Flavobacteriales bacterium
GATGCTGGCGGCGCGGCTGATGTCCTCGTAGCTGCTGTTGGTGCAGGAACCGATCAGCGCCCATTCGATGTCCGTGGGCCAATCGTTCTTGGCGGCCTTCTCCTTCATCTCGCTCACCGGCGTGGCCAGGTCGGGGGTGAAAGGACCGTTGAGGTGCGGGCTCAGGGTGCTGAGGTCGATCTCGATCACCTGGTCGAAGTACTTCGCCGGGTCGGCGTACACCTCGGGGTCACCCGTGAGGTCTGCGGCGATGGCATCGGCTAATGCCGCCACCTCCGCCCGACCGGTGGCTTTCAGGTAGCGGCGCATGCTGTCGTCGTAGCCGAAGGTGCTGGTGGTGGCCCCGATCTCGGCGCCCATGTTGGCGATGGTGCCCTTGCCGGTGCAGCTCATGCTCACGGCGCCTTCACCGAAGTACTCCACGATGGCGCCGGTGCCGCCCTTCACGGTGAGGATGCCGGCCACCTTCAGGATCACGTCCTTCGGGGCGGTCCAGCCATTGAGCTTGCCGGTGAGCTTCACGCCGATGAGCTTCGGGAACTTGAGCTCCCAAGGCAGCCCGCTCATCACGTCGCAAGCATCCGCGCCACCGACGCCAATAGCCACCATGCCCAAGCCCCCGGCGTTCACCGTGTGGCTGTCGGTGCCGATCATCATGCCGCCGGGGAAGGCGTAGTTCTCCAGCATCACCTGGTGGATGATGCCCGCGCCGGGCTTCCAGAAGCCGATGCCGTACTTGTTGGAGATGGACTCCAGGAAATTGAAGACCTCGTTGCTCTTGTTCAGCGCGTCCTGCAGGTCCTGCTTGGCACCCACACGGGCTTGGATCAAATGGTCGCAGTGCACGGTACTGGGAACGGCCACCTTCTTGCGGCCCGTGGTGCTGAATTGCAACAGGGCCATCTGCGCTGTGGCGTCCTGCATGGTCACGCGGTCCGGCGCGAAATCCACATAGTCCTTTCCCCGTCCGAAAGCGGTGGTGGCATCTCCGTCCCAGAGGTGCGCATAAAGGATCTTCTCCGAGAGGGTGAGCGGTTTGCCGACGGCCTTGCGGGCGGCAGCCACGCGTGAAGGGAAGCGGCTGTAAACCGCCTTGATCATGTCGAGGTCGAAGATCGGGCTCATCAATGGGCTGGCTTTGCGGCCGCGAAAGTAGCGCCACGCACCCGCCCGAGCTTCCGACCGGAATGAACCGGCGCGGTCACCTCAGCACCTCCTTCACCTTGGCGCCGATCGTAGCAGGGCTGTCCACCACATGGATGCCGCATTCGCGCATCACCTTCTTCTTCGCCGCTGCGCTCTCATCAGCGCCGCTCACGATGGCGCCCGCATGGCCCATGGTGCGGCCTTTGGGCGCGGTCTCGCCAGCGATGAAGCCCACAACGGGCTTCTTGCAATTCTCCCTGATCCAGTTGGCGGCTCGGATCTCCAGGTCGCCGCCGATCTCTCCGATCATCACGATGGCCTTGGTATCGGGATCATGCGCGAAGAGCTGCACTGCTTCGAGCGTCGTGGTGCCGATGATGGGGTCGCCGCCGATGCCGATGGCCGTGGTGATGCCGAGCCCGGCCTTCACGACCTGATCCGCGGCCTCATAGGTGAGCGTGCCGCTCTTGCTCACGATGCCCACGCTTCCTTTCTTGAACACGAAGCCCGGCATGATGCCCACCTTGCACTCATCGGCCGTGATCACGCCGGGGCAGTTGGGACCGATGAGCGTGCAGTCCTTGCCGCGCAGGTACTCACGGGCGGCCACCATGTCCTTCACCGGGATGCCTTCCGTGATGCACACGATCACCTTGATGCCGGCCTCGGCGGCTTCCATGATCGCATCCGCTGCGAAAGCCGGTGGAACGAAGATGATGCTCACATCCGCGCCTGTCCGCTGCACCGCCTCGCTGACGGTCTCGAACACCGGCCGGTCCAAGTGCTGCTGGCCGCCCTTGCCTGGCGTGACCCCGCCCACCACGTTGGTGCCGTACTCGATCATCTGGGTGGCGTGGAAGGTGCCCTCGCTGCCGGTGAAGCCCTGCACGATCACCTTCGAATTCTTGTTGACGAGTACGCTCATGTGCTTTCAGAAGTGGCGGCGAAACTAAGGGCGCTCGTCGGATACGGCCTTCATGGCCACGGCTGCCAGGAATGAACGGACATAGAGCAGTGCCCCCACCATGATGACCGCACCGCCCAGGAAGGGCAGCAGGTGACCGAGTTCGTAAGCCCGTCCGGCCATCAGCGGTCCCGCGATGCGACCCAGGGAGCCGAAGCTCTGGTTCATTCCCAGCACCTGGCCCTGTTCCTGCGGTGAAGCGCGACGCGTGAGGATGGTTGCCAAGCTCGGCCACAGGGCCCCGTTGCCGAGTGCCAGAAAGGCGATGGGGATGAAGGAGAGCGGGACGAAGTGCTCTGGAGGCACGAGGCAAGTGCCCGCGAGACCGAGCGATACCAGGATGCACCCGCCGGTGATGAGGAAAGCCTCCGAGAATCGGCGCGTGAGCCAGCCGAGCAATCCGCCTTGCACGATGGCGCTGGCCAGCCCCACCGCGGCGAACATGTAGCTCACCTGCGCTTCGGTGAGGCCGTAATCATCCTTCCACAGGAGCGGCACAGCGGTCTGCATCATGGCGAAGGCCGTGATGTAGATGAACCCGATGAGGTAGAGATCGCGGAAGCGCGCGTCGCGCAATGCCTTGATGGTGGCGGTGACGGGCGCGAAACGGATCGGGGCGCTCTGGTCGCGGTGCGCATGAGACTCCGGGAGCAGCAGCCAGATGCCGACCAGATTGATGACGCAGAGGCCGAAGGCCACGAATCCTACGGCCGGGGCTCCGAGGCTGCCGTAGACCAGACCTCCCAGCGGCGGTCCGAAGATGAAGCCGAGGCCGAACGCGGCGCCGACCATGCCGAGCGACTTCGCCCGTTTCTCCGGAGGCGTGATGTCGGTGATGTAGGCCTGGGCCGCAGCGATGTTGGCGGAGCCCACGCCGGTGAGCATGCGCGAGAGCATGAGCATCCAGATCGTGCCGGCGAAGGAGAAGAGCAGGTAGCTCACCGCGCTGATGCCCACCGCGATCGCGATCACCGGCCTCCTTCCATAACGATCGCTCACCGCGCCCCAGAACGGCCCGAACGCGTACATGAGCAGCGAGAAGACCACCGAAGTGTCACCCACCAGCGCATCGCTCGCGCCCAACTCACGCGCCACGAAGGGAACCACCGGGATGAAGATCCCGAAGCCCACGAGGTCGATGAAGATGGTGAGGAAGAGGACGACGAGACGGCGATCCATGAGGCGGACGAATGTACCCCGCCCTATTCCTGCGCCACGAATGGACGGGCCACAGCCGTGCCCTTGCGCACATACGGCCGCACGATCAACCGGATGGTGTTCCTCCAGCTCAGGTACTTCCAGCCCCAGTTGAAGAGCACCACCGCCCGATTGCGGAAACCCACGAGCTGCGCCACGTGCACCAGCATCCACATCAGCCAGGCTACCGTGCCGCCGAAGCTCCACCGGCCCATGTCCACCACGGCTTTCCGCCGGCCGATCACGGCCATGCTCCCCTTGTCACGATAGCTGAAGGGCACCAAGGCCTTCTTCTCCAAGGCGCGCAGGAGGTTGTGCGCCAGGTGCCGCCCCTGCTGTATCGCCACCGTGGCCACCTGCGGATGCCCTCGCGGATATGCGGGCTCCTCCATCAGGGCGATGTCGCCCAGGGCATAGACATCGTTGAAGCCATGAATCGCGCTGAAGCGGTCGACGATGTAACGGCCCGCGCGCTCATGGAGGCCCGTCTCCAAGCCAGGCAGGGTCACGCCTTTCACACCGGCGGCCCAGATCACGGTATTGGTATCGAGCGCGCTGCCATCGTCCAGGGTGATGTGGTCCTCATCGCCGCTCATCACGCGCTTGTTCAGCATGAGCTCCACATGGAGCTGCTTCAAGTACCGCTCGGCGTTGGCGCTCGACTTCTCGGAGAAGCTCTTCAGCACGCGCTCGTTGCTGTCGATGAGCACGATCCGCATCAGTTCGCTGGCCATCTCGCGGTACTCGTTGCGCAGAACGGTCCGGCGGATCTCCGCCAGGGCGCCTGCGAGCTCCACGCCCGTCGGCCCGGCGCCCACGATCACGAAGTTGAGGCAGCGCTTCAGGTCGGACTCCTCCTTGAGCACCAGCGCCCGTTCGAATTCCTGCAGGAAATCGCTGCGGATGTCGAGGGCCTGGCTGATGCTCTTGAGCTGCATGGCCACCTCGGCCATCTGCCGGTTTCCGAAGAAATTGGTGGTGCTGCCCAGGGCGAGCACGAGGATGTCGTAGGCGAAGTCGCCCACGTTCGTCTCCACGCGCTTCCGCTCGGGCACCACGCGGAGCACCTCGGCCATGCGGAAGGCCGCGTTCGGCATCGGCCCGACCGTTCTTCGGAACGGATGCCCGATGCTATCGGCGCCCAGGCTGGCGGTGGCCACTTGGTAAAGCAGCGGTTGGAAGCAGTGATGGTTCTGCTTGTCGAGCAGCAGCACCTTGTAAGGCTTGCCCGCCAGGCGCTGAATGAACTCGAGTCCGGCGAATCCGCCGCCCACGACGACGACCGTGGGGTATGGCAGCTTGTCGTAGCGGTGCTTATCAAGGGTCCACATGACCTACGCGTATCCGAGGGGGCGAAGATCCGGACATTTGCTGCCGCGCATGCACCTCCACGACACCATCGCCGCCATATCGACCCCTCCTGGCACGGGAGCCATCGCGCTGCTCCGCCTCTCAGGCCCAAAGGCCGAGGCGATCGCCCGGGCCGTGAGCGGATCGCTGCCCGCGGCAATCCCCGAACGCACCACGGTGCGCGGCGTGTTCCACGATGCGGATGGCCGGATCGATGACGGATTGCTCACGCTGTTCCGGGGCCCGCGCTCCTACACCGGGCAGGACGTGGCCGAGCTGGCCGTGCATGGCTCGCCGTACATCCAGCAGCGGCTCATGGAGGCGTTGCTCGCCGCAGGCGCGCGACTCGCGCTGCCGGGCGAATTCACCCAGCGCGCGTTCCTCAACCGCAAGCTCGACCTGAGCCAGGCGGAGGCCGTGGCCGACCTGATCGCCAGCCAGAGCGCTGCCCAGCACCGCCTGGCCCTGCAGCAGATGCGCGGCGGATTCGGCCGGCGCATCGAGGACCTGCGTCAGCAACTCATCGATTTCGCCGCTTTGATCGAACTGGAGCTTGATTTCAGCGAGGAGGACGTTGAGTTCGCGAAGCGGCCCGAGCTCATCGCGCTGATCGGGCGCATCACGGGCATCTGCAGCGAGCTGATCGAAAGCTTCCGCTACGGCAATGCCGTGAGACAGGGCGTTCCTGTGGCGATCGTGGGCGCCCCCAACAGCGGCAAAAGCACCTTGCTCAACGCATTGCTGCAGGAGGACCGCGCCATCGTAAGCGATATTCCCGGCACCACGCGCGATACCGTGGAGGAGACGATCACGATCGGCGGCGTGCTCTTCCGCTTCATCGACACCGCGGGCATCCGCAGGACGGACGATGCGGTGGAGAAGCTCGGCATCGAGCGGAGCTACAAGAAGGCCACGGACGCGGCCATCGTGGTGCTGCTCGGCGATGCCAGCATTATGAATGAGCAGGCCTTCGCGCTCGAGACCGCCCTGCTCCGCGAGCGGATCGGTGAAGGTCCGGTCATCGTGCCGGTGCTGAATAAGCGCGATGTGGCCCCGATGAGAGCCGCGGGAACCCTCGCCATCAGCGCGAAGCAGGGTGAAGGGCTGATGGAGCTCAAAGAACGCTTCCTCGCGCTCGTGAACGCCACGGCGGCGCCCGGCGACATCGTAGTGACCAATGCCCGCCACGTCGACGCGCTCACCAAGGCGCGGCAAGCCCTGATCGATGCCCGCGATGCGATCGAGCAAGGCATCGGCGGCGAGCTGCTCGCCGTGGACCTGCGCCGCGCGCAGCAGCACTTGGGCGAGATCACCGGCAGGATCACGCCGGATGATCTGCTCGGCAGCATCTTCGGGAGGTTCTGCATCGGGAAATGAAAGGCGGATGAAGCCGCTCCTCTCCTCCTTCTACTTCGGCAGCGTGGAGCACTACCGGCTCCTCGCGCGTCACCAGAGCGCCGTCATCGACATCGGCGAGCATTACGCCAGGCAGAGCTACAGGACCCGGACGAGCATCGTGGGGCCGAACGGGAGACAGGACCTCAGCGTTCAGATCGTGCACGATCACGGGCGCAAGATGCCCGTTCGCGAGGTGCGCCTCTCGTATTCGGAGACCTGGCCTCAGCAGCACTTGCATGCCATCCGCAGCGCGTACGGCAATGCGCCCTGGTTCATCCACTATATCAATGACCTGGAGCAGGTCCTGCTCACCCGGTACGAACGGTTGATCGACCTGAACATGGCCACCCTGGAACTTGGCCTGCGGTGGCTGGGCCTTTCCGCTGCCATTGAAATCGCCTCGGAATACAGGGAGGAGCAGTCACCGGATATGTTCGACCTCCGCAGCCTCCTCCACCCGAAGAAAGCCCTCAATCGCGCGGTACCGCCGGTGCCACCCTATCCCCAGGTGTTCGCGGCTCGGCACGGTTTCACTCCGAGGCAGAGCATCATCGACCTGGTCTGCAACCAGGGGCCGCTCGCTTTGCATGCCTTGGGCGCCTAGGGCCGCTTCGAAATCCCTGTGATTCACGGGAATTCCATTTCTTCGCGCCCAATTTTCACCACACCCACACCCATGAAGACCCCGTTCCTGCTCTCACTGGCTGCTGCAGCCCTCCTCGCCGCTTGCGGCGGTGGCGCATCCGACACCCCCACGCAAGTGGCGGAGAAGTACCTCACCCACCTGAACAAGATGGAATTCGATGAGGCCAAGAAATACGGAACGGAGAAGACGGCCGGCATGCTCGACCTCATGAGCGGCATGGCTAGCATGATGCCGAAGAACGAGAACCCCGGCTTCAAGATCAGCGGCGAGACGATCGACGGCGAGAAGGCCACGGTGACCTACCGAAACGATGGCAAGGACGCTGACGAGACCCTTAGCCTGGTGAAGCAGGACGGCAAGTGGCTCGTGGACATGGCGAAAGAAGAAGGCGCTGGCGACACCGGCAGCGAGGTGATGGAAGGCCTCGATGCCACGCTCGACTCCACCATGAACGCCGCTGGCGAGGTCATGGAAGAAGCGGGCGAGCAGATGCAGGAAGCGGCCCAATAAGGCAGCGCTCGAACGATATCGGCCCCGGGGCATCGGTCGAAGCGACCAGGCCCCGGGGTCACTTTTTCTGGTGGTTCAGCACCACTTCGAAGCGGGCCGTATCGAGCAGACGCATGAATCGATAGCGCCCGGCCTTGTCGTCCACCGCCGCCGAGTCGAATACGTCCACTCCGTACTCGTCGCGGATGATCCGCCAGACCAGCTCGGAGCAATAGATGGATGTGGTGTCCTCCAGGTCGAAGTCGTGGTCGAAAGGCACCTTGCGCCGCAAGTAGCCCTTCGCGCGCTCAGCGATGAGCGCGCGGTCGGCGTCGGTACGCAGACGGCTCACGATCACGCTGCCGGGCTTGCTCTGCGACACGAAATCCTGGAGCAGGTGCGCTTGCATGCCGTCGGCCTCGGAAACACTGCTGCTCACCGAGTGGATCACCCACAACGCGCTGTCATGCTCGGCCACGATGCCGCAGTGCGAGACATCGAAGGGCTCCGAGAGCACCGAGGAGATGAAATCGCTCACGAGGCCGGAGCCGCGACGCAGGATGATGTCACCCGGCTCCAACTGCTCCACTTCAGCCGGTGCAAGCGCATAGCGCGCTTCGCTCTTCGCTT